>JBAGRP010000001.1:4064411-4377058 GCA_036924855.1 Nitrobacteraceae bacterium AZCC 2146
TACAGCATGCGGCGGTTTGTTCTCTGTTGTTAGTTGCCGGAGCCGCCCCCGGAGCCACCTCCGCCGCCACCGGAGGTGCGGCCCTCGGATGAGTTGTTCGTTTTGTTTGGCCCCGCCGCGCTATTGCTCCCGCTCGGCGAGTTGGCGTTATTCCCTTTCTCGGATCCGACAGCGCGGGGAGACGAACCAGTGGTGCCGGTCGGTCGATCGACCGCCGTGCCCGTCGGGGACGTCCCCGGCGCGGTCACGCCGGTACCGGTCGAGTTCATTTGCGGCGCGTTCGGATTTGCACCCGTCTGGGCGAGAGCGGCGCCGCCGATCAGTGCGGTAGCCACAGTTATCAAAAGTAATTTTTTCATTGCGTTTCCTCGCTGAGTTTTTTTGATGCCCCTCCCGGAAGAATGCGGGCCTCCGAAAGGTGTTCCAATGGATGATCACTCCGGCCGGAATGTACCTCTAGCGCCAAGAGTCATCCTTCTGGGTGGCGGCTTTTTTAGTTTCGAAACTAGTTTCCGCTGGCAGCGTTGAGTTGGGCGCCGCGCGTCGCCCCTTAACCTAAGCGCGGCGCGGGAGGCTCCGCCGAATGGTCCTCCAAGCTTGAGGCGGGGCCTCTCACTCTCACTCCGTCTCACTCCATCAGCCCGATCACGCGCCGAGATTGAGTGTGTCGACTTGATCAAATCGGCCGGTCCCGGGCGCCGTGACGCAGGGCGGAGCTGGCGGCGCAGTCTTTTTCGTTGTTTCTTAACGGGACCATTCAGCGATCCCGACGGTGATTAGTTCTTGTCCTTTGTCATCGGTGATCACTACGTTATCGGGCCACTCGCCCGACCTGAGAGTTTTCCTCAAGAGTTTCCGCGCCGAGAAAACGGCCTCCTCTTTTGCGGCGTTTAGGTCCGGAAGTTCGAGGCCATCTTGGATCTCAATGGCTCTGGCGCCCCGGCATAAATAGAAGACGTACCTTGGCACAGTCGCCCCCATGCCATCTGTCTGACTCACCCCTTCATTCCACCAGCCTGATCACGCGCCGACGATTCAGCCGGTCAAGCGCTTGGATTAGGTCTTCGCGATCGAGGGTGGCGAGCAGGCGTTCTACCGTCTCCCCCGGGCGCGCAGCCGGTCTGGCTCGATATATTCGCCCAAGATTCGCCGGGCGTCTTCCACTGCGCGTAGCACCAGTTCAAGGTCCGGCGTTTTCATTGGTCCCTCACGAGCTTTGCCCGCCGCCATTTTGGCTCCTTGGTCCGCGGCGAATAAACCGGGTCGCCTTTCGGGTAGAGCGCCTGCATCACGCCCATCCGGGCGAAGTCGGTCGGGCCGCCGCTATCGGCCGCCTGCAGCAGGCAATGCATCGCGGTCTGCCATGGTTTGCTGTCGTGTTCGGCCTTCGGTAGTCTGGTGATGTAGTCGCCGGCATCCCGCAGCGTAATCAGAAGAGCGCCTTTCGGTGTCAGGATCGGTTCGCGGAAATGGACGTACCAGCCGGCTTTCGACATCAGACGAGCCTCATGGTCAATTGGCGCTCTGGGCCTGCGTATCGGGTAACGAACTCTTCGACGCCGGGGACCAGATCGGCGTAGCTCAAATCAGCGCGGCGGCGCACCTCGCGCGCAACATCCTCGGAAACGTCCTGCGCCCAATGCTCGACGGTGTTGAAGGCGACGACCCGGAGCGGATCAGGATACTGGCCGGAGAGCAGGTCGGTGATGACAGTTTCGAGGTCAGTGTCGGCGACGTCTGTCTCGCGCCATAGGCAGCGGCGCCCGCTACCGTCGCAGTCCACCACCAAGTAGACGTTCTGATCGTGGCCGTTCGGCACGATCGACGGGGTCCAGCCGGACCGACGCATGACGCAACTCCACCAACTCAACAGGAACCGCGATTCAAGTGAGATGCGGGCAATTCGTTCCGGAACGAGCAGCGGTGGCCGTTGTTGTTGCGCAATAAGGAGTGCGACAAATGAGCAAAGAAACCCCGAAAGACGATCCGCACGAAAAGACCGACTGGAAACCCTCTCCAGCTACGGACGAGCCCTGGAAGCAGAACGCGCGAAAGACCCAAAATCCGGACGGCTTCGACACGCCTAAACCGGACTTGGAAAAATGGCAGGAGACCAATACGCATTGAGGTCGCCTGAAAAATAAAGGCCCCGGTCATGCACTGGGGCCTCATTGCTAAAAGGGGGTACATCCGCCCTGTCAGCCGTTCTCTTTGCGAACGCCTTTGAATTTCTCGTCGTCCTTTTTCTGGTCCATGAACTGGCCGGTGGTCGTGTCGCGCTTGGTGGAGCGCTCGACATCGTCGATCTCAGCCTTGACCTGGGATCGATCCTTTACGGCACCAACCCTGTGGCCATCCGGCGGTGGTTTGTTTGTCGACATGCTCGTTCTCCTTTCAAGCTCTGAGAACTACGTTTCAGGGGTAATGTTCCTGCCGAGCGCTGCCAGACTAACGCTTGCTCGATCGGTTAGCCGAGGCATCCTGATGATGGTGCCAGTGCTGGATATCGTGCTCGGTCAGGCCCGCCCGAAACCTTTCCCACACTGCCCGGAAGCGGGTCTTGGCCTCATCCAGCGAGCCAGCGTCTCCATTGCCCCATGCGGGGATCGGCAGCGGGACGTTAATCATCCAAACCCAGACGGAGCCCTGCCAGCTGCGCTCGGTCGCCAGCCGAATTCGCCCGATCGCGCGGCCTTCGCTCATCACGCAGTAGTCGTCCTGCAGGGTGTCACCGCCGATGACGGTGCGCCGCATGGTGAGTGTCTCTGGCATCCGTCCAGTTTAGCGGAGAATCCTGTTGACACCGCAAATACCGATTTGGAAAATCCCACGGCTTCCAGGAGGCAAAGGAGATTGACGGTGTCAAAATATATCTCAAAAAGCATGCGCGTCCGATGGAGTGACGAAGATCTCACACGACTGCGGGCGTTGGCTGGCAAAGTGCCACCCGGCGATCTGGCAAGGGAGCTCCGCCGGTCCGCCGCTGCGATAAAGATCAAAGCCTGTGCGCTGGGAATTTCCTTGCGGATGGCGAGGACCGGCCCACGAGGTCAGCGGAAGGGCCAGCCGCCGGGTGGCGTCGTTTTCGGATAAAACTATTCGGCGGGGCTACAAGGGCCGCCTTGGCAAGCGCGGTTTTTTATCATCGGACGGCCTAACCGTCCCGGTTCCCCGTCGCTGGAGGCGAATCCATATCCATATGGCAGGGATCGAAACCCCACCACCCGCAGCGATCGCAGACATAGATGCAGACATAGATAAAGCCATCGGAGCCCGCGACGGGTCCAACCGCTTGATCGGTCTCGCAATTGCTGCAGCGGCATCCTAGCACTACTTTGGCACTTTAGGCTTCGCGATATCTGCAAGTAGCATGTCACAGTGAGGGCATCGTCGGGGTGGAGGTCTTGCGAAGAGGTCGAGGATTGCTTGCCTGATGGCCGGCATGCTTGGTTGTGGTGGCGGTCCCGAGATTCTTTTTTTTTCGTCCCGCTGCTTTAAGGCGGCGGGACTGTAGGAAGGCGTAGGCGATCATCGTCATCAAGGCATGTCGATGTAATCCGGTCCAGGATCTTCCTTCGAAGTGGTCGAGCCCAAGCTCTTCCTTGAGCTGCTGGTGGCCCTGTTCACAGACCCATCTGGCTTTGATAGTAGCCGCGAGTGTCTTGATGGTGGTATCGACCGGCAGGTTCGACACATAGTATTTTTGCTCCCCGGTCGATCGCCGCTCGCCGACGAGCCAGACCTCGTCGCCAGGCATGCACTGCACACGGTTATTGAGCATCCGGTGCTTATGGCCATCCGCAACCCGGACACGGCGGGCAGTGAAGAGACATGTCAGCCGACCTTTGGTGCCCCGCCGCCAACTGACCCTTTGCCATTTGCCTTCAGCCAATAACGCTTCAGCAGAGACCGGCGGCTGATCAGGGATGTGGTATTTGCGGGGCTTTCCGGTCTTCGCGACGGGGAAGATCAGGGCAATGTCGGCGGGATAGACGTTCTGGCGCCGCGACAGACCCACCGCCCACAGCAGACCGCGTTCGCTCAGAGCCTGACGGAAAGGCCCGCTGGAGCCGTACCCTGCATCGGCAAGCACATAGCCGAAACGCGCACCGGAGGCGATGACGCGGTCGATCTCCTCGATGGCAATCTCCGGCTTTGTCAGAGCAGTCTGTCTATCCTTCGGCACACGGGCCCGCGCCATGCGCTCAGGATCATTTGTCCAACTCTCGGGCAGGAACAGCCGCAGGCCCACCATCACCGGCACCTCCCGCGACGCCAACGTTAGCGAAACCAGCGACTGACAGTTGGCAGTCTTTCCGAGCGACGAGGCATATTGTGGCGCGACGCCAATCGAGTGACGTCCCTTCTTGGGCAACGCCGTATCATCTATGACAAGAAAACCTGCATCATCGCCAACCAATCTATCTGCCTCCTTCAGCAGGGCAGCCTCGAGTGGAGCAGTGTCCCAAACTCCGGCAGCGACGAAATGATGGAGCTGATCGTAACCGACACCGCTGGCGCGTGCTGCCATCGGCTGAACACTCTTGCGGTCTCCTGGACCAATCAAACCCGCGACATAGAGAGGGCACATCCGGGCCCGCGTCTTGTGCCGCAGCGCCGCGACAAACGGCGCAAGCCAGCGATCAAGATCAACTTGCCAGTCCACGTCCATAGATCGGCCCTCCGCCAGCCGACCTCCCATGAATCACGCAAACCTTCTCTTGGGAATCCCAAAAACTCGCCGCCGCTAAAAAATTGCCAAAGTAGTGCTAGTGGAGCGACTCTAACGCTTGTTTCCCACGTTTGACGGCGGCGAGGACGCGCTTTGGGTCGGCGGTCCAGACGAATGGTTTGGGGTGGGCGTTTGTCTCTGCGACGAAGTGGTTGATGGCAATTTGCAGGTCAACGACGGATCGGAACACGCCTCGCTTCAGGCGACGGCGTGTGAGCTTGGCGAAGAAGCCTTCAACCGCATTGAGCCACGATGCGGAGGTCGGGGTGAAGTGGAACGTCCAACGGGGATGCCGGGCCAGCCATTGGCGTACCTTCGGATGCTTGTGGGTCGCATAGTTGTCGACGATGGCGTGGATGACTTTCCCTGCCGGGACCTGTTCCTCGATCGTGTTGAGGAATCGGATGAACTCCTGGTGGCGATGGCGCTGCATATTGCGGCCGATGACGGTGCCGTCGAGGATGTTGAGGGCAGCGAACAGCGTGGTGGTGCCATGGCGTTTGTAGTCGTGGGTCATCGTGCCGGCACGACCCGGCTTCATCGGCAACCCTGGCTGGGTGCGATCGAGCGCCTGGCTCTTTTCGTCGACTGAGAGGACGACCGCATGGGCAGGAGGATCGACGTAAAGGCCGACGACGTCTTTGAGTTTCTCGGCGAACTTCGGATCGTTCGACAGCTTGAACGTGCGGATGCGATGCGGCGCGAGTTGATGGGCCTCAAGGATACGTTGCACCGAGCGCAGGCTCACCCCGGCGGCCTTCGCCAGCATCCGGCCGGTCCAGTGGGTTTCTTGTCCCGGCGGCGGCCCGAGCGCCAGGTCGACCACTCTCTGGACCGTGCTGGCCGGCAGGGGCTGCTTGCCGGGCTTGCGCGTTTTGTCGCGTGTCAGCCCGTCGACCCCCTCCGCCATGAACCGCGCCTGCCATCGCCACACCACGGGCTTGGATTTGCCCGAGCGGCGCATGATCTCGGCGGTACCACAGCCTTCGGCAGTGGCAAGAATGATGTTGGCCCGCCACACGTACTTTTGCGCCGCGCTGCGATCCGAGACGATCGCCTCAAGTCGATGGCGGTCCGCTCGAGTGACGTTCACGACAATTCCTGCTCTCATGCAGAGAGATTGAACTGCTTCGCTCAATTTGGGAATCGTCTGAATGAATCAGACCACTAGGGGCTTGCATTCTCAATTGTGACTGGTCGTGCTCGTTCCATTGAGGCCGAATTTTAAATGAAACAAATGGAACATTAAATATTAATGGTAATTTATAGTTAATTGCGGTATTTTATTTAAATTCGTAACGACGAGCAAAGGGACAGCGCCATGTCACAACCGAAAGACGACGCCGCTTCTATCGCCGATCGCCGAAAATTCCTCGCTGCATGCGGCAGGTTTGCCGTGATCACGCCGCCGGCACTTACGGTCCTGTTGTCGACGTCTCTTAACTCAACCGCCATCGCGCATTCGGGTGGCCGGGGCGCCAGCGGTTGGGGGGATAATGGTCACGGCGAAGGTCACGGTCACCACCACCACAAGGACCACGACCGCGATCGCGATTGAGGGTCGAGAAGAGCAGTAGCTCAAACCGGCTCATTCGCCGGCATTCGGGCCCCCAGTCGGTCACATCCCAAATTTCCATGTCGCTGCGGGCAGTGAATTTAAGTGCCGCCAGCAAAGCGGCGTCGTCATTCGTGGCCAACAAAATCGACGCGCTGCGCCAAGCTCGGGGCCGATAAAAATATCATATATTTATCAATAGATTAGAGCCGCGGCCCTTAGTTGCCACCGCGGTAACGGCGGCTTTCACTCACCCATAAATGTGTATGCTTTTTACCATTCGCGTCTAGGATGCGAAAAATGGTGTGGGGAGAATCATGCAAGTCGTCTCGTTCATGAACATGAAGGGCGGTGTCGGAAAAACGACGCTCGCAGTAAACGTCGCCTATGCGCTCGCTCACCAGCATGGCAAACAGGTTTTAGTGGTGGACGGCGATCCGCAGTTCAATGCCACTCAGTGCCTCCTCGATGACGAGGATTATCTCGCGCACATTAAAGCGAAGGGAACGTTGAAAGACATTTTCATTCCTCGACGGGCCGGCGCGGTAAACACGACAACAGGGCTCGCCAAGGTCGCTGGTAAAACCAAAATGAGCTTGGCGGATTGCACGGTCGAAATATACGCGGGTATGCACGGAAAGCCGGGCAGGCTCGATTTGCTTCCGAATCATTTATCAATCATTGAGGCTGAGATGGCGCCCCGGGGAGCGGAAAAGCGTCTAAAGTCATTTCTAAAGGAAAGGGCTTCAAAGTACGACTACGTGATTATTGATTGTCCGCCAACGATATCGTTCTTCACGCAGGCCGCGATGCTCGCGAGCGACAAATATCTGGTTCCAATAAAGCCTGATTGGCTATCGGTCGTTGGTCTGCCTCTTCTGGAACGTTACATTGAAGATTTCACAGACGATGCCGGAATGAAGCTTCAACAAGTCGGCCTGGTTTTCACGATGGTCACCGGTCCGGTACCGCAGGCGATGAAGCAAGTCATGGATCAAATCAGGAAAGAGAGAAAAACAGAGGTTTTCAAAGATTATCTTAGCCAATCCACAAACGTCACGAAATCTGTCACGGAACGTCTTCCGGTGTTCCTCTATAAAAAAGCTTCTGCGAAAATTAAGCTGCAGGTGCTCGACATAACGCTAGAATTTCTAAAACGAACGGGGAAATGAGTGCCTGCAGACAATAAACATAAGGCGTGGCTGACTTTCATTCGTAAGGTCGCCGAGGTCCCTATGGAATACACACTGGATGATTTGCGAAACTTTAAGCGCCTCGCCTGCAAGGAGACTCCGTCGATGGTTCGCGTCATCGAAGCTTACGTTGATCTCGCAATTCGCTCGGAGGTAAAGCGGTCGGGACTTGCTGCTTCACTTGCGGCTAAAACGCCACGGCGAGGTCGCGTAGCGCAGATGCATCTCTTCGATCTCTTACGAGAAAAGAAATTCTTCCCCAAGAACTCTGATTTGGCTCAATTCGCGGCGCGAGTCGTTCCCGAAATGAGGACTTATAGTTTCGATAAGATGGCCCGCAGCGATATTGCGGCGAGAATTGTCGAATATGTGGAAGATAACGACCCGCGCGCACGCGAGGCTCTCGAAATCTCGATGCGAGACGCGCTTCTATCAATGGGCGCCGCTCCCCCAAAGAAGGTCGACAGGCAGAGCTTCCTATCGAGGTGGGAGAGGATCATTAAAGGTCTTGAGCTTTAAATGTCAAAACGACCAATCCCAACCGTTGCAGATGACTTTGCCCAGGTCACTTCATTTCTTAAAGAGCGGAATATTATATCGGCCCATCCCGCTGCATCATTGTTAGTCAACGCAAAACACATCCACTCTTTCACTTATAGCCTCATCCTTTGGCGCTTCCGGCTCCGGAATCTTCCGGAGCACAGTAAAGTTTTTGTGGAGGAGATTGCGTCAGATGCCCTTCAGATATTGCCCCAGATCCTAATGGGGTACGGGAAGACATCTAAGCTGCTTATCCGCGGCATTGTCGAAAATGCTCTGAGGCATGTGTACTTTTCCGATCATCCCATAGAATTCGGAAGAATGAACAGAGACAAAAAATGGTACCTGAGCGTGACTGAGCTGTGCGACTATGCGAAAATCCATCCGCTGTTTGTTAAGACGGAGCCGAAATTCGCAGCAGTTGCTCAACTTATCAGTCTTTACAGTGACCTCTCCGGTGGCGTGCACGGTCGAAGTGTCCGAGATCTCGAAATGCGCTCTGCTCTAAGTAAAATTGCCTATGACGACGATGCGGCGAAACAAGAAGTGGAAAAACTAAAACGTTGCGCCGAAGCAGTGAATTTCATTCTTGCGATTTTTCATGCCGACAAAGTCCGTGCTTTTGCAGCTGAGGATCGACGCATCATCTTGAGGTCCATGCCTGCCCATGCACGCTCGGTTTGGACCCATCATTGATCCCGAAACCAAGAGCGATATCTCTTCGGTCAATGCCAACCATTGCTGCACCTCAGCCTTGTCAGGGGCACCTCGGGCCTGGCCACAGTCACTCAAGGAGACGCGTTAGGATCGCGGCGAGGGCGCTACCGCGTGATAATGCCCGGCTCGCCAGTGTCGGCCCTCATGTAGGCTCGCAAGCGTCAGTGTCGCCACCATTCCCCAAAGCGCCAGCGAGATCAGTGCAGCGTTTTTCATCGCCTATAGCGCCCTTAATGCCATTGTGACGGGCGCTCTATAGCCGGGCCTCGAGAGCCATGCAATCAATCGGGCAGGTACTGGCCGAAATAGGCACTCGTAACTTGAAGACAGACCAATCTAAGAATCTAAAACAAAATTTAATGGTCTCGGTGGATTGCGGACCTACATAATAATTGTGTCGGCCTCCCGTTCCGGCATTTCTAAACTTCGGCCCCAGTTCGTCTTGGCTGCTGGGGCCGTTCTTTTGCGTCAGGCGCCTGACCGATCAAGTTCGTCAAGCCCAGCCTCGCAAATGACCGGAACATCGTCCTGCAGTTCGACAAGGCCTCGATCGATTAGCTCGCGGACATGTTCGGGGTCCAGCGGCGTCAGCTTCAGCGGCCCGCTTTGATGTCTCGGAGTGTCCAGCGCAGGTCAATGAGGTCGGACATGGTATTAGATCCTGGACGTTAAACGACTAGAGATGAAATCACGAACGATCGCATGCAGGCTCAGCGACGTAGTCGATGCCAAATGAACAATGACGATCGAATCATATTAGCCGCAAACCCCAGCGGTGCACCGACCAACATTCCAAGCACGCCGTAGCCAATCACGGCAACGATCGCGCCCAGCATGGTAGCGCTCGTCAGCCATCCGTAACTGGCGCCGACCGCGCCAAGGGTCATGGCAGTAACGAACAGATTTCGATCGTTGCGATCTTCGATTCTGTGTCTCTGTGCTTCTTTTGCGCTCTTCTTATAGGGGCCCGAAGGCTCTCTCGACCCGCACCGCGGGCAGGAAACCGCGCTGAATGACACCGGATTTCCGCAATCGTGGCAATCGATTGTCTCAGCGGGCTTCATCGCCATCGTATCCTTGATCGGGCGCATACGTCTATCCAGCGTCGGTCAGCCGTATTTCATCTCAAAGTCTGCATCGCTCATTGTCAGGTAGATTATCCCTTCGATGAGGCCGATGACCGCTGGCACGAACGTCCAGCAAAACAGCAGGTAGAGAACGCCCTGCCAGATCTGTCCAAGGTAAAATTTGTGGATTCCGACGCCGCCGAGCAGAATCGCGAATATGGCAGCTGCGACTCGGCTTCGGCCGCTTGCAGTCGTCGCCCCGAAAGCGCCCGGCGGGCTCATCTGCCGCACGCCGCACCGTGGGCAAATTTCGGCGCGCGCGCTGATAATAGATCCGCAATCTGTGCAGTATTTTTGATTTTCGCCACGCGTGACAGGGCTAGACAATTTCCATTCCCTCGGGCCTGCGGCATCCAAGCGCAACTCGATCGGGCGCGCAAGCGATAAGGCCGCGCGTCATTTCCCCTTCGCCTTCGCCTTCGGCTTCGCTTTCGTGTCCGGTGGCCCCGCAGCCTCCCTTGCGAGCCGCTCGGCCTTGAGACGCTCGCGGTTCTTAGAAAAGGCCTTCTGTGCGATCTCTTGCTCAGTAATTGCCTTTTCCGCATCGACTTGGCGGAAGGCCTTACGCGCTTCGCGCTCGGCTTTGCTGATCGGATTATGTTCAACTTCGCCCGGTCTCTTCGTCATTTCTTCGCCTTCAGCCCCAGTTCAACCAGCCGGCGGATGGCCTCGGGGCGGTTTGGCAGCACTGGCACCGGCGGCACGCCTTGATGCTCGCAGGCCAGCTTCCGGACGGCCGCGACGACGCCCTGGCCGTTCTGGAGTGTGTGAAAGAGTTGGTCACGGCTTTCCTGCAGACGGACGCGCCGGAGCCTGCCAAGGCGACGTCAACGATTGTAACGCTTGTCCGAGATTGCCAAGACTTATCGGCCTGAAGAAAAAGCAGCCCGCCGGCTCACGCCGGCGGGTCTTTTTTTGCACGGTACTGCAACCAACCGGGCTCACGAATGTTGCGGATTCGCTGGGTGGGCCATCAATAGGAGCGCATCCATGTGAGAGTACAGCTTGCACGCGGTCGCTACCCGTCCCGCGGACGTGGCGGATATGTTGGTGTCGACCAAATAAACAGGGAGTTCGGACGTGGCGACAGGTACTGTGAAATGATTCAACCCGGCCAAGGGCTTTGGCTTCATTCAAGCGGACAACGGCGGCAAGGACGTCTTCGTGCACATCTCGGCTGTGGAGCGGGCCGGGTTAAGCAGCCTCAACGAGGGTGCGAAGGTTAGCTATGAGGAAACCGAAAATCGCGGCAAAACGTCCGCGGAAAACCTAAGGGTCGGCTAGACACCCGCATTGCGCACGGCGTCTGTCTCGCCGGCCGACGGCAGGTTCAATCAGGAACGTAAATAGCTGCTTCACCGCTCGTTCCCGAGGGGCGGGCTTTTTGCTGGCATCCGGACGAGGAGAGGTGAGTCGGCACAGCCGAGACTAGCTGAACGCGAGAACGAGCCAACCTGAGCACAACAGCACAAGGGAGGTCACGATTAGCGCGAGGAATCCGTCGGACGCGAAGTCATGATCACGCATGGTACACCTCCTGCCGCTGGCCAGAGGCTGGTCCGAATTTATTAAAGAGTCGTACGTGAAGAATCCCTCGGCTCTCGGATTTAGGCGTATTTGATCGGGCCGATGACGCGGCAGAGCATCTGCATCAGGACCCGCAAAAGTTGTTCGAACCAGCGCAGCAGCAGGTGGAAGTTGAAGCCGGCGGCGGCAAGGACGGGGTTGATTCGGTCGCCGGCGCGGCCCTTGAGGTGGTTGCGGCCCATGCGGTGTTCGGCCTTGAGGTGACCGATCACCGGCTCGACCGCGGCGCGGCGCTTCATCTCGCGGCGGATGGTCTTGGTGACGCGGCGGACCTGGCCGGAGATCCAGACCCTGAAGCGGTTCGGATAGCTGTGGCCGCGATAGCCTTTGTCGACATGGATGCGCTGGACGTCGACGCCGGTCAGCTTCTGCAGATCGGCGATGACCGGCCCCAGCGTGTGGCCGTCATACGGATTGCCGTGCAGCGCCTTGGCGTGCAGCACGAACTGGCCGCCTTTGGGCGCGGTGACCGGGGTGACCACGGAGACCTTGCAGCCGAACTCATAGGGTGCGCGCGCCTTGCCCTTGCCGATGCATTCGACTTCCGGGGCGTGCAGCGAATAGACCTTTGGGCCGCGCTGACGGTGATCCTGCTGCCGCACGCGGCTGGCGAGATCGAGCAGCGGCGCGAAGCGATCCTCCAGCACGGCGTTGCCTTCGACCTTGCGGCGGATGTCGCGAATGATGCGGCCGAGCCGGGTGCGCAGGAATTTGAGCGCGCGGCGGGCGCGCTTGAACTGATGGGCATGGGTGTAACGCCCGACCATGATCGCCGCGCGCTTGGCGAGGCGCCGATAGCTCTGACGCAGGCTGACGCCCTCGCGTTTGGCAAGATCGACCAGCTTCTCGATCGCACGATGGTTGAGCCGGGCGTCGGCGGGATGCGCAACCGCCTTCTCCTGCACGGTGGTGTCGACGACCACCCGTTCCAGATCCCTGGTTTGCAGCGCGCCGCTGCGGTGCGCCACCGCAAGGCTCTCTTGCAGCAGCGCCGTAAGTTGCTCCTCGCCCAGCCGCTGGCGCCAGCGCGTCAGCGAGGAGCGGTCGAATGGCAGATCGTGCCGGAACACGGCCTCGCCGCAGAAGAACTGGAAATACGGGTTCTCCACCCAGCGCGCGCACAGCACCTCGTCGGACAGGTTGTGCATGTGCTTGAGGATCAAAAGCCCGGCGATCAACCGCGTCGGCAACGGCGGCTGGCCCGGCCCGGACCGGCACACCCCGCCAAAGCGCGTGCCGACAAACTCCCAATCGACCTCCGCGGCCAGCCGCACCAGCGGGTGCCCGAGGTCGATGATCACATCCAGCGCCGGCCGGAACAGATCCACCTGACGATCGTCGCGCGGCTTGCTCATCGATCCCTCCCGACAGCCGAACACTGCCCGAAGGAATCACGAAACGCTCAGATTGAGAATCCCAAAACGCAGGAAAACCGCGGCACGACCGCCGCTTTCTTGCAAAATTGAATACTTGGTCAAAGCAGGTCAGGCCCGATTATCAACCGCTTCTGCATTCTTCACGGGCGACTAAAGATTTCGGAATCGGCCCCTTGTCCGAAGGAAATGCCAAAGCAGCAGCAATCTTATTTGTGGGTAGGTTTGTCGATACATCTCGTCAAATTTAATATCACAAACAATATCAACAGGTTATTGAATGTGCGGGCGGTTGCAGCGTCACCGTGACCGGGACGGTGGCTGCCGAGAAATCGACGGCTACATCACAGAAGTGGTCCAGACCGGTTGTTCGGTTCCTGTATTTGCGCGAGGTGCGGTTTTCGCTCCAGCGGGCATCGGCACACGCGCCGGGCGCGCGATGCGGTACTCTAAAGTGGCTCGGATCTGCGGTTCAACAAACTGGATCGCAAAACCATTTGCTATGTGCCGGACGACACGGCCGACGCAGGCGCCCAACGCAAGCGGCGCTCCGATGTTCGGCTGCACTTCCGCCGATACAGCAGCTCCAGATACTGAAAGGTCCACAACGAAGCAGCCGTGGACGCTGCCATCGCCAAATGTTAGTGCCGAATGCGGGTTTGCCGGGATTATGCGCGCTTGCTTACGGACGTCCAAGATGCTGGAATCTTTCTCCTTCTTCTCCAGCCAGGACAGCTTGTCGGCCATTTTCCGACGCAGCGAGCGCGTCATCGACAGTTCGAGCAGGAATTCACCTGCTACAGCGTCACTTACCCGTCCCTCAAGGCTGCCGAAATCGCCGAAATAGATTGCGATACGATCCCCGATCTTGCCGATCACGGGGGCGGCAACGATCATTCGGAATGGGGATACCCTGCTGGTACGGCAAGCGAACGTGCGCGGCTTCCCGTTCACATCGAGCCAGTTCGCTAGTTCATACTGGCCGCTCAAGACGATGTTGACGGCGCGTTGCTTCAAGAATTCGTTCACAGACACGGGCTTATCCTCGCGGCAAAGAACCATAATGCCAAAATTGTAGAATCGGCACAGGGTACGTGAGAAGGCCTTCGCAACGGTTAGCGAGAACTTGCGCAAACTCCTATAAATTGGATGAATTTCCCGGTTCTGAACGACGCCTAATTCGGCCGGCAGAGCGGCACGCCGGGCTGTTTCAGGATGCGCGCGATCGGCAGTCCGCGCCAGAACAACCGCCATTCGTCGTCGGAGACCTCACCGTCTCCGAAGGTGATTTTGCGCCGGATGAGATATTCGTCGTCGTGGCTCGTCCTCAAATCCCGGCAGCGGCCACTGTGGTGGCGTGCGGTCGCCGCGATCGAGGCGGGCGTATTTTTCGGCTGTCCAGGCCTCGCGATGCCGGGCATCCCTGAAGTCGGCCGGCGATCGTCTCGACAGCAGGATCTGCCAAGCCGCTTCGAAGCCGGCGCGGGCCTCGTCGAAGGTCTCGGCGATGCCGCTGAAGTGGTCGTCCGGCCCATCCGCATCGCAATGAAAGCCACAGTGCCATTGCCATTCCGGAACGTCGTGCGGGATGCCGCCACGCTTCGAGATCCCGCCGACGTGGACGCGGTCGTAGAAGATGCCCCACGATTCCCGCTTAGGGTCCAGCAGGCGGCGGCTCAGCTCGGGCATGCGAGAGTTTAGCGCGATCGGGCCGGGATGCCAGCCCTGCGAATCCCGCCCGCAATTTGGACTAGACGCTTTTCAAGGCACCATCTTATTCTGGGAGGAGCGAGGGGGGCCGGAATGGGCAAGGTCAAGTGCCAGGGCGCAAACCGTTGATCCGAAATGCGCCGTGCGCGTCGCACAGATCGCGAAGAGGCTCAGCAAGGAATTCGATATCGAGGTTTGACACCGCGGCGCGTTGGCGTGGTCGGAACGGTTGGCGGCCTAGAAAAGGACGGGTTGGTTCGTCATCCTGCACCAAAGCGCAGCTCAGGCGAGTAGGCAAACCGTCCTAGACTTGGCGTGCTCGCGGATCACTTCTTCTTGGGCGGCGGCCATCGGCGGTAACTTGGATGTCGGCGCCCACTATGCTGACGTATGGGTCGGTGCTCATGCTCTCAGGCCTTCTTCTCGCGGTGGACGTCCTTGAACTTTTTGGGGTTTTCTTCACCGCCATGAGCTCGCCGGAACTCTTGTCCCGCTTAGTCCAAGCCTCGGCGTGGCCCATCTTACTCTTGGCCTGAGCCCGCTTTCCAGCGCGCCCTTACGAGCCTTGTCGCCCACCGGCTTATTGACTGCCATTTGAACCTCCCTCCGGCAGCCACGGTACTGCTGCTATCGGGAACTAAATTCCCGAAGCTTTGTTCCGCTGCGCCCAAACGTTGTCGCCGGTTTATCGGCTGATATCGAGTGCAAGACCCAATCGAGACCGCACTCGGCGGCGTAAGTGCATGCACCCTTCCTATTGCACTAGGTCTTCTTTGCTTAGTTGAGGAGGTCGCATTTTTTTCTTCCTTCCAGGCAGAAGGAAATTGACCCCCATCTGATCACCGTTAACCCAGGCGAGCTCGCAGCGTCGATAGGCAAGGCCCGTTGTTGAAAGCAACAGGAAGAACTCCGTGAGGTTAAGTCCCTCTACCGATTTTATTATGGTCAGCTTGGCACCTGATTCGGATGCTTCTGTCATGATGCAGGCCCGACGCCAGGTGCCGTCTATCGCCATGATGTGAGCGTCGAATCCACGCTCGAAAACGACACTATCGTCTTTACGTCGTTCTGCGGTGGCCATGTGAATCCCGGCAATTGAGCTGGCTGCTTGCTAATGCCAGCCAGCTAAGAAGCCGTAAAACTCTCTCCTAAAATGGGAAAAAGTGGCAATCTCAACCCGTGAGAATACTTATCCGGGAGCCGGTCCAAATTACGAACCAGCGGAACTTATCCCACGCGCGTCTCGCAGGTGCGAGAAGTTTCCTTGGACACGTTTGCGTAGCCTCATCGGATTCGCATCGGAATATTACGAACGTCCAACCGACCTCAGCCCCGCATAAACAGGGCATTCCGAATTCGGATTGGAAGTCGCACGTCGGCGAGAGCCGCGTGATCCGGAAGTCCTGGTGACGGGTCCATCAATGTTCTTTCCCTCAATCAAAAGTAAAATAACGCGACCTTAACAAGTCGCGATGATTGGTTGAACTGCGGAGAGTTTTAAGCCTCCCGAGAACGATGGGACGATTCAAAGTCTCGACGAGCAACGCAATTAACGGGCTTTTAAGCTCACCGATGGATTGGTTTTCCGCTCAACCAACCGTTATTGCAACATCGTCAGACTGCAAGCAAGTTAACCACCAACAAGTCGCGTGTATGGATGAGCCTGGCAGCTGCACTGATCTATTGGGTTATTATAGCGTTGTGGCTCGCGGTGTTTGCGACAGTATGCGTCGCATTCATCCGTCAATCCTCGAACATTTGGAACCATTCGCCTTTTACTGTCGGTGCTGTCGATCGATACTATTCGAAATATCGCCGAAAATATCTATTTTGGTTTGTATTTCGGAGGTCAGTACGGACTGTTTCCAGCCTCGATTGTCGGAGTGCTTGGCAATCCAAACTATCTTATCATCCCAAAGGTGCTGAACATCGTTGCAGCTTGCGCCGTGTTGGGTCTGCTTGCGTTCCGATGGCTTCCTTTGGCAGCGAAAGAACGGGCCGAAGCTGACGCTGACATTCTCTTGAAAGACGTCGCCTTGGGACAGGAGGCTGACGAGAGCCGTCGACTGTTTGAGACATCCTCGGATTTGATCCTAGTAACGGATCTAAAAGGAATATTTACGCGTGTCAGTCCCAGCTCTTTGGCGACCCTCGGGTATCGGCCGGATGAGATGATCGGACGAAGTGGCGCGGAGTTCATTTTACCAGAGGATCTCGACGGTGCGCGGAGCGAAATGAAGTTAGGCCGTAGCGGCCAGCATAAGCGCGATTTTGAGACAAGGTACATTCACAAGAACGGTCGCGTCGTGCCCCTGAACTGGTCTGGAGTGTGGTGTGAGCCCGAGCAAAGGTATTTCTTTTTCGGCCGAGACATGACTGAACGGAAATCCGCGGAGGAACGACTGCGACGACTGGCCTTCTACGATCAACTGACTGACCTTCCTAATCGGGCGCGTCTTCGGGAAGATTTCAAAGGGCTATTTAAGGAGCGAGCAGACACTCCTGTCCGACCCATATCCATCGCGATGCTCGATCTTGACGGCTTCAAGGACGTCAATGATACGCTGGGTCACTCTGTCGGTGATCGACTCTTGCAAGAAGTCGCCCGACGGCTTGAAACCGTTTCGGATGAGATGTGTGTTTATCGGTTGGGAGGAGATGAATTTGTCGTGGTCCTTAAAGACTGTGGCGATCCTCTTGTGGCGACCGAAGCCGTCGGCTCCATTTTGAAGCACTTGACCAGGCCCTTCAATATAGATGGTCATCAGCTGTTTGTTGCCGCTAGCGCCGGCATAGCGACCGGCCCAATACACGGCTCGAACGCTGATGATCTCCTGGCAAACGCGGATCTGGCGCTTTACGACGCCAAAGCAAGCGGGACCCGGACGTATCGGTTATACAAGCCATCTTTACGCGCGCGAGCAAACGCTCGCCGACAGCTCGATAGCGAGCTTCGGCGTGCATGCGCAAACCAAGAATTTGTCCTGTACTATCAGCCTCAAGTTCGATCAAGCGACGGTGTTGTGATCGGTGCCGAGGCTCTCCTTCGGTGGAACCATCCAGAAAGAGGCATCCTGGCGCCGGGAGTTTTTATTGACGCGCTTGCTGAAAGTGCCGTCGCCATGGAAGCTGGCCGATGGATTGTGGCGGAAGCCTGCCGCACGGCAGCCTTATGGCGCACGAAAGGCCTGCCCGATATTCGGATGGGCGTGAATCTTTTCCCCGCGCAATTCCGTAACGGCACGCTGCTGCAGGATGTCGAACATGCCCTCTCTGAAAGTGGATTGCCGCCTGAAGCGCTTGAGCTTGAGATCACTGAAAACATCGCGCTTGGTCGCGAAGATGGAGCACTGGCTCCATTGAAAGCGCTCCGAGCGATGGGCATCGGGATTGCGTTCGATGACTTTGGAACGGGATATGCGTCTCTCAGCTATTTGACACGCTATCCGCTTACCCGAATCAAAATCGATCGAAGCTTCGTCCAGAAGATCAGTATCCAATCCGCTTCGGAGGATACGGCGATCGTACGTTCCATCATCGTAATGGGGCGTAACCTGGGACTTGAGGTTGTTGCCGAGGGCGTCAAGCGAGCCGGAGCAACTTCGCATCTAGTGTTTTGAAGCCTATCAATGTCGCGTTGCGGATCACTGGGGCAGGTTTGTCTGGAAACACCCCCGGCATCACCGGCAGGTGCCGATTCGCGATTGACGAGGACGGGTTTTTTCCTGCGATAAAGCCGTGAACGAGGATGAGGTAGACGCAATCACTTGCCTACCGACATGCACTCGCGTTTTGGGCACGACCTCCTTGAGAGACGTTGCTGCCTGGAAGAAATCCGTAATCCACTCCTCTTCGCAACGGAGGAGGAAGTTTGACCGTGAGTCAAAAGGGATAAGAGGCGCGCTGACATGTCAAGTTGCGTTCCCCTCCATGCTATGGCTAGTTTAGACCTCGACCATAAGGCGTTGGGTCAGGGGGCGTCAGGATTCGCAAGCGTCAGTGTCACCACCATTCCCCAAAGCGCCAGGGAGATAAGTGCAGCGTGTTTCATCGCCTATAGCGCCTTAATGCCATTGTGACGGGCGCTCTATAGCCGGGGCTCTAGAGGCATGCAATCAATCGGACGTCCGACGGGCCTCCAGCAGAATGATCCGAGCCCCTTAGGCGCCTGACCGATCAAGTTCGTCCAGCCCAGCCTCGGTAATGACCGGAACATCGTCTTGCAGTTCGACAAAACCTCGATCGATCAGATCGCGGACATGTTCGGGGTCCAGCGGTATCAGCTTCAAGCGATCCGCCTTGATGTCTCGAAGTGTCCAACGTAGGTCAATGAGGTCGGGCATGCTGTTTGGTCCTAGGGCCTCAGGCGGCAACTTACGAAGATGGACACCTATTTCACGTCCCAAACGGCCGCAGGTGAGCTTCAATGATTCCACGGGCGGCCACGTAGATGCCCTGCATTTCAGGTGTCTTCGCTTGAGCCGCTTCCAGCATCAACAGCGCCTGTTCGAAAATCTCCCGCTCCTCATCGACCGACAGAACATCTTTCCGCGTCAACATTGACACAAGAGCGGCTAGTGTCGCCGACGATACGATATCCGACACCGCAATGGATTGGAGGAGATCAAGATCTTTCATCGCAATCCCAATGGTCGCAGGTGGGTCAATACGACCACCCATGGACGAGCCGATAACGCCGACAATTCCATAAAAATGCCATAGCAGATTCACATCCAAAGAAATTACTAGCCTAGCATGAACCAGCCCTAGTTATACCTGACAGGTTCGGCATGCCGCTAATTTAGCGGCGCCGGGCAAGACTGTCATCTGGGCGGTGCGGAACGTCTTTAAGCGCTCACAGGTTAACTTGGGCGCCGACCGGACATTACGGCGTGTCAGGCCCCGCCACACATCCCCCTTGTCCCCCAAGGCGGGGCCTTTCTGTACTCCGGAGACCGGGAGGGGCCGCAGCGACGGGCTCGGCCGGGCTCTCGCTCTGGCCTTCAATCCATCGGCCGCGCATGGTGTCCCAAGGGCGTCGCGCTTGCTTCCGAATCGCAGCAAGCCGCCTTTTACTAAGTCGGCGCTGGTGCTATTCATCGGCCAGTTCGAGGACGACAAATGCAGAGACAAATGCAAAAGAGATGCCTACGCGGACCTCTAGCATAAAAGCCTCCCTGCCCGCGTCGCTGCAGGCGCGGTAAGTTTGGCATTCAATCGCAAGGTGACATCGACGACGGCAAGTCGCCCGCGAGAATGCGAAACAAGCGTCTTAGAACCATTCGCCGGGCACGTATTGGTCCAGGATCAGCACAACCAACGATAGCAGCAGCCAGAATCCGCCAAATATGGCCAGGGACGAAACCGCCGGTCGAGGCTTTGCCGAAGGTATTGAAAGCCCGACAACAGCTCGCAAAAGGCAGAGCCCAGGCCCGGGAGATTGAGCATGGTCGAAGCCACAAAACTCGCGCCCATTGTTGCCGCGGACTCCCCTGGCGGTGACCCAATGCCCAGACGGAGTTTCGCGACAAGGCCTTGGCGCTGTGCAGAGAGCTTCGCGAGACCTACGACCTTATCGAGTGAAGACCCCTACGAGCGCGCCTTACCGAAACCCTGCCCTCGAAATTACACGATCCATATATCATGCGAGGTCAGCGGCGTCGTGACACCGGTCAGCGTCACGGATGCGTCGTGGCCGAGGTCGATGACGGTGTCATGACCGACGGTGTGGAAGGAAAGATGAGCGAAGTCAGTCACGACGGTCGAGTCGATCTGAATGACGTCATGGCCCGCAGAATCCCCGGGCTTGAAATTGTTGATGATGTCGTGCCCGGACGTTTGCTTGAAGACGAATGTATCTCCGCCGGAGCTGTTCATCACGTCGTTCGCCGATGTAGACGTCAACGTCACACCTGACGCATAGGCCGTCATGGTGTGGGAACCATCGTTATTGTCAAAGGTCGATGCGACTCTGTGCCCCGACGCATCCAGCACATCGTGTCGCGCCTCATAGGCCTGCCCTGTGATCCCGAACGTATCGACCTCCCGCGTGCCATCGGCGTGTCGATGAGTTTCGGAAGTCAGGCTGCCGTCCGAAGCGTAGCTGGACTGCAGATAGGAGCCGTCCTTCTGCGTCACCGTCTGCTGGGCGATGTGGCCGAGGCTGTCGTACTGATCCAGCGTCCGGACGCCGTCGGTGCCGACCGTCTGTTTCAGGGCCAGCGTGCCGTCTTCGTGAAACTGCTCGATCAGAATGCTGTGACCTGAAACGTCGCGAATGCTGTGCTCGGACGTATAAGTCTTGCCGACGATCCCGTAGGTGTAGATGTCGCGCGAGCCATCGGCATGCCGGAGGGTTTCGGCGGTCAGGCTGCCGTCTGCGCCGTAGTTGGACTGCACGTAAGAGCCGTCCTTCTGCGTCACAGTCTCCTGGCCGAGATGGCCAAGGGCGTCATATCGATCGAGCGTCGTGGCGCCGCTGGCGTCGACAGCCTGCTTCATGACCAGCGAACCATCGTCGCGGAAGCCTTCGATCAGCACGCTGTGCCCCGAGGCATCGGTGACCGTATGCAGGGAGGTGTAGTCGGTGCCAACGATACCGTAGCTGTAGATGTCGCGCGACCCGTCGGCGTGCCGGATCGTCTCGCCGGTTTCAGATCCCGCCGCATTGAAGGTGAACTGATCGAACGAGCCGTCGGCATAATTCTTTGCAAATGTTGTGAGATGGCCCGCGGTGTCATAGCCCGTGATATCGACCGAGCCATCGCCGTTGACGGCCTGCCTGAAGGCGAGATCGCCGTCCGCAAAAAAGCGCTCGATCAGCGTGGTATGGCCGCTGGCGTTGATGACGTCATGCTCGGACGTATACTCCTTGCCGGCAATTGCAGAACTGTAGACGTCGCGCGAGCCGTCGGCATGGCTAACCGTTTCGCTTGTGATGTTTCCGGCGCTGTCGGTCGTCTGAATCTGGTACGAGTCGCCGGCGGAAAGGCCGGATTGGATCGCCGCAGGCGCGGCAGCGCCGATCGTGACGTCCGCGAACTTCAGGAATTCGATATTTGTCAGGTGATCGGTGCCGTCGCGGCCCGCCATCCGGTCGCTGACGTCAATCTGGTTTCCGACCCGGCTGAAGGTGTAATCGCTGACCTTGCCCGAGAACACCGCCGTATCGCTTCCATCGCCGCCATCGATGATATCGTCGCCGATGCCGCCGGCGATCACGTCGTTGTCGCTCGATGCACCGAAGAACCAGTCCTGATGGTTCGTCGTGTCGAAGTGGATGCTGCGGACATAGAGGTCGAAGGTGCCCGGCGAGCTGGCGTTGGTGCCATCCGCCGGCAGCAGGGCGACACCGTTGATCGAAACGTCCTTGATATGCAGCGCCCGCCCCGAGGTGGAGTTGGCCAGCGAGATATCGACGCTGGTGATGGCGTCCGGATTGTTGAAGCTCACCGTGAAGGTCTGATACCCCGACGGATCCGTCGCCGGCTTGAATTCGAGCAATCCGGACACAGCCTGCCCGTTGACCAGAAGCTGCGCCTGCGCGCCGGTGCCGCCGACGACGGAACCATATCCAGTCAGGGTTATCGTCGTCGTCGCTAGCCTTCCGGCCGTGGCGGGACCGCCGGTGATGACATCGTTTCCGGCGCCGCCGTGGATGACGTCATTGCCGAGCCCGCTGTTGATCGTGTCATTGCCCCGACCGAGATCGATGGTGTCGGCAATCGCCGAGCCGGTCACGGAGAGGTTGGGCACGGCGCCGTCGCCATGGAAGTATTGCGAGACCACGGTCGCTGCAGGTTTTCCCATCACCGAATAGCCAGTGGCAGAATACTGGTTGTTGAGATCCCATTGCCAGAGTTCGACGCCCTTCAGCCAGCTGCCGCCATGGGCGGTCCAGACCTGGAAGAAGGCGTTGTAGGCATCTGCCTGTTCGCCCACGTCGGCGGTGCCGCCGGACGTCCAGGCTCCCGGGCGGATGGCGGTGCCGTCGAGGCTGCGATAGCCGACCTCGGTCATCAGCACGGGTTTGCCGTATTGCTCGGACAGCCCGTGAAGGAAATCGACCGGGGATTTGTTCTGGAATGCCGTTGCATAATATGGATTGAACGGCACCTCGGTCCAGGCATGGACCAGATCCTGCACCGTCGGCGTATTGCTGGAGGTCAGCGGCGGGTAGGTGTTCACGCCGATGGTGTCGACCTGATCCCAGAAGCTGACCTTGGAGGCCTCGTCCGTCGCCGCGGCGTAGGTCAGTTCCCCGTGATAGACCTCGCGAACCGCCGATATCAGGTCGGTCCAGTAGCCACGATAGGCCTGACCCGACAGGCTGCTCATTTCATTGCCGAGCGCGAACGTCTCGACGCCGCCGGCCTGCGCGATGGTGGCAAGGTGCACAATTTCGGTTTTGTAGGAGGCAAAGAAGGAACTGACGTCGGTGGGAGCCAGGCCGGATGACGCCGTTCCATTGAGTGTGGAAATCGCCGGCTTGAACAGCACCGAAAGTCCCGCAGCGTGCGCGGCACTAAAGCCTGCCAGCAGGGTTGCATCGCTTTCGGTTTTGCCGGGATCGGCAAATACGGCGTTGCTGGTTCCGCTCTGGGTCCAGATGCGCGCGGTCAGTTCGATCGAGTTCGAACCGAGCGATGCGATGGATTGAAATGCCTGATTGGCGGAGGCGCTGGCAAATTGCCCGTTCCACTCGGAAAGCGCACCGAAGCCTTGAACATCGAAGATATTTGCCACATGGAACTCCATCGTTGTTCGACGAATATCGGAAAGCCTTAACGTTCCTCTTAAAGATTCGAAGAAGAATCTTGCGACTGTGGGAATTGCGCGAAATAGCGCGACGAAATTCGTACTGCGTTATTTCTGCAACGAGGATTCGCAACGCGCCATCGCTATTGGTTCCGCTTCTGGAACCATGTGGAGAATAGGGAACCGCGCAACGTAAGCGCTGCGAGTTAGCTGGTGGAAAAACGCAGGTGAAATTTTCGCGCGGCTCTTCACTTCGGATCGGCACTCGCCGTCACCGGCCGCACCGGATCGCCTTCGCGCAGCAGCGCGCCAGCGCGCGCCACCACGATGTCGCCTTCGCTCAATCCTTCGCGGATTTCTACCCGGCCCGCCGACATCAATCCGACTTCGACGCGCCGGGCTTCGACGCGCTGCCGCCGCACCACCTGCACCACCGTGCCGCCGGTGCCGTAGAGAATCGCGGTCAAGGGCACTGCGATGCCGCAGCTCTCGCCGGTTTTGATCATAGCGCGGGCATAGGCGTTGCTCATCAACCGCCGCGGCGAGTTTGCTCGTTTCGACACCCCGGCAGTCAAGGAGCTAGTCAAGGAGTTGCTCGAAGGCGGACAGGAAGCCTTTGACTTCCGCAAGCAGAAGTATGGCTTCGCATCCGAAGCAAATACGACTTGCGCCACCTTCTTCACCAAGGAAGACGATGGCCTAACGCAGGATTGGAAAAATCATCGCGTCTTAGCGTTGCTTCAGCCCACATCGCGTACGCACCGCAATAAGCTGCGAGCGCCGCACGATCGAGCTTTGTGATCATGTTGAGCGAGGAAAGCTCGCCGACCAATCTCGCCCACTCACGTTGCGCTGGTTCTGGTGGACAATCGGGGATGACCGGGTCAGGCCGGGGTTCGTTCTTATTCAGCGGACGTTTGCCGGGGTTGCCGGTAAGGACCTTCATCCGTGAGGGCTTCGGAGGACGGCCGCGCATCACGATGTCCCCTCAATTTCTGGCCGCATGACCGAGATGGCAATATTCTCGTCCGCTTTTGGAAAGGCCAGTCCGTCCCACTCGCGGATCGCAACTTCGCCAGTGAAGGACTGCCAGCGCTTGAGGACCAGATGGTGCGGCGATGTCGCCGACCCACACCCGGAAGGGTGGCAAGCTCTACGCTATTACATCAGCCAGAGCGTCATCAAGCGCGGGACGGACGCCTGCCCGGTTCGCCAGGTCCCGGCCGCTGAGATCGAACGGATCGTCATTGAGCAGATCCGGTCTCTGCTGCTGTCGCCTGAGGTCATTGTCGCCACCTGGCGCGCGGCCCAGAAGGCAGGCACGTCCCTCGGCGAGAATGACGTCCGCAGCGCGCTGGTGGAATTCGAGCCGCTCTGGGCTGAGCTGTTCCCAGCCGAACAAGCCCGCATTGTCGAACTGCTAGTCGAGCGGATCGACATCAGCCCCACCGGCATCGATCTCCGTCTGCGGGTGGACGGCCTGACCTCGCTTTGTAACGATCTTCGCGGCGCCCCCGCTTCGCAGCAAGAGGCCGCATGACCACTCAACAGAATCTCATCGTTGGCAAATCCCGGCGCCCCACTCTCAGCAGGGACGGAAGGACGATCTCGGTCCACATTCCAATCACGATGCGCCACCGAGGTGTCCGAAAGCAGGTCGTGACGCCGGCCGATGCGACGCCCTGGATCCCGCGCGCCGCTCGGATCGACGGCACCTTGGTGAAAGCAGTCGTTCGCGCGCATCGCTGGCGGGACATGCTGGAATCCGGCCGCTACGCCACTGTTCGAGACTTGGCGAACGCTGAAAGCATCAACGAGTCGTACCTCAGTCGCGTGCTGCGGCTGACGTTACTCGCGCCGTCCATCGTTCAAGTTATCCTTGATGGGCACCAATCGGACGACCTGCAACTCGATAGTTTGCTTGGGCAAGTCCTCCCGACTTGGCAACAGCAATACGCTCAGATTCTCAAATAATCTAAACTACATTCGAGAAAAAACGCGATGCTTTAGCATTCGCTTCGCACGCACCGTAGATCAACTAACCGGCAGCACGCGACCACCCGCGTATAGCTCTCGAAGAATGCCAATGAGAGTGTAAAACGAGAGAATGCTCGCATAGGCCTGGATATGTTTATGCTTCGCACCGTCTCCGAAATCCGCAACGCCCTTTATGCCCAGCACTCCAGGAGGTCGGCCTACACATTTTTGAGCCGCCGTGAATACGCCATAAAGCTCCATTTCTAGACCCACCGCAGACGGGTGACGCTTAATTATCTCATCGATCTGTGCCGAATCTGCTATCACGCTTGATCCTGACACAACCATTCCGTATTTGAGCTCAGGTGTTTGCCGAATCGATTCGCCATAAGCCTCTCGCAGCTTTCGAGACCCCGCTGACTTTAAGAAGGTTGCAAAAATCGGGACGATCGATTCGCTAGCTGTCTCAATAGTCGCAGAAAGAACCGGGGCAATCGCACCATCTACAGTTCGAATGTTAGCTCTGTTGCGAAAGAGTCGCTCCTTTTCTTTGCCGTACTCCAAATACTTCCCCTCTTCCCAGCATGCACACTCTCTCGCAATCAACACATCGCCAAACAGAGCCGGGCTGGAAGATCTCTCATGATTGAACCCGCACGCCATCCCGAGCATAGAGACAATTCTTGGACGTAGAAGGCTTATGGCTTGGCTGGTGAGGACCGCTGCTGATGCGATTCCCATCTCTCCTATGCAAATTAGCGTCGTCCTGAGGCTCCGACCGCCTTCGAAAGTCATCCTGCCAGTAAGCGTCCGATGCGTTGGGAAGTAAGGACTATTTTTGGAGGGATCAGACTCCCAATCCATTTTTTCAGAAATCGGCTTAAATTCATTTTCGTAACGGGCCACTACGATCAGCAAGTCGGTCTGATAATTGTTGCTGATAAACTGAACTGAGGCCGTCTTCGACTTGATCAGGTAAATAATCTTTCCTGCAATTCGATCAGCCCAATCTTCAGTCTCGAACGAAAACAACTCCAGAGCGAGGAGGCTCTCCGAATAATACGCTCGCTCAGTTTCAGCAACTGCGCTATGTTGAGTTAGTCCAATTATATGCGGTACAGGCGTAAGCTCTCCGGCCTGCATCATGGATAGCAGCGTTCGTGAATTCTCAGCGCTGACGGTTCCCGCTGCAACCGGTATCAAAAGATCAAGAACAACAAGATCGAATGTACTTTCTGTAAGGGTTCTAACAGCAGAATTATACTCGTCCGCCCAAACAAATTTGCACGAAATGTGACTTAGGCGCACCTCTAAGAGGGCCACGATCCGCTGATACTTTTCCGCGGAATCTTCGACTATCAAAACACGAAACTCGACATTCACTTTAGAACCCCTTCCACGGCACTAAGAAGATCCGCATGCCAACTCTGATTGGTGAGATCGACGCGAACAATGCCGCGATATATTCCAGGAAACGCCTGCCTTAAAAGATCATGCAGTTGCTCCACAGAACCAATATTCAGAAGCCCGCTTTGCGAAAATACTGTGTGCTGCGTTGCGACGATGACCGGATACTTGATTCGCTTTCCCGTCATGTACTGAAGGAGCTCTAGCCCCGCCAACGCCTCCTTCTTAACCGCCTGCCCAATGCCTGAAGAGACCTGAAAGGTCATATCAAGAATTACTAAGTCCCACACATCATGCTCAAGCATTGCGTAGGCGCCAGAGATAGTAGGAATGAACTCAAAATCTGCATCGTATCGTGAACGAATCTGAGCTGCGATCTCATCGCCCTTTAACTTGTTGTCTTCCACAATCAGAATGCGAGTCATTGAACAAGCGCGTCCTTAGACACGTCCGGGACTTTGATTTCCACGATGTACTTTCGCGCCTTGGCCGAAAGTGGAGGAAGATTTATATCTGGAACTGCGGAGAAGACTCGACCGCAAACGCTCTTGATTTTGAAGAATCCCGATTTTGTATCTGTACTTGAGTCGATACGGACATCACTCTTAATGGACGCCTGAACCTTAGAATGCTCCTCCGAAATTAAAACGTAATTCTTGTCAGAAAACGTATTAACGCATCGAAAAATGAGATCTTGCCCGTCAATAATGAGAGAGAACTCAATGTCCGTATTCATCCCAAGCCCACTATGGCGGTACGCATTGGATATCAGATTGTGAACTATTTCTTGGATAGGTTCGAAGAAAATCCCTCGGATCTTGGGATGAGCTCTTAATTTTAGTATTGTCGCGCCATTGCGCATGTAAGAAGAATATCGAACTTTCAGCTTTTTGAGATCCGAGAATATGAGCGAAACCGCCTCAAAATTTATCAGGTCAAGCAGTTGGAAATCTGGCACATCGTTGTCAATTTTGATTAAGCCAAGCCAGCTGCCGACCTCATCGAAAGAAGCGAGGATATTTTCGTCGAGGAGGTCAAAGAAGACTGGAGTTCTACTTATGTCAGCCTGACGACACTCACGCCGAGCACTAGAAATCTCTGAAATGATCGCTTGTTTTACGTTTCCAAGTAGCTCTTCGCGCGCTTGTCGTAAGACTTCTTCGACGTTACCGCGAAACACGCCCACGATGTGATCTGCAGCGTCCCAACTATCAAGGTGCCTCTGCCCTGCAATCTTCGCAACGAGCGCCTGAGATGTATCGTCCTTGACACGGGCGTAAAAACTTCCGTTCCGATCAACGATAAGCCAGAAATCTTTATACTGATTCAGTGCTGCTGTTACAAAGTCACGAAGCTGAAGTATTCTATGAGCATTGTCATCGAAGTGACGTAAGATAATGGTGGTAAGATCGCCGATTTGGTTTTGGTTCAGGTCGGTGCTGGCGATCACTGCTTCGTTGAAAGCCCTCAAGAAGCGAGGAACGATCACGCCATGCCGCAGATTGTTTCCTAGGGACTGTTCCAGGCTTGACTCTGAATCAAATAGCAGTTGATCAGCGACCTCTTGCGCAAACAGACCTACGACGGTTGAAACCACGCCCGATGTGACTGATGTTTCGTCCTGATCGGAGAGAACGAAGTCGAACTGGGTCTCGATCGTTCGAGCAATCGTGAACGTTAAGTATTCCCAGTCGATTTTAATTCGGCCAGCTTTGAAAAGATTATGAAACAGATGCATTCTCAGAAAATGCGCTTCGTCATCAATTATCCTATCGGCTTGTTCAGCAGTCAGGATCAGTTCGCGCTTGGCGATATTGGCGAGTTCCATTCGCAGCACACTGGATTGATTGTCCACTCTCGGTAACGATTCTGCTGCAAGCTTGATCGAACTTGGAAAGGCAAACGCTAGTCGCTCCATCATGCCCTTATCTAGAATCTCCTGCATCAAGCGCTGACGCGATCGAGAGGGAAGAATCCGAAAGCGATGCACGAACTCATTGGTAGCTTTGCGCCGAGATCGAGAGGGCGGCGAATGAGATCTTGGCAAGATCGCCGCTTCGGTAGCCCCGCCTCGAAGTCTATTTACGAAAGAGCTGATATCGGCGGTAAGTTGACCACGACCCCGCGCAAATGCAACCGCAATGAAGCGCTTCACGACAGGAGGCGTCGACATCAGATATTTAATAAAGATAGAATATGGATCTGCATCGATCGCCGCCAGCTCGAATGCCTCGTGAATAACCTGCCAATCAAGAAACGCGTAAGCGCGCTGATCGACTTGATACAGACGAACGAGTTGTTTTTTGAACACTACAAGTTCGCGACGTCGAACTGCTATTGCCATATTAAGGCAAAGGGAAAGTATCTGATTTAGCGGATCAAGATTATTCGAAACCCGATGATACCCAACCGATGAGTCGATGCCATTTACAATTACCATAGATGCAAGCACTAACGCATCGGTCTCGGCTTTACTATGAGCGCGGAGGAACTCTCCCTCTAGTCTAAAGCCGCCCAGAGCCCGTATAGCGACTAACTTTATGAAGAGATCGCTAAGATTCCACATGACGGCTAGTTCATATCCATAAACAAGCTGCCTTTCTGAGATCTCATACATTGGGTCGGAGAGAGCTTGAAATACTGAGAGTAGGTCCGGACCTAAGACGGGCCACCAAGCTTGCTTCAACGAATGAAATGCGTTCAGAATGCCATCAATATTGCTTATCTTATCCGTATGGAGTCCGAACGCATAAAGGTATCTTACAAATGAGCCAGCTGTCGCTACTCTGGGAGCACCGATCTTTCGGAGAAAAGATCTTACCCTGTTTGAAACCGCTCGTTTAAATTCAGAATTTTCGCTGGGTTTCGAAAGTACATGCTCGAAAGCAGCGATGGAATAGTCAGTATCATCAAGTCCGGCGACCGGGCTCGTGTCTAAGCTAAAGGTCGATCCCATCGTGAGGAGTCTTGTAAGCTCCGCTATGCGCGAAGTTCCAATAGCACTCAGCAGACGAGCTTGATCTGCAAGCGATCGATACTGCAGACAAATTCGCAAGAGGTCGAGTTCGGGGGAGCTCTTAGCAGCGCCTTCGGACTTTAGGTTCAAAAACCGCAGCGACATGCCCTCGACTTCAAGATGATCCCTGGGATTATTGTCAATGGAAAGACGAGCGTAATTGAGCCTCTTATCTAGGCCGGACAAAACACGTCGGTGAGTTGATGAAAGCATTTCGACCGTTCAGTTGAGGAAACCCACAATTACCACCGGAAAATGTCCGTTGTCGACAGACAGTTGGAACTGGCGGGGTAGCTGGCAGACTTTGAGGGACCGCCGCTGACAAACGACCGATACCGGCCATCTCAACGGCCGAGTATGGCTCCCATGGTCCGATCGAACTCGCTTCGACAACGCTCCACTTTGGGCGCATAATCGAAAACGTGCCTCTGGCCGATGAGCGGAGTTAGGCCGCCGACGCATTTGCGGCTCGATTTACGCAAAACGCGATCTCCGCCCCTCCGACCAACCTCAAAGATTGGCGCAGCCATGGAGACACCTTAGCCGACTTTCGCGAGATCTTTGGAAGGCCGTCCATTTCCGACTTTTCAACGATGTCGGTCAACAGCGGACAGTGCCAATGCAGGCTGCTAACCTCTCGGCAGCCGGCAGCCAAAGCCTGTTACGCTCCCTTCTCCGATAGGGATTCGAACCGTTCCAAGGGCAGCAGCCGCAAATACCTTGAATTGCGGTCACTCAGAACCGTACCAAATTGCCATCGTACGAAGCTTTGGAGAAAAATGGCGTCTCCAGGCACCAATCTCCGAAATTGGCGCATCTCTGGTACGGCGCCACCCTATGAGACGGCCCGTTTTGTTGGGCTTTTGGAGACTTTGGCTGCTGATGAGACGAGCACCTGAGGCGGCAGTGGCGGAGCGAGGGAGATTCGAACTCTCAGTATGCTTCCACATGAGAAAGCTGCGGAATCTATCTGAGAGATCTAAGCAACCACAAGTGCCAACTCTCCACCCCAAGGCACATTGAATGAAGCTCGCTCGTCTGACCGGTGCGACCGCAGATCTCGGCGTGGTCCTGGTGGCTGTGAGACAGGGCGGGCCTCAGGTTCTAACAATCCAGAACGCCACGGCCCTCCCTCCTGCCTCTTTCGAACTTGCTCATCGTCTCGCCGCGGCGCTGTCTTCGACGGCGGGCACGAGCCGGCAATCAACCCGCAATGACGCAGGATCGGCGACGCTTGCGATTTTCCGGCAGACATAGGCGTGCGTGTCGACATCGCCGATGACGTAGCCGCCGTGATAGAATACAGGATAGGAAGCGGCCCGCGCTTAGTTCCGATCCCGCGGTAGAGCCGCAGTGGGATATCACCGACAGGTCCCTGCGCCGAGAGATCGCGGAGTTAGGCCACGCGGGGAGTTCGGGCTGCAAGGCGCCGCGCGGCGCGTTACATCCTGCGCCTCCCTTGGGCTAAGGCTCATCTGATGTCCCTTCCTGACGCGACCACCGTGGCATGTCCGCGCTGGAGCGATTGCAAGTCTGGGCGCAGCCCATCGGCAGGCGCGATCGGATCACAATCACTTCACCGCCGTGAGTTGGCAATTCACGGAAACGCTTTTTGGCCTATTATCAATGCAACGTCCGCACGAACCACGGCCAACCCGCGCTATACATCGCCTCGCGGATCGCGCGATTGACCACGGCCTCGGTCTCAACCTGGGTCATCACTTCTACTTCACCGTTCGGGCAAATGCGAAAGCCGGCAGACTGTTCAAGCCACGCCGGGACCATAATCTTCTTCTTCACCCTCATCGTCGTCTCTCCTATGCACTTCACGGTATTTGCTCTCAACACCGGCGTCTGCGGCGCTTGCGGCAGCGAAGGCCGGATCGGCGATCTCTTCGAGCGCGGCACGAACGGCATCGTTCAGAACTTCGAAGCATTCGGCTTGGGGACGCATAGCTATCATGTGGGCGGTCTCGCCGGCCAGGTTGAGCAATCGAGTACGAATGTTGAGGAGCATCACTTCGAGGTAGCGCCGGACCAGCGCGAGTCGCGCAAGTTGGCCTGCTTCGAGTTGATCTTGGCGCTCCTCGCGCCGACGTTTCGCAGCCGTCAAGGCCACGCGTTCGGCGGTGAGTTTGTCACCGGCTGCGCCGCCGCGACCGGCCGCAACAGAGCGTAGATGCGTAAACGCCTCGCGGCGCACTTCGTCGAGATCGTATTGGCCGCTGGGTCGCCGCGTAACCGCGCCTTCCGCCAAATATTGGTCAAATTGGGCGCGCGAACAGCAGATGTGTGCGGCTGCTTGAGCTATCGTTGCCATTTCACTTCCAACCCCTCGTTTAGACTACAACCCAAGTTCGGCGTCGAGCGCTAGCGCAACCCGCATGAGCCCCTGTCCGAGAGGGACCCAGACGGGAGCGCCATCTCACAACAATCGTCACTGTATTGTTCCGTCGCGAGGAGCATGGGCATTGAAACGGCGCATTGCGATCAGCCTCGATCGCCATGCTTTGGCTTCCGTTTCAGGCAGAGTATGCAACAGGCACTCCGGCTGGACTACCTCCACACCGTCTCCGACATCCTTTGCCGTCGCGAGGAGGTTCAAAGCGGCCTGCTGTACGCGGTCAAGCGTAACAGTCTCTGGAACGGCGATCTGATAACTCCGGCCGGTGAATGCGAACAGGCCGAGTTGCACCATCAGCCCGAACTCGATGCCGAAAACACTAGTCTCTATATCGTCGAGATCGGCCGCAAGTATGTGGCTCCGGTGCCGCAATGCGTCAATGACTTCGAGCGCGGCGCATTCAAGATTCGGCTCACAGAACGCGCACAGGTCCATTACTCGTTTCTCGAAATCGTGGTCACGCAGCGCCTGCGACCACATGGCCTGAGCTGCCGCCACCTTAATAAGCCAAGATCCAATGAAGCGGCAGTCGGGCTCATCCGTCATTTCGATCAGAACATGATTGTCTTGTCGCACTTTCATCTCCTAAGTTATGCCGCTCTGAGCGGCATTGGTGTGAGTGATCATATGAAATCCTCCAGCGAATCCCCGAGCGCAGGCTTGTCGTGCTTGCGGTATTTGATCGGCGGCCCTCCATGGGATTCGATGGCTGCAATGGTCTTCGTGAGGGCAACGACCGTCCGACCTTGCAGAAGCCAGATCAGCCCAGTCTGGTCGTATCGGGAAAGCCGGCTGTACGACGGATGTGGATCGGGCGGCGGCTTATGCAGTCCAAAGAGGTCCTTGGCTGTCCATCCGAGCGCCTCAGCCTGGCTGCCCCAGCTTCGAAGGAAGCGTCGAGCGTCGCTGATGCACCGCTGCCAGCCACCCTCGTCGACGTAGTCGGGGCACGCACACTCTAGCCGGAGAAGCGCGTGATCGAGGCTCCCACTGCCAGACTGAAGCAATGTGAGAATATCTGCCTTGTGGTTGGACAGCAGCGCCATTAGGGAAGCGGGAGGTTTCGCCTCCGCTGTGAGCAGCAGGTCATCTCCCTCCAGTCGGATCTGGATCCCGAACGCGGTGACTTCTTCAATCACTTCGGCCGTATTCATATCCGAGCCCTCCAACCCTCGCATTCCCCCGCAGGCTCATCTGAAAAAACTGTTTTGTCCTGGCCAGCAGCGGCCGAAACATTCCCCTCTTTCCCCACTTTCCCGGCTTTCCCCGTCGACCTCGCGGCCATCTCGGTTGCCGCAGCCGAACCCGGCTGATCCGACGTGGAGGACTGCCCCGGATTCGATATCTCGACCCGGTATTCATTGGCATCGTGGCCGGGAATCTTGCGCAAGACCGCAACAGCATCGCTGTCCGCAAGCCAAACGGGCCGGTTTGTAAGGTATTTCTGGAAGAGCTTGCCGATGCTGCGGGCCGTCGGCTTCTCGAGCGGCTTCCCGATTAGTTCGCCCAGCGCATCAGAAAGCGCCTCGGCGCGCGCTGCCTTGTCCTCCACATATGAGCCGGTGTCAGCGAGCGTCATCACCACGAGGCGCGTGGTAAAGCTATCTTCGCCCCAACAGTCTCGCAGGACAGTAAGAGCACGAGATGCGGCGCTTGCTTCTTCCTCGCCGGCCTCACCGACCCGCAGAAGCTGGGTGCAGTCTACCTCGATCTCGAGCAGCCCGGCCGCGTACTCCACTGGCCATCCGATCAACCCCCACCATGTCTTGAACCGGGTCTTTGCAACCTGGTCTGTTGGGCGCGACAATGCGCCGCCGATCAGGATCGTGTAGAGCGCCCGCAGGATCTTCGCCCGGTTTGCCTGCGTCCAAGCCAGCGGGTCAGCATGGCGGAACTCCCTGTTCTCCGGGTCCGGCCTGTTCACGTTCAGTGGCAGGATGAAGGAGCGGCTCGCCATGTCGCCGCGCGGTGCAATGGAGTTGCCGGTGAAGATCTGGATCGTAGACGAGGGCACGGTCTCCACCCGTGACACTCCCAAGACTCGATCGGATATCTCCGACGCTGTCAGCGCGGCTTCGATGTGCGGGCAACTGATGTTGGCGCCCCGCGCGATGTTGTCCCAGACCAGCGCCGCTACATTCTGGCGCAAGTAGGAGAACAGGGCCTTCTTTCGCTCCTCGACATTTTCCGACCACCCTGCGGCCGCAGCACGCCGCCCCAAGACCGCCGTCAGGATCATGTGGACCAAGGTCGTCTTCCCCCCGCCCCGCTGCCCCGCTGTCACGAAGAACGCCGGGCGCTCCGGCAGCAAGGCTCGCTGCAGAAGAGTGAGCGCGAGCAGGACCGCAATGCACTTGCCGACCGGATCGAGCGCGACGTCGACCAGCCACTCGTCGAGGAGAAATTTGAAAGCCGATTTGACCTCCTCGTTTGTCGGAGCACCGGCAGAAACACACGAGCGAAGAACCGGATCGATGCGGTGGACCAGCCCGGTGGGCCGATCGAGCCCAACTCCATCGATGATTCGACCCGACATGGTGACCAACGGCGCTGTATTGATCGCCCTGGCGACCGGCAGCGCACTCCCGGGAAACTCGATCAGCGCGTTGATGAACGGCGCCGGCAACGCGCCGTAGTAATATGCATCCCGCGTCACGACCTCCCATCGAACGTAACGCTCAAGGAGCAATTCAACCCCGATCGGCGTCAATTCAGCAAGGACCGGCTCTGCCGGCGCCTTCATGAGATCAACATCATCACCAATCGAATTGGCGCCATCAGCGGTTAGCAGATGCAGTGCCCAGGGTTGCTTCACCTCGACTTGAACGAAAGCGCCCGATGCATTTCGCATTGGCGGCTCCTCGCTCTTGTCGGCCGCGAGCAGCTCATCAACGAATGTGACCGTGGGCAGCAACTCGCCGTCCGGCGCGGGCCGTGGCCGGATGATCCGGCTGTCGGCGCGCGATTCCATGGAGGCTCTGTGCTTTTCGGGTTCGCGTTGAGCACGGTCCTTCTTGATCCGCCTCGTCAAAACCCGAACACCAACGTTCGCAGACTTGGAAACAAGCGCGACAAAATCTGCGAGCTCGTCCTCCTCGAGTTCGGCTTGGGCCAAGATCGCCAGGGAATGTTCTACCATGGCGTCCGCCGGAGCTTGTGCGAAGGCGGCCTTGGCTGATTTCAGATCGTATCGAAGAAAGTAGACGCCACGGCCATGCGCGAAGCTATGAATCAGCAAGGCGCCGTCTTCACCTTTCATCACCATGGCCTTGCAGCGTCCGTAACCGACTCCTTCCATGGGATCAGCGAGCGTCTCCCCGACGAAATGTTCTGGATCAGCCAGCACAGTGCCGGCGGTCACGGTGCCCAGGTGATCAAACTCGAGCGCTACATCCGGATAGAGCACTCCGCGATGTCGCGCGGCAACCAGGCGGAGCGCCGTCAGCAAAGGCATGCCTGATGCTGATGAAATCGCCTCGGCGAGCTTTTTGTCGTGCTCGCTGCGGACTGCCGCCGCGGATTTCCCAAGCGGTTCCGCACCCGCGCGTTTGGCTTCATTGACGCGGTGGCGCTCGTACTCAGTCAGCGGGGGTACAACTCGACCTGAATCGATCTCTTCGCCCTCGAATGCCTCAGGAACACGCTTCTCCGGATTCTGGGCAACAGGCGCAACAATCCGGGGCGCCCCCTCAAAGCAAAGGCGTTCACCATAGCCGACCATCCTATCGATCAAGGACCGGTCGAGCAGCTGACCGACCGCGCCGATCGCATGCCATCCGAATCCGCTCAACCAACAGCGGGCGTGGAGATCCTTCAGGAACCGCTCAACATCTTTACCGTCCCGTACCAGTACGTAATGGTGCATACCGGCGGAGCCCGGGATCGGCTCGCCTTTGTCATCGCGGAAAAGCCCGGCCGTCGTGCTCGCACGGGAAACCCGCGCCGCAGCCGCGAGTTCTGGCGCGACCGACAGCAGGGCGGCCCACATGCCACCTGCGGCTTCGATCCGGGCAGCCACCTCTTCAGGCATTCCTTTGGTATCAAAGTCGATGAGCGCCCAGGCAGGACTTCCCGGCCGATAGTCGATGAACTTACGGGAGCGAGTGATGGCCCCGGGATGACCGTCGAGCCGGCTCGGCACAGTCACCTCGACCCGGTCGGGGAGCTCATCTTTCAAACGCCCAAGAGCGATGGCCTGGTCAGAACCGCAGCTCGCAATGATCAGAACGAGCGCGCTCGCCGTTGCCGCGAACGCGCGAGTTGCCGTGCCATACACCATCCGACATTCTGAGGCATCGCTGTGCAGCTTACCCGCCTCGTCCAGCGAAATGCTTTTCGACATCAACGCTGGCGTACCGCGCTTGGTGATCAGCGTGATCTGCGGCACTCCGTTGTTACTGCCTTCATCGGCGGCCTGATCCATCATCAGGCTCCCGACCGCGTGGCGAGATGCTCGTTGCCATCGCGCAAGCTATCGAAGTTCCATTTCGAGCGGACGATGAGCGCCAACTTTTCGCCGGCGCCCCGGATCACAACTGGTTGTTCGTTCGAGGTCTCGATCTGAATGTGCTCGCTACTGAATTCTTTGAGCAGAGCCGCGAACTGCCGCAGCGACAGCGCCACCTCCGCACTGCCAGCCACTTGGGCAGCAACGCTATCGCAGCCATCGAGCGCGCAGCGTGCCAAGTGGAGATCCAGGCAGCTGCCGTTTCGCCAGGATAGTGCCACCAGCGCCGTGTCGGCGTTGGGAGCGGCGACACTCAAACGCGACAAGGCCGCGAGCAATTTGAGCCGATCGCAGACAACCAGGTTCGAGCTGTCCGGGGGAATGATGGATTCGTAGGCCGGAAACTTGGAATCGATCAGGCGCGCAGTGAAGCTGAAAGAAGTCGACTCAAACGCAATCAAGGTACGGGATCGACGGAGTGTAACGCGAGTTGCCGCGGCCTTCTGCAAGAGGCGACGTACCGCAAGAGCAACCTCGGTGGGCACGATGAGCGCGCGATCCTCTGAGAACCTTGGCGCGGCAACACCGGTGCGGATCAACCTGATCCCATCGGTGGAGACGGCGACAAGGTGATCATTGATGCTGTGCCAAAATACGCCGGAAAGATAGAACCGGGAATGACGTGCATCGGCCATAGCGAGCGGCTCCAGCAGACGGAGACAGTCCGTGCTGCTGATCTCGACACGTCCAATTTCTTGATCAATGGCAATTGGCGGCGGCAAGGCAGTGACTGGAACAGTAGGCAACCGCAAACGGCTGGTTCCGGACACTACGCTCACTGTGCCGACTGCCGTTTCGATCTCAACGACCGCATCGGCCGCGAAAGTGGAAACAAGCGCGGCCAGACGACCGAGGGCGACGGCAGTCTCACCCGGTTCAAGGACCGTCGCCGGAACACGGGTCGCGATGGTGCCCACCGCATTCTCGGTGCACCGGATCGAGACCGCGGTCCCGGTCGTCGCAAGATGTGCGGCGACTGGGCTGCTGGCAGCGGGGCTGATCGCGCCCGTGAGCGCGATTGCATCGGAAAGCAGGCGAGCTGGCGCTGAGAGTTTCACTGCGTTACGCCTTCCAAACAAAAAGCGTGGTGTGGTCGCAAACGATTCGAACGTCATTGCATCCGCGGAACCACATCTCTTCGTGCTGAGTCTTGCGGCTGCAGACAGGGCAGCGCAGGACCTTCGCAAGCGAGTACCGGCTAAACACCCAACGCTCGCGCGCATTATCGTTGTCGTGGGAGTCGTGCATAGCGTGTCTCCTTTTTCGGCTCGGGAGACTAAGCTTTGATCAAGCCGAGGCGGATCGCCTCGCAGCGCGGCACCATACGCGTGGAGCCGATCGACACGATCTTCAAGTCACCGCGCTTGATCTGGCGCCAGAGCGTCGGGCGCGAGGTGCCGGTCAGCTTCATCCATTCGGGAAGACGCCAAGCGAGGCGGTCCGGCGCCAAGAGTGAACGTTGATCGTTGTGGGAAATGCGAGACATTCTAAGCCGTCCGTTTCAAGGAGGCTCAAATCGTATCTTGGGATCAGGCTTGCGCTTGCCGCGTTCGCTTCTGAAAAATTAGTTTCGAATGCGGCAACCGCTCCGCTCTGCTTCCCAACGCGCCTTCCGGCAGTTTTGGGAAATGGAGATCAGCCCACGCCGCCAGCATGAAATCGACAAACCTTGCAGTCTTTGACTTAGATGGACGCCGTCCAGTCTGGCGCACGTGAAAAACGTACATCTCGGTCACGAAATGGTCCGCTAGTACCTCGATGCGGCCACCGGGTAGTGTTGCTATCAGCTCAAGATCGCCAAGGAGAACCTGATAGCAGTCATGAACGTGTGTCAGATTCTCCTTCCACAGGAGGCTTGGAGGCTGATCGCCCTTCGCCATGAAACCCGTCGCCAGCGCCCTCGCGTCCAAGCCAATCAGCCGTTGCGTTTCCTGATCCAACTTCGCGACGGTTTGAAGTGCACTCGCTGCTACTTCTCTTGCCGCAGGAAACGTCTTCAGAGAATGAACTGCTTTGGCCACCACGTTTCGCGCAATCCGTTCGACATCGGAGCGCAGCCCTCTGCCGTAGTCCGCCTTGAACTCGTCAATGAGCAGTTCATCCTTGCCTTTAATGTCGAGAAGTCCTCCCGCTGCGATCCTGCGTTGCAATTGCTTGATCTCTGCGAGCTGCCGTCCCCGTCCGCGCTTCGGTGCCTTTTTCAACTTTGCAGTCATTTCTAAGCCCGCAACGGCACGACGTTGTCTCCTGCATCGGCAGGACGGGCGCAGTAATCGGCCCAGTCTTTCATCAGCTGCTTGCGCAGCTCGAAAAACGTGGTGCGCTTATACGCCGCGATCACATCGTCGCTGACCTTGTGTGCAAGCGCGGCTTCGGCAACTGCATCGTCGTAGCCGTGCTCAGCAGCCCAATCCCGGAACGATGAACGGAAGCCGTGCGGCACGGCTTCACGATCCACCTTGGGGTCAATCCAGCGCCGCTCTTGCTCATTCATTCTGTCGATCACGGCCGCAGCGGAGGCATCGCTCAAAGGCTTGCCCTTGGAGTTGGGGAAGATGTACTCGCTGCCTGCATTGAGAGCTTCCATGCGATCCAACACGTCGAGAGCGGCTTGGCTGAGCGGCACCTTGTGCTCGGCATCGCTCTTCATCAGGGCAGCCGGAATGGTCCAGACCGCCGCCAGCCGGTCAATCCGGTCCTTCTTCGCTGCCACCGCGTTTCCCGGTCTCACGGTGGTCAGGATTTGGAACTCGAGAGCTGCTGCCGCGACACCGTCGCGCTCGCGCAGCTCGCGCATGAACGCCGGCAACTGCTGGTACGGCAGAGCAGGATGATTGCGAACCTTGCGGACCTTCGAGGTTGCGGGGAGCAAGTTGTCCAGATGGCCCTTCCACCGCGCCGGGTTCTCGCCTTTGAACTCGCCCTTGGACTTGGCGGCGTCGACCACGGATTCGATGCGCCCACGAATGCGGTTCGCGGTCTCGGTCTTGGTTGCCCAGATCGGCTCGATGATCCGCAACACCAACGTAGTGTCGATGCTGGAGATCGGGAGATCGCGGATGGGATTGCAGTAGTCGTGCTTGGTCGGCTTCCCATCCTGGTCGATGCCAAGCAAAGTCATCTGCCATTGCGCGGCGTGCTTCGCGTTCTTCCAGCCGGGGGCATTCGCCTTGATGAACCGCTTGGCAGCCGCGCCGAACGTGATCGCCCTGGCCGCCTCGATGCGAGCGGCCAACTTCGCCGCGCGCTTGGCTTCGATGGGATCGCCCCCGCCCAGTCGGAGGCGTCGTGCGTCACCGGCCTTGATCCGGGCATCCGCAAGGCTCACATCGCGGACCGATCCAAGCCCATACCACCGGCTGCGGCCGTCGCTCTTGAACCGGAACAGCCATGATTTGCTGCCGCCTTTGGCGACCTGTAGGTACAAACCGCCGCCGTCGCCGTAGAGCCCGCGCTTAGACAGCTGCTCGACCTGCTTAGCTTTCAGCTTGCCGTATCCCCGCGCCATCGCCGGAGTCTCCCGCCTTACATACCCTTTTACATACACTTAGGCGTGAGATTTGTCGATGCAATCTGAAATGCCCTGAAAGGAAATATCGGCACAATTCGCTGTTTTTACAACGATTTGCCGTTCATTTTGAAACGGGATGAAATGTTTTGAAACGTAGTCATGGCGGAGAGAGTGGGATTCGAACCCACGGTACGGTTTCCCGCACACACGCTTTCCAAGCGTGCGCCTTAAGCCACTCGGCCATCTCTCCCCGCGCGCCTTCTCATGACGGGGCGGGAGGAGATTTGCAAGGGATCGCGGCCATGGCGACGACGTTTTTCTCAAGCAATTGAACAAATTAGGGTATTTGGCGACGACCGACGCTACCGCACGATGGCCGGCGCGGGAATGAACCCAAAACGGGGCAATGTCGACAGTTGGCTTGACGCCTATCAGCCCTACGGAGCGCGACATGACCATGGATAGATGGCTTGGGTGGACAATCTGTGCTGCCGCGGTCGTTGCCGCCAGCCCGGCTGCGATGGCCCAGAGCTGCCGCCACGATGGCCCGGTGGTTGGCTGCGATGATGGGCGGCGCGGGATTTTGTCCGGCGATGCGATCGTCTGGGCGGACGGCACCCGCTCCAGCGCGTCGCCGCATCCGAGCGTGATCATCGGCCACAAATCGTCGGTAAGGGTAGGACCCGGCGTGTTCGTCGGCCAGGGCAGCGGCTCGGTGCCGCTCGACGATCCCAACGCGCCAACAAAACGCGCTGCGCCATTCTCGATGGCGTGTCGTATTGTTATTGACCGGCAGCCTTAGTGAAGCCTGGTGCCCCCGACCGAGCTGTACGAGCGCACCGGCCAGACTGCCGGCAGCTCGGCGGGCACCTTCTGGCCGGCCGCCTTTTTGCTGGCGGCATGGGCGTTCTGCAGCGCTTCGACAAAATCGGCGAACCAGTCCTGGATGGTTCCGGCACGCAACTTCGCCATCATCGCTTCCCAGCGCATCCGGCGCTCCAGCAGCGGCATCGAGAATGCCGTGGCAATCGTGCGCGTCATGCTGTCGATGTCGTGCGGATTAACCAGGAGCGCCGTGTCGAGCTCGTTCGCGGCGCCGGCGAATTTCGACAGCACCAGTACGCCCGGATCGACCGGGTTCTGCGCGGCGACATATTCCTTGGCGACCAGGTTCATACCGTCATGCAACGGCGTGACAAGGCCGACCTGCGCAGTGCGATAGAGTCCCGCGAGCACGGTCTGGCTGTAGCCCTTGTTGAGATAGCGAATCGGTGTCCAATCGACTTCGCCGTGGCGGCCGTTGACATCGCTGACCAGCTTGGCGAGCTGGTTCTGCAGATCGCAGTAAGCTTCGATGGTGCAGCGCGACAACGTCGCGATCTGCAGTAGCGACACCGAGCGGTTGAGCTGCGGTTGCTGCGTCAGCATGCGGTCGAACGCCTCGATGCGGTTGACGAGGCCCTTGGAGTAATCGACGCGATCGACGCCGATCGCGAGCTTCTCGCCATGAAGGCTGCGACGCAGCCGCGACACGTCGGGATGCGAAGCCGCCTTGGCGGCATGGGCGGCGAATTTCGCGGGATCGATGCCGATCGGAAACACCGCGCAGCGCGAGGTGCCGAAGCGCGACGCCACCACGCCATCCGCGACGTCGAGGCCGAGATCGAATTGAATGTAAGACAGGAAGTTGTCGCGGTCATCGTCGGTCTGAAAACCGATCAGGTTATAGGCGAGCATGGCCTCAACCAGTTCGCGGTGATGCGGCACGCCGCCAATGATCCCGCGGGTCGGCCATGGCGTATGCAGGAAGAAGCCGATCGGGTGGGTAACGCCGAGATCGCGCAGCTCCGCGCCAAGCGCGAGGAAATGATAGTCCTGGATCCAAAAAACGGTTTCCGGCTTGCGGAAGCGCAGCAGCGCCCGCGCCATGAAGGAGTTTACCTCGCGATAGGATTGATAATCGTCCTGCGAGGTGTGGATCAGATCGCTGCGGGAATGCAACGCCGGCCACAGCGCTGAATTGGCGAAGCCTTCGTAGTAACCACCGTAATGCGCCGCAGGCAGATCCAGCAGCGCCAGCGCGCCGGTACCCAGAGCCTCAATTTCGGCAAAGGGTTCCTTTTGCGCGCCATCGCGGACCCGACCGCTGGAGCCGACCCAGATTGCGCCGGATTTCTCAACCACTGGCAGCAGTGCTGCAGCCAATCCGCCGGTCATCGGTTCATTGGCCGAGGCGCGGGATACGCGGTTTGAAACGACGACAAGATTCACAGGGTCCCCTCCTGAGTATTGGTCGTTTATAAACGGTCGTTCATCAATATGGTTCCTCGTCACCATTCGACCCAATTGACACCAAACTTGGGCACGCGCGCGGAACCCACCACGCTCTCGACAGGTTCCATCCGCGCCGGCTTTCAATCGATTGCGCGCGGCTATTCAGTGGCAGGCTTTTCGTCAGCAACGAGTCGCGCCAGCCATGCGCGCACGTCGCGCGGCTCGTCGAAATGCCCGGCGACGCCCAGCGCACGCCGCCCCACAGAAAACGCCAGACCGTTCATGTCCGGCATGATCGCGAACACGGTTTCGTCGGTGACATCGTCGCCGATGAATACCGGGCGACGACCCTTGAATGGTTCATGGGTCATCAGTTCGATCACGCCGGTCGCCTTGGTGAAACCGGAATGCTTGATCTCGCAGACGAACTTTCCGGGCAGCACTTCCATCGGCGCGTTCGGCAGATCAGCGCGGATCGCCGACACCGCGTCGTAGATCGCCTTCTCGGCATGCGGCGCGAGGCGATAATGCAGCGCCAGCGAATAGCCCTTGTCCTCGAGCAGGATGCCGGGGCTAAGCTTGGCGATCGCCGCGAGGCGACGCTTCAATTCCTTCTCCATCGGCGGCGCGTGCACCGCCACAGATTCGTTCTCGGGCGACAGTCGCATTTCCGCGCCATGGCCGCCGACGGCGGGAAACAGCATCGGCGCGAAGATCAGGTCGATGTCATTCAGCGAGCGGCCGGAGACCAGTGCCAGCGCTCCATCGGTCCGCTGCAGCAGCCGGCCCATCGCCGTCGCCAGTTCCGGCGGCACCCAGACTTCGCGCGGCGTTGGCGCCATGTCGAGCAACGTGCCATCGATGTCGAGCAGCAGCGCGCATTCGTTGAGATGCGGCATCAGTGCACCGGACGAGTCCGGTGTCGCATTGTCATTGATCATCGCTTCAGCAAGGTTCTGTGTCATCGTCATCAATCTACTCCACAACGGCCAGCGGCCGTGCAACGGATTCAAGCGGCTGGCGTTCCGCCGCGACGGCGTAGCGCCAGCCGATCACCGCCGCCGCGATCATCAGAAAGGCGCCGAGAAGGTATCCGGCGAACACGCTGTTGCGTGAGCCGGAGTCAATCAGCACGCCGAACAGAGCCGGGCCGGCAACGCCGCCGATTCCAGTTCCGATCGCGTAGAACAACGCAATCGCCAGCGCACGGACTTCGAGCGGAAAGGTTTCGCTCACTGTCAGATAGGCCGCGCTCGCCGCCGGCGAAGCGAAGAAGAAGATCACCATCCAGGCGATCGTCTGGGTCTGCGCACTCAGCACGTCGATCGAGAACAGATAGCCGGAGATCGCCAGCAGCACGCCGGAGACGCCATAGGTTACCGCGATCATCAGCCGGCGGCCGAGCGTATCGAACAAACGGCCGAGCAGCAGCGGCCCAAGAAAGTTGCCGGCAGCGAAGGGCAAGATATACCAACCGACTTGGTTCGAGGCGATGCCGAAGAAATCCGTCAGTACCAGCGCATAGGTGAAGAAGATCGCGTTGTAGAAAAACGCCTGCGCCGCCATCAGCGCCAGGCCCACCAGCGAGCGCTGCCGGTACAGCACGAACAGCGTCCGCGCGACCTCGTGCAGCGGTGTGTGGTCGCGCATCGTCAGCCTGATCTTCGGCAGCAGCTTCAGAGCCGACGGCGTCGCCTGCTGACGCGTCGATGCCTCGATCTCGGCAACGATCGCTTCGGCGCGCTCCGGCCGGCCATGGATCATCAGCCAGCGCGGACTTTCCGGAATCCACAGCCGCATCACGAACACCACGAGCCCGAGGATCGCCCCGGTGAAGTACGCCAGCCGCCAGCCATAGGCCTGATCTATCACCACGGGATCGAGCAACACGATGGCGCAGACCGCGCCCAGCGCCGCGCCCAGCCAGAAGCTGCCGTTGATCACCAGATCGGTCCAGCCGCGGTAGCGCGCCGGCACCAATTCCTGGATCGTGGAATTGATCGCGGTGTATTCGCCGCCGATGCCGGCACCGGTGAGGAAGCGAAACAGCACGTAGCTCGCCAGATTCCATGACAGCGCCGTCGCAGCCGTCGCCGCGAGATAGAGCGCCAGGGTGATGAAGAACAGTTTCTTGCGACCGATACGATCGGTGAGCCAGCCAAAACCGAGCGCGCCGATCACGGCCGCCAGCGAGATAGGCGCTGTTGGCCAGGCCGACGTCGACATTCGAGAATTTCAGCAACGGGTCTTCTTTCAAGGCGCCCGACAATGCGCCGGCCAGCGTCACCTCAAGCCCATCGAGGATCCAGGTGATGCCGAGCGCCAGCACGACGCGGGTATGAAATCCGCCCCAGCGAAGCGCATCGAGGCGCGACGGAATGTCGGTTTCGATCACGCGGCTTGGGCCCGAAGGCAGCAGCTGCCCGACGGGGGGACTGGCTCCAAAATCAGCGCTGCTCAGACTGGCCATGCCGCCTTGCTCCAAAGCATACGTGTGATGCTCCGGTCGGAGCGCGGCAAATTCGATACGTTAAAAACGAAAGCACCCGAAGCCTTGCGGCGCGGGCCATTCAGCAACTGGACGGTTACATCCCACACCCATCAACCCACGGATCGCGCTAAGGTTCCGGCATTTTCGCGATGATCCGGAACAGGTGCGAGGCCTGCTTGTTTCCAAGCAATACCTTCGAAATGGAGCACCCCATGGCTGAACGCCGCAAGGCATCCCCTCGGAAAACCGCCACACGCAAATCGACGCGCAAAACTTCCACGAGCAAGACTTCCACCAGCAAGCCTCCGGCGAAGCGCAAAACTGCTTCCCCCAAACGCTGGTCGCAGCACGTCACCGAGACCAGCGATGCGCTGGACCTCAAGCAGGGGGTCTTCAAGCTGCAGGACCCGAAGAAAATCGCAGCGTTATTGAAACGTTCGGCGGAGCACAGCGCCCGGCGCAAGACTGGCGCCCATCGCTCGGCGCTGTCGATGCTGACCTTCTATATCAACCGCGCGGGCAAGACGCTGCCAAAGACCCAGCGGAGCCGTCTGGAGCGTGCCAAGGACGAGCTGAAGAAGCAGTTCGGCCGGGAGTGAAGGCTTACAGCGACACCGCGTAGTGCTCGTATTCGCCGCGCACCAGTTCGATATGCGCGCGCATCGCCGCGGCGGCGCCAACTCTGTCGCCGCGCATGATCGCCACCACGACGCGGTCGTGCTCGGCCTGCGATTTCGCGAGGCGGCCGAGATTGCGGAACTGGGCGCGGCGGAACGGCTGCACCCGCACCCGCGTCGCCAGCGTTATTTCGGCAATGTAGTCGTTCTGCGAGCCGGCATAGATCGCGTTATGAAAGCGCTCGTTGACCTCGTGGAAACGATCGGGATTGCCGGCATAGCTCAGCACCCGCAATTCCTCGTGCACGGCTTCCAGCGCGTGGCGCTCCACTGCCGACATCCGTTCGGCGGCAAGACCGGCGCACAAGGCTTCCAGTTCCGCCATCGCCTCAAACATCCCCGTCAGCCGCTCCAGCGACGGCTGCGCCACCACGGCGCCGCGATGGGCGCGGGAATCCACCAGGCCACTGGCGGCCAGTTGCCGCAAGGCTTCACGCACCGGCGTGCGCGAGACGTTGAATCGTTGTGCGATCTCGGTTTCGTCGAGCGGCGCACCCGGCGCCAGCACGCCGCGAACAATGTCGTCAGCGAGCTGCAACCGCAACTCTTCGGCACGGGTGACTTTTCCCGTAGTGATGCCTGGCCGGTCGACGCGGCTGACAGGCTCGGCGGCGCCGGCCTTGCGGCGCGGCTTCCCTGAGTCCGGTGCTACCAGCACATCGTCAAAACTCATGCCTGATCCTTGGGCTCGTCAATCATGCTGACAGAAGCAGCGACGATCCGCCAGCCCTCGGCGAATCGCACCCATGTCTGCATCTGCCGGCCAACCCTACCCGGCGCCGTCTCACGATAAAATAGCGTCGAGGCGACCGCGGTGTCGCGGCCGTAGGACGAGATCACGGTTCGCGCGGTGCGGCGCATCAGCCCCACCGGCGAGCGTGCACCGCGGAATGCCTGGATCGCGTCATAGCCGTAGAGATTCTCGCCCATGCCATAGCGCAGCGTGCGGGGGTCATTGCGGAACAACTCGCCGAGCACCGCGGTGTCGTTACTGACCAGCGCGGCTTCGTAGCGTGCAAAGGCGGCGCTCACTTCGGCGATCACGTCGGGAAGGTCGATATCCATGTCAGAATCCTTTCGGGCGCGGCGCGGCGACGACGCCGGCATGCTGCAGCGCGTAAGCGACGCGCAGTGCAATATCTTCCCGCCACGGGGCGGCGATGATCTGGACGCCGATCGGCATCGGATCGAGCGGCACGGGCACCGCCGCCACCGGCAGGCCGATGAACGAAATCGGCTGGGTGTGGATACCGATATTGGCGCGTACCGGCAACTCGACCCCATCGAGTTCGAACATGACCTGGCCGAGTTTCGGCGCAACGCAGGGGGTTGCCGGCGCGATAATCACATCGACGGTCTTGAACAGCTCCAGCACTTGGGCCCGGTACCAGCGGCGGAATTTTTGCGCGCGATCAACGAGGGGCGCCGGCACCATCGCGCCGGCCAGCAGCCGGTCGCGCGTCGCCGGATCGAAATCATGCGGCCGCGTACGCAGCCGATCGAGATGCAATGAGGCCGCCTTCGCTGGTCGAGATCACATAAGCCGCGGCGCGGGCACGGGCGGCTTCCGGGAGTTCGACCTCGCGCGTCACGCCCAGCGCCTTGACCACACGGGCAACGGCTTCGCTAGCTTCCGGAAACAGGTTCTTCTGAAAGTAACCGCCCGCGGCGGCGATGCGCAGCCCACCGATGTCCTGGGCCAACAGCGACGTCACCGGCTCAATGGCGCGGTTCGAACACCCCGCGTCGGCGGCATCGGGGCCCTGCATTGCGTCATAGGCAAGCGCGAGATCCTCGACCGATCGCGCGAACGGCCCGAGATGGTCGAAGCTGGCGACGAACGGGAACGAACGCGCCCGCGACAGCCGGCCATAAGTGGGTTTCAGGCCAAAGATGCCACAGAACGACGACGGCACCCGGATCGAGCCATTGGTATCGGAGCCCAGCGCCAGCGGCACCAGACCGCCGCCGACCGCGCCGCCAGAGCCGCCGGACGAGCCGCCCGTCATCCGCGTCGTATCGTGCGGATTGCGCGACGGGCCATCGTGGACGTTTTCGCCGGTGAAATCGTAGGCGTATTCGCCCATGTTGAGCGCGCCAAGCAGCACGGCACCGGAGGCTTCCATGCGCTCGATCAGCGTGGCGTCGCGCGGCGATGGCGGGCGATCTCGGTTGATCTTGGAGCCGGCGCGAGTCGGCAAGCCCTGGACATCGAACAGGTTCTTGACCGCGAACGGCACGCCGGCGAGCGGGCCCACGGTTTGGCCGGCGGCAATCGCCGCATCGACCGCGCTGGCCTTGGCACGCGCACGCTCGGCAGTGACGTCGGTGAAGGCGTTCAGCACCGGATCATGCTTTGCGATCCGCGCCAAAGCGGCTTCGGTGACGCTGAGGGCCGACATCTTTTTCACGGCCACCGCCTGCGCAATGTCGGACGCGGACAGCCACTCGCCGTTGGCCTTCGTCACGGGATCAGGCTGCATAGATACTGGCCGGCTCGATTTCATCGGGCAGCGGGAATTCATCGACGCTCCGGGCCATCCGCAGCGTCACGTCGAGATTCGCGCGCACCGAGGGCTTCCAGGCCTCTTCAACCGGCAACCGCAACGCTTTCGCAACGGCGTCGATGTAGTCGTCAAGCGGATCGGCCACAGGCCCTCTCCCAGTCGATTGCAACGTCAATGAGCGGGGAGCGGCGGATGCGGAATCGCAGACAGCAGCTCCTTTGTATAGCCGTCCTGCGGTGCGCCCAGCACGCGTTCCGTCGGCCCCTCCTCGACGATTCGCCCGGTACGCATCACGATGACACGATCGCACAACAACCGCACCACATTCAAATCGTGCGACACAAAAAGATAACTCATCCCCATGGATTGTTTGAGATCCTGCAGCAGGTTGAGCACCACCGCCTGCACCGAAACATCGAGCGCGGCGGTGGGCTCGTCAAGGATGATCAGTTTCGGCTGCAGCGCGATGGCGCGGGCGATGCCGACGCGCGCCTTCTGACCGCCGGACATCTGGTGCGGGAAGCGATCGAGCAGTTCGAGCGGCAGCCCGACCTGCCGCGCCAGATCCTCGCATCTGGCGCGCAGCGCGTCGCCACCTTTGATGTCGCCGAGTTGCATGATCGGATCGGCGATCGCGCGTGCTGCGGTGAAGCGCGGATTGAGGCTATCCGTGGGATCCTGGAACACCATCTGGATGCTCTTGCGCAGCGGCAGTCGCGCAAAGGCATTTGGCGGCATGCTGCCGATGTCGTCGCCATCGAACAGGATGTTGCCCGAGGTCTTGTCGATCAGCCGCATCACCATCATCGAGGTGGTGGACTTGCCGCAGCCGGATTCGCCGACCAGGCCGACGCTCTCGCCATGGCCGACGGAAAAGCTGATGCCATCGACGGCGCGGAATTTGTCCGGCTCGGCGGCAGGCTTGCGGGAGAACAGCTTTGCGAGCGTCGCGGTGGCGCCCTGCCGGGCATATTCCTTGACCAGATTATCGACGCGCAGGAGCGGCTTCACGGGAACATCGGCGGCGGCATCGTCCGCCAGCGCCGGCTGCACCGGCATCGCCGCGCGCTCTTCCTCCGGCAACAGATCGCGCAGCGAGACGCCGAGCCGCGGCGTCGCCTGCATCAGTTTCTTGGTATAGGCGTGCTGCGGATTGGCGAAGATATCGGCCGACAAAGCGGTCTCGACCACGCGGCCCTTCTCCATCACCACGACGCGGTCGCAATAGGCGGCGGCCAAGCCGAGATCATGGGTGATCAGGATCGTCGACATGCCCCGGCTTTTGGTTAGCTCGACGATCAGGTCCATCACCGCCTTCTGGGTGGTGACGTCAAGGCCGGTAGTGGGTTCGTCGGCGATCAGAAGCTGCGGATTGCAGGCCAGCGCCAAAGCGATCACGACACGTTGGCACATGCCGCCGGACATTTCGAACGGATAGGCGTGATAGCGTTCGCGCGGCCGGGCGATCTTGACCTGCTCCAGCGCCTCGATCGCCTTCTCGCCACGGTCGCTGGCCGCCGATTGCACGTGCTGGCGCAGCACGTCCTCGATCTGGTCGCCTACCTTGCGGATCGGATTGAGCGCCGCACGCGGGTTCTGGAAGATCATCGAGATTTCGCGGCCACGCAGGTCGCGCATCTGGTTCTCTGTAGCGGCCTTGACGTCGATACCGGAGAACATCACCGAGCCCTCAGCGATCTTGCCGGCGCGGTCGAGAATTCGCATCACCGCATAGGAGGTCACCGACTTGCCGGAGCCGGATTCGCCGACGATGCCCAGCGTTTCGCCCTTGGCCACGGAGATGTTGACGTGCTGCACCGCCTTGACGATGCCGCGCCGTGTGGCGAATTCCACCGTGAGATCGTTGACGTCGAGCAGCGGCTGCGCGGTCATGCTGGTCCCCTCATGTCCGCCGCTGCGGATCGACGATATCGCGCAGACCGTCGCCGAGCAGGTTGAAACAGAACACCGCGACCATCAGCGCGAGGCCGGGAAACAATGCGATCCACCATTCACCGGAGACCATGAAGGACGCGCCTTCGGCGACCATGATGCCCCATTCCGCGGTCGGCGGCCGGACGCCGAGACCGATGAAGGACAGACCGGCGGCATTGAGGATGGCGTAGCCCATGGTCAGCGACATCTGCACGATCATGATCGGCATGATGTTCGGCAGGATATGCACCAGCAGTATCCGCATCTCGCTGTTCCCCGACAGCCGCGCCGCCTGGACGAAACCGGCATCGCGACGGACATTGGCCTCGGCGCGGGCGACGCGTGCATAGAGCGGAAAATTCACGATCGCGGTAGCGATGATGATGTTCTGCACGGTGTTGCCGAGGGCGGCGACGATACCCATCGCCAGCACGAACAGCGGAAACGCCATGATGGTGTCGGCGATGCGGCCGACGATGCGGTCGGTCCAGCCGCCGAAATAGCCCGATGCGATGCCGGCGAGGCCGCCCATCGCGAACACCAGGAGCACCGAGGCGATGGCGATGAAGAAATCGAGCCGCGTCGCCACGATGACGCGGCTGAAGATGTCGCGTCCAAGCTGGTCAGTACCGAACCAGTGCGCCGCCGACGGCGCCGACAGCGCCTTTGCGGTGTCGCTGGCGAGCGGATCGTAGGGCACGATGTACGGGCCGAAGACAGCCGCAAACACGATCAGCACCAGCAGGCCGAAGGCAAAGGCCGTGACGCGGTTTTCGCCGAGAATGTAACGCGTATGCTGGAACGTCGCCGCGAGGCCGGAGGTGCGCGCGGCAGGAACAGTCTCAGCGACGACGGGGGCGACTGTGCTCATCCTTCCAACCTCAACCTTCCAGCCTGACGCGGGGATCGATGACGCCATAAAGAATATCGATGATCAGGTTGATCAGCACGTACATCACAGCCATGGTCAGCACGAAGCCCTGCACCGGCGCGAAGTCGGACGAGATCAGCGCTTCCACCGCATAGGAGCCAATGCCCGGCCAGGCGAAGACTTTCTCCACCAGCACATTGGCACCGAGCAGGAAGGAGAATGTCATCGACAGCGTGGTGATGACGGGCAGCATGGCGTTGCGGAAGGCGTAGGTGACGATCACGGTGCGTGGCGACAGGCCGGAGGCGCGCGCGGTGCGGACGAAATCGGACGACAGGATCGCCAGCATCGAAGCGCGGGTCATGCGCGCGATCGGCGCCAGCGAGAAGATCGCCAACGTCGCCGTCGGCAGGATCAATTGATTGAACGAGGACCGGAACGCCTCCCAGTCGCGCGCGAACAGGCTGTCGATCAGGTAGAAACCGGTGACGGCGGGCGGCGTGCTGGCGAAGACGTCGAGACGCCCCAGCGGCGCCGGCGACCAGCCAAGCCGGAAATAGAACACATAGACCAGCACCAGCCCGGTAAAGAACACCGGCAGCGAGACGCCGGCCGTGGTGGTGATGCGGCAGAGATGATCGATCCACGAGCCCGGCCGCGTCGCGGCGAGGATGCCAAGCGGAATCGCGATCACGATCGAAACGATCAGGCCCAGCAACGTCAGCTCGGCGGAAGCCGGCAGGCGGTTGCGGATTTCGGTGGCAACCGGCTGGCCGGTGGTCAGCGAATTGCCGAAGTCGCCATGGGCGAGGTCGGCGGTGTAGCGGAAGAACTGCTCGATCAGCGGCTTGTCGAGGCCGAGCTTCTTGCGGATCTCCTCGACCGCCTGCTTGTCGGCCGACGGCCCGGCGAAATACGCAGCGGGATCGCCGGGCAGCGCCCGCGTCAGCAAGAACGTCACGATCACGACCCCGATCAGGCTCGGGATCGCGAACATCAGGCGTTTGCCGATCATGCCCAGCATGGATTGCTCCCTGGCCGCAGCCCCTTACGCCTTGACCAGCGCGCGGTAGTCGAGCCGGCGGTGGAACCAGTACTGATAGCCGGAGATGTTCTTCTGCATCGCGACATTGACGTAAGGCTGGTACAGCGGAATTCGCGGCACGTCGGTGAAGGCCAGATCGACAAAGCCCTTGACGTCGGCGTCGTAGCTCTTGGTATCGCCGGTCGCCGCGGCGAGGCGGGCGCCGTTGATCAGCTTGTCCATCTCCGGCGACTTGTAGTTCATGGTGTTGAACACCGAATTGTCGCCGTGATAGCACCAGTAGAAGAAGTATTCGGGGTAATCGAGCCAGCCGGAGAACACATTGGTGTAGAGCGGCATCTCCTTCTTGTTCAGCTCCGTGCGCCAGTTGGCGCCAGGGATCTTGTTGATCGTGGTCTTGATGCCGATCTGGCCGAGGCTTTCCTGCACCAGTACGCAGAGCGGCTCGTTGACGACGGCAAAACCGAGGTCGAATGATATCGTCGTCTCGAAGCCATTGGGATAGCCGGCTTCCGCGAGCAGCGCCTTCGCCTTGGCCATGTCGGTATTGTATTTGGTCGCCTGCGGCCATTTGACTTCGGTGGCCTTGTCCGCCGCCGCCCCGAACATCGGGTTGGCGAGACCGAACAGCACCGCATCGACGATCTTCTGATAGGGAATCGCATAAGCGACGGCCTGGCGCACCTTCGGATTGTCGAACGGCGGCTTGGTAACGTTCATGCCGATATACTGGATGCCATTGCTGAACGGCAGCGAGACCACGTCGAGCTTGCCACTGGCCTTCAGCTCGGTGAAATCCTTGTAGGGCAATTCATAGGACATGTCGGCGTCGCCGCGCTCGAGCAGCGCGCGGCGGTTGCCGGCCTGTGGCACCATGCGCCAGATCACGCGCTTGATCTTCGGCATCGGGCCGCTGACCCAGTCATCATTGCGCTCCATGATCACTTCGGTGCCGGCGGTCCATTTGGTCACCTTGTAGGCGCCGCCGCCGGCGGTGTTCTGCTTGGTGTATTCGAGACCCCACGGATCCTTCTCGGTAGCGTTCTTCTTCACCAGTTCGGAATTGATGACGCAGGGCACGATCACCGCGAGATCGGGAATCGTCAGCCGGTCCTTGGTGGCGAAATCGACGCGCACGGTGTGGTCATCGACGATGACGAACTGCTCGGGCTTCTTCAGCGAACCGGCGCTCATCTGAAAGGTCGGGAAACCGCCGACGCTGACGGCGCGATCCAGCGACCACTTGACGTCCTTCGCCGTGACCGGCGTGCCGTCATGGAATTTGGCGTTCTTGCGCAGCTTGAAGGTCGCCGACATGTCGCCGATCTGCATGTCCTCGGCGAGCTCGGGCTTGTACTTGTCGCGGTCGTAATAGGCGACGCCGCCGGGGCCGGCCTTCATCTCGTGGCCGATCAGGCGGTCGTAGCAATTCCAGGAGACCTCATAGCCGGGCACGTTGGTGCCGACGCCGTGGATGTCGAGATTGTTGGGGCCGCTCTCGGAGACGATCAGCAGCGTTTCGGACCGGGCATCCGCCTTGGCCGCCGACCAGATCGCCGGAGCGGGCACCATGGCGCCGGCCGCTGCGCCGGTGACGGTCTTCAGAAAATCGCGACGCTTCATAGGTGGCCTCCGGCGCATGAGCGGAACTGCTGGAACAAGCTTCGCAAGGTTTGTGCCAGAACCTCGATGCCCGCGCGCCAATCAGCAAGCTTCTGATTTTATTATGATTATTTAATTCAGGCGGAGGACTGTGGGCTTCTCGATAATATCTCGTTGCATACAAAGAAGATGATTTGCTTATTAAATGGACTGCTAGGAAGACATGCACGGAATTCGGCCTCAACGACCCGCCTGCATTCGCTTGACAACCCATAAGTTCCGCCTCTTATTGCGAGTAATTCGCATTAGCATTCGCATGTATTGGGCGACTTGGGGGTTGGCGTGAGTTTGAAATCTTGGGCGGCGATGGCGTCGGCAACGGGCGGCGCCTGCATGTCCGCAGCCTGGTGTGGTGGCGCAGCGCGAGCCCAGGAGACCCTGCCGGAAATCGTCATCGCCACCGACCGGGACAAAGCGGCCAACGTCTCCGATGCATTTCAGTCGACCACCAGCCTGAGCGGCAGCGAGTTGCAACGCAGCACCGCCGCATCGCTGGCCGATTTACTGACGACCCAGCCCGGCATGGCCGCCTCGACCTTCGCGCCGGGCGCGAGCCGGCCAAACATCCGCGGCCTCGACGACTATCGCGTCCGCGTCCAGGAGAACGGCATCGGCACCCACGATGCGTCGGACTTCAGCCAGGACCATCAGGTCCCGGTCGATCCCCTCTCCGCCGACAAGATCGAGGTGATCCGCGGCCCAGCGACCCTGCGCTACGGCAACCAGGCGATCGGCGGCGTGGTCAACGCCAGCAACAACCGGATCCCCGAGAACCTCGTCCCCGACAACTTCAGCGCCCGCTTCAAGGGCGCATCATCGTCGGTGGACAGCAGCATCGACGGCGCTGCCAGCATCGATGCCAGCGGCGATCATGTCGCGATCCATGTCGATGCGTTCGGCCGCCGCGCCGGCGATTACCGGATTCCCGGCGGCGTGCAGGCCAACACGCGGCTGCATACGGAAGGACAATCGGTCGGCGGGTCATACATCTTCGACGGCGGCTATATCGGCACCGCGATCCAGCACACCACCAGTCTTTATCACATCCCAGGGATCGACGACGCCAAGCAGAACACCCGGATCGATCTGGAGCAGACCAAGGTCACCACCAAGGGCGAATGGCGCGCACCGATCGACGGCATCGCGGCGGTGCGCTTCGCCTTCGGCGCCAGCGATTACAAGCATGACGAGATCGGTATCGGCAGCAACGGCATCGATGGCGTGCAGAACACCATCAAGAACAAGGAAATCGAGGGCCGCTTCGAAATCGATCACGCCGCCGTCGCGACGCCGTTGGGCGCGCTGACCGGCAACTGGGGCCTGCAGGCCAGCAACCGCAAGCTTGGCACCTTCGGCAGCCTCGGCGGCCTGCTGGCGCCGACCAATACGGATGCGGTCGCCGGTTTCGTGTTCGAGCAGTTGCAGCTCACGGAAACCTTGAAGCTGCAGGCCGCGGGCCGCGTCGAAAGTCTCTCAGTGTCGGGCCTGGCGCCGACGTTCCCCGCAAACTTCCTGCCGCCGCCGGGCACCATTTCGGAAACAGCAGCGACCCGCGACTTCGCGCCGAAAAGTTTTAGCGTAGGACTGCTGAAAACCCTGCCCTGGGACATGGTGGCCTCGCTGAGTGCGCAGCGCGCGCAACGCGCACCTGCTGCACCCGAACTGTTTTCGCGCGGCTCTGATGACGCGTCCGGCACCTTCGTGATCGGCAATCCGAACCTGCACATCGAGACTGCCGAATCGATCGAGCTCGGGCTGAAGCGCGCCACTGGTCAGCTGCGCTTCGAGGCCAGTCTCTACTACACACGCTATCTCGATTTCATCTACAAGCAGGTCACGGGGAACAGCTGTACCGACGATTTCCCTACCTGCGGCGCCGGCTTGGGCAGACCTCTACTGCAAGTCGCTTACGGGCAGCGCGACACGAATTTCCGCGGCGCCGAACTGATGGCGCAGCTTGATGTGACGCCGCTCGGCGACGGCATGTTCGGCATCGACGGCCAGTTCGACACCGTCCGCGCCACCTTCGCCGATGGAACCAACGTGCCGCGGATTCCGCCGATGCGAGCCGGCGGCGGCGTCTGGTGGCGCAGCACCGAATGGTATGCCCGGGTCGGGCTTCTACACGCCTTTGCGCAGGACGATATCGGCCTCAATGAGACGCCCACGGCCGGCTACAACCTGCTGAAGGCGGAAGTCAGCTACACCCACGCTTTTGCCAAATCGGACGGCGGTCCGCGCGAGATCACCTTCGGCATCGCCGGCGACAACCTGCTCGACGAGCGCATCCGCAACCACGTCTCGTTCAAGAAGGCGGAAGTGCTGCAGCCGGGCCTCGGCGTGCGGCTGTTCACGAATATGAGATTTTGAACCCGATGATCTGGAATCGCTCCATTCTGCACTGCAGCGCGACATGGCGATGGCGACATCACTTGCGAGGCGCGGTATTCTTGCCATCATCCCAGCCGACAACAGCAGACATCTATCGACGGAACGCAGCGCTTATGAAAAAAATCAAGAAACATATCGTCGCTGCGCTCGCAGGCGCGGTCATGCTGCCCGGCGTTGCGTCTGCGGCAACCACCGAAGCGTTGCTGCCGCATAATCTTTCGCCCTGGGGCATGTTCATGGGCGCCGACATCGTGGTGAAAGCCGTGATGATCGGCCTTGCCTTTGCGTCGCTGGTGACCTGGACGGTGTGGCTGGCGAAGACCATCGAACTCGGCCGCGAGACCCGCATCGCGAAGCGCCGCCTCGCGCTGCTGGAAAGCGACACCACGCTGGCGCAAGTCGAACACGATAGTGCCGACTCCAGCGACGCCGTGGCGCAGCTGATCCATTCGGCGGTACGCGAAACCATGCTGTCGCACGGACTGTTCGATGACGGCTTCAAGGAGCGCATCGCGCTGCGGCTGGAGCGCGTCGAACACGCGATGTCGCGGCGGATCTCGCGCGGCACCGGCGTCGTCGCCACGATCGGCGCCACCGCCCCCTTCGTCGGCCTGTTCGGCACCGTCTGGGGCATCATGAACGCCTTCATCGGTATCTCCGAAGCCCACACCACCAATCTCGCGGTGGTCGCGCCGGGCATCGCCGAAGCACTGCTGGCAACGGCGCTCGGCCTTGTTGCCGCGATTCCCGCCGTGGTGATCTACAATCAGCTGGTGCGCGGCATCACGAGCTATCGCGCGCTGCTCGGCGATGCCTCGGCGCAGGTGATGCTGCTGATCAGCCGCGATCATGGCCGCCGCGCAATGCCGGTTGCGCGGGCGGCGGAGTAGGAAACTATGGGAGCGCGACTGGGTGGACGCACACGCGGCGGAGATGATGACCTCGACGTCGCACATGAAATCAACGTCACGCCGTTCATCGACGTGATGCTGGTGCTGCTGATCATCTTCATGGTGGCGGCGCCATTGGCCACCGTCGATCTCGGCGTCGACCTGCCGGCCAGTGCGGTCGAACCGCAGCCGCGCCCGGACAAACCGGTGTTCCTCACGGTGAAGCCGGACCTTTCGATCGCCGTCGGCGAAGATGTCATCGCGCGCGACGCGCTGAGCAGCACACTCAACACCGCGACCAAGAGCAACAAGGACGAGCGCATCTTCCTGCGCGCCGACAAGGCCGTCAGCTATGGCGACCTGATGGAAGTGATGAACCTGTTGCGCAACGCCGGCTATCTCAAGGTCGCGCTGGTCGGCCTCGACGGACGAACCGCGACACCATGAACGCCTTCGCGCTGCATGCGCCCGCCGATCGCGCCGGGCTTCGCTGGACGGCCTCGGCGATTGTCATTGTTGCCTTGCATGCCGGCCTGATCGCAGCCGGGATCGCCTGGTACCGGGAGCATCAGCCGGCTGGCGCCGAGATGCCCACGATCATGATCGACATGGCGCCGGCCTCCGCCGCGCCGGAGGCGCAGCCGCAGGATGTCGCGCCCGGGCCGGAGATGCAGCAGGCCGACGCGCCGTCCGAGCCACCGCCCGAACCCATGCAGCAGCAGCAGCAGGCCGAACAGCAGATCGCGCCGACACCCCCGGTGGAAAAGCCGGTCGTCGAAGCGCCGCCCGAACAGAAGGCCGAACCGACCCCGCCGCCACCTGAACCAGCGAAAATCGTGCCCGATCCTCCGAAGCCCACGCCGGTGAAACCCAAGCCGGTTCGCGCCGAGGTGAAGAAAAAGCCGAGCGACACCCCGCCGGCGCCGCGCACGACGGCAGCCCCGCATGCCGAACGTCAGGCCCAGGCGGCCTCGGCTGCGACCGCCGGCGCGGCGGCTGCCGCTGCGGCGCTGCCGTCCTATCGTGACCGGCTGGCCGCACACCTGCAGCGCTTCAAGGAATATCCCAGCGAAGCAAAGGCTGCAGGGAAGCAGGGCGTGGCGATGCTGAGCTTCACCGTCAGCCGCAGCGGCCAGGTGCTTGGCAGCCGCCTTGCCGGTTCGTCCGGCGTGCCGGCGCTTGACGCCGAGACCATGGCGATGATCCGCCGCGCCCAGCCGCTGCCCTCGTTCCCGCCAGAAATGACCCAGGCGTCACTGAGCTTTACGGTGCCGGTGCGGTTTTCGATCAGATAGTCGTCCGCACTCCAGCCTCGTGCCCCGGATGCAAATTTCAAACAGCCAACCGCTCGCAATCTCGCGGCCCATCGAGCCCGAGTTGTGCGGGTGATTTCCCCTCGAACATGAGGGGTAGCAGCGCGCCGAAAGGCGCGGGGTAATAGTGTCGCGATCCGCTCCGCCGCATCGGCGACAAAGCTGCGACCGCGCAACGCCTTTCGGCGCGCCACCGCGGCGATTTTGGGCCTTGGGGCCGTGCTTCCGGGTACTGGGCATCTATCCGGCCGGCTTTCGCCCGCCTTCACCCGCACCCGTCCAGCTCACGAAGAGCAGACCCCCGTAGTGGGGTCGGACAGCTACCCAAGGCCTCCCGAGTGCGCAGGGATACGTCCTCCCCACGCCCGCAGGCGCCGCCATCCCCATTCCACCGCAAGACGCCTCATGAAGCGCCCCTCGCGAACGGGATGTAGGGGAATATAATCAAGATAGGATTGTTGTCAATTCACTCGCGCGAATTTTTTCTTCAACACTCCCACGCCTGTCATTCCCCGGCGCGCCAATTGGCGCGCCTGAGGGCGCGAGCAGCGCCAGCTGCGAGCGAACCCGGAATCCAGAAGATGTTCAATCACCTCTGGATTCCGGGCCCGCGCCTCAGTCGGCTATCGCCGACCAAGGCGCGTCCCGGAATGACGAAGGAGAGTGTCGTTGCGCGAATTCCGGATTGCGCTTCGCTCATCCAGGCTACGTGGAACAGAGCCTCACTGTTCCGGATTCGCCCGCTCGAACTGGCGCAGCAATTTGTTGCCGCGATCGACCGCGGCGTCGAGCGCGGCCTGTGCCGGCTTCTTGCCGCTGAAGGCCTGTTCGAGTTCGTCCTCGATGGCATCGCGGATCAGCGTGAAGGAGCCCAGTCGCAATCCCCTGGAGTTCTCTGTCGGCGGTTTCAGCGTGATCTGCTCGATCGAACTCGCGGTGCCGGGGTTGCGATCGTAGAACCCCTGGGCGCGGGTCAGGTCGAAGGCGGCGCGGGTGATCGGCAGATAGCCGGTCTTCTGGTGCCAGGCCGCCTGGATTTCAGGCTGCGACAGGAAGGCGAAGAACTTGGCGACGCCCTTGTATTCCTCGCGCGGACGATCGCGCAGAACCCACAGCGTGGCGCCACCGATGATCGAATTCTGCGGCGCCGCCGCGACGTCCGGCCAGTATGGCAGCATGCCGTAGCCGACCTCGAATTTCGCATTGGCCAGAATATCGGCGCGGGTGCCGGACGACCCCAGAAAGATTCCGCATTCGCTTTTCTGAAAGCGCGGTTCGGCCGAGGTGGCACGGCCGCTGTAGTCGAACACTTTTGTCTTCTGCCATTCCGCGAGCTGCGCGATGTGGCGCACCATGGTCGGATTGTTGAAAGTCAGCACCGCATCAAGCCCGCGCAGCCCATTTGACCTGGTGGCCACCGGCAGATCGTGAAATGCGGAAAAATTCTCGACATTGATCCAGGACGGCCACGACGTGGTGAAGCCGCAGACGGAACCGGCGGCGCGCAGCCGCTTCGCCACGGCGCCGAGTTCGGGCCAGGTTCGCGGCGGCACGTCGGGATTGAGGCCGGCGGCACGGAACAGATCCTTGTTGTAGTAGAGAATCGGCGTCGAGGCGTTGAACGGGAACGACAGCATGTTGCCGGCCAGATCCGTATAGTAGCCGGTGATGGCCGGCAGGTAGGCCGCCGACGAGAACGATTCGGCCTGGTCGCGCATCAGCTCGTATACCGGATAGGTCGCGCCCTTCGCGGCCATCATGGTCGCGGTGGCAATTTCATTGACCTGGACGATGGCGGGCTGGCTGCGCGAGCGAAACGCAAAGATCGCCGCTGTCACCGTCTCCGTATAATTGCCCTTATAGACCGGGACGATGCGGTAGCCGGACTGCGACGCATTGAAATCCGCGGCGAGCTTCTCCAGTTGCCGGCCGAGCTCGCCTGACATCGCATGCCACCACTGAACATCGGTGGCCGCATGGGCCGGAGAGGCAAGATGAACTGCAATCGCGATGAGCGCGACATATCTGAGCGCCGACGTTAACATGACCTGCCCTGCCCTTCCGCGGCGCCGGCTCTTGGGCCGGACGACCTCAGCGGATCTCTCTTTAAGAACCCTGGTTCCAAAACGACACTATAAAACGATGATTCCAAAGTGATTTTGATCTAACAGGCCGGACTTCAGCGACTACGTCCGGACCAAATCACAAACCCCGCAATGCCCTGATAAATCCGCCCGGCCGCCGATTCAATCGGGAAACCGGCCCCACAGCATATCAAGGTCCGATAGCCATCCCCCGCCATTCTGCTAGATTGACGCGTCTCGCAACCTCAGGGAAACCCTTGATCACTAAAGTATATGACGTTGCCGGGGCGCTGACGCGCGGCTTTTTCGTGGATTGAACCTTTCGCAAGGCCGAGTGACACACCTGTGGTGACAAGCCAGCAAAACGGAGTTTCGGAGCGGCAGGACGGGCTGGCGGCGCAAGGCCGAACCGGTATCGTCGGGCTTGTCCGTGCGATTCCGATCCGCTGGCGCATCCTGTCGATCGCGGCGCTGAACTCCGCCGTGGTGCTGGTGCTGGCCGGCCTGATCTGGAGCGGCTCCCAGGTGCTCTCATCGGCCTGGGACGACCTGCGCCAGGTGCGGCAGTCCGACCAGATCCTGGCGCTGCTGGAGAGTGAGACCGGCCGGCTGCAAAACCTGATCCACCGCTACATCAACCAGCCCAGTCCTGAACTGTTTGCTGAAATCCTGCTGCTGCGCGAGGCCGTGCTGGGCACGCTGAACAGCCGTGCTTCGACCGATCCGATGCTGTCGGGATCGGTCGCCGAACTGGAGCGCGTCACCGAGCGTTTCCTCAGTGGCTTCGGCGAGCTGCGCGGCCTGCAGTCGACCATCGCCAAGACCTACGAGGAACAGGTGCTGAGCCCGGCCAAGGACATGGCCGGGCTGTATTCGATCATCGAGGGCGCAACCGGACAGCGCGACGCGCTGATCTGGCCGGCGCTGGGCAAATCCCGCGAGGCCTTCACCGCCATGCTGGTGGCCGCCAATGCCTACTATCTATCGTTGGCCACCGCCTCCGCCGAGGAGGCCCGCCGCAACACCGAGACCATCGAGCGCACCATCCCGGTGATGACCGATCTCGCCGACAACGACCTGCAGCGCATCGCGCTGCAGCGCCTGAAAGGCCGCGCGGTGGCGCTGCGTCAGGGCCTCGCCAAACTGTCGGAGCAACTCACCAGCCGCACCGACCTGCTGCGCAATTCCATCGATGCCAGCCAGGCCGACACCATCGGCGCCATCGACGGCCTGTCGGTGAAGATGCGGCAGCGCGAGCAGAATGCGCAGGCGACCTTCGACCGCACGCTGGCGGCCATCTCCCGCAACGTGCTGGTGATCGCCGCTGCGTTTCTCGCCCTCATCATCGTCGCCGGCATTATTATTGCCCTCAGCATTCGACTGCCGCTGCAACAGATCATGGCGTCGATGCATGCGATCACGTCGGGCGATTATGGCCGCAAGGTGCAAGGCACTGCCGCCCGCGACGAGGTCGGCGCCATGGCGCGGGCGGTGGAGGTTTTCCGCGAAAACGCCATCGCCAAGCGCGAGGCCGAAAACGAATTACGGGCGTCCAAGGAAAAGGCCGAAAGCGCGCTGCTTGAACTTAATGCCGCGCAGCAGAATTTGATCGATGCCGAGCGCCTCGCGGCGCTCGGCGGCCTCGTCGCCGGCGTTGCCCATGAGGTCAACAACCCGATCGGCATCAGCCTGACGGTGGCGTCGAGCTTCGCGCGGCGCACCGACATGTTCGAGGCCGAGTTGCGCTCCAACACGCCGTTGCGGCGCTCGCAGCTGGAGGAATTCGTCCGGACCTCGCAGGATGCGGCGCAGCAACTGGTGGCCAACCTGCACCGCGCCGGCGAGCTGATTCAGTCCTTCAAGCAGGTCGCGGTGGATCGCTCCCATGCCGAGCGTCGGCAGTTCAGCCTCAGCGAGGCCACCGACCAGATCATCGCCAGCCTGCGGCCGGTGCTGAAGAAGGCGCCGATCATGCTGACGGTCGACGTACCCGACGGCCTGATGATCGACGGCTATCCCGGCTCCTACGGCCAGATCCTGACCAACCTGTTCCTCAATGCGGCCAATCACGCATTCCCCGACGGCCAGCCCGGCACGATTGCGATCACCGCCAAGCTTCGCGGCACCGACGACATCGAGATCAGCTTCTCCGACAACGGCACCGGCATGACGCCGGACGTGCAACGCCAGGCGTTCGACCCCTTTTTCACGACGCGACGCAACGAAGGCGGCACCGGACTTGGGCTTCACATCGTTTACAATCTGGTCACCCAGCAGCTCGGTGGCCGGATGATGCTGGAGTCAAGATTGGGACAAGGCACGACATTTCGCATTATCATGCCGCGGGCCGCCACCGGCGCCGCGGGATCAATTGACGGGACCAGCACGCCATGGCCGACCAAGACGATGTCCTCTATCTGATTGAAGATGCTGGCGACGCGCTGGTCGAATCGACGGCGCGAAAATGGAAGATCGCTGTCATCGACGACGATCACGCGGTGCATGAGGGCACGCGCTTTGCGCTGAGCGACTACATGCTGAATGGCCAGTCGCTGGAAGTCCTGTCGGCCTATTCCGCCGCCGAGGGCCAGACCCTGATGCGCGCGCATCCGGACATTGCCGCGGTACTGCTCGACGTCATCATGGAGACCGATGCGGCCGGGCTCGACCTCGTCGAATTCATCCGCAACGAACTGCACAACGAAACCGTCCGCATCATCCTGCGCACCGGCCAGCCCGGCCAGGCGCCGGAGCGCCGCGTCATCGTCGACTACGACATCAACGACTACAAGGCGAAGACCGAACTCACCGCCGACAAGCTGTTCACCTCGCTGACCGCGGCGCTGCGCAGCTACCAGCAGCTCGAACGCATGGTGCAGACCCGGCGTGGCCTTGAGATCATCATCGACGCCGCCTCGACGCTGTACGATTTCAAGTCGATGCAGCGGCTCGCCGAGGGCGTGCTGACGCAGATCGCCTCCCTGCTGAATGTCGACTGCGCCGGAATACTGGTGCTGCGCGACGGCGGCGTGGTCGGCGACGATTTTGCCGTGCTGGCCGGCTCCGGCTGCTACAGCCGCTTCATCGGCTGCCCGACGCCGCAGTCGCTCGATGCTGATCTGCGGCAGATGGTGGAAGACGCGTTCCGCCGCCGCAAGCACGAATTCGCCGACCAGCGCACCGTACTCTACGTCCGCACCGGCAGCGGCCGCGAAGTGGTGGTGCTGCTGCAGGCGGAGCGGCAACTGTCCGAGACCGACCGCTCGCTGGTGGAAATCTTCGGCAGCCGGCTGTCGATCGCGTTCGACAACGTCATCCTCTATCAGCAGCTTCACGAAGCCAATACGCAGCTGGAAGACCGCGTCGCGCAGCGCACCCGCGCGCTGATGCAGGCCAACCGCCGGCTCTCGGCGCAATGGCTGCGGCTGCAGCGCGCCAATGGCTTCAAGAACGAAATTCTCGGCACCGTGGCCCATGACCTGAAGAATCCACTTGGTGTCATCCTCGGCCGCACCGAGATGCTGACCGAGTTGATCTCAGCCGGTTCGTCGCAAGAAGGCATCGCCGCGCAAGTCGACCATATCCGCGACGCCACCAGGCGGCTGACCTCGATGGTCGATCATTTGATCAATGACGCCATGGCCGACGCTTTCGACATCACCATTCGCCGCGAGCCGGTGGATATTTCTGCGCTGGTCAACGATGTCGCGGAGGCCAACAAGCCCTCCGCGATCAACAAGCAGCAAGTGATCACCGTGTCCGCGCTGAGCCACCACGACCTCACCATGTGCGATTCCGATCGGATGCGCGAAGCAATCGACAACCTCGTCAGCAACGCCATCAAATACAGCCCGATCGGCGGCAAGATCGCGCTGCTGGTGGCCGGCGATGCCGACAACGTCAAGATCAGTGTCAGCGACGAGGGGGCGGGCCTGTCGCCGGAGGATCTCGACCGGCTGTTCGGCCGCTTCCAGCGGCTCTCGGCCAAGCCGACCGGCGGCGAAAGCTCCACCGGCCTCGGCCTCTCGATTGTGAAGCGCATTATCGACATGCATGGCGGCGAGGTGACCGCGGACAGCTCCGGACCCGGCCAGGGCGCGACCTTCACCATCCTGCTGCCCGCGACAACCGATTCGCCGACATGAGCCAGAGCCCGCACATCATCATCGTGGACGACGAAGCGCCTGCGCGCGAAATGGTCGGCGATTATCTCAAGATGCACGGCTTCGCCGTCACCCTGTGCGACGGCGGCAAGAGCCTGCGCGGGGAAATCGAGACCAAGGTGCCCGATCTCGTGGTGCTCGACCTCAACATGCCCGAGGAAGACGGGCTCTCGATCATCCGCGACCTCAAGAGCCGCACCAACGTGCCGGTGATCATGCTGACCGCCACCGCCAGCCCGATCGACCGCGTCGTCGGGCTTGAACTCGGCGCCGACGATTACATCGCCAAGCCCTGCGAACTCAGGGAATTGATGGCGAGGATCCGTTCGGTGCTGCGGCGCAGCGCGCCGGTCAAGGGCGCCCAGGCCGCGGCCGCGGAGACAACGCCGGCCAAAGCCGCGAAGGATCACCTCGTACGGTTCGGCACCAAATGGCTCGACCTCGAAGCGCAGGCGCTGCGTGACGACGACGGCAACGAGCATCCGTTGACGGCCTCGGAATTCGGCCTGCTGAAAGTATTCGCCGCCAACCCGAAGCGCGTGCTGTCGCGCGAGCGGCTGCTGGAACTGGCCAATGCGCGCGACGCCGAGGCGTTCGATCGCGCGGTCGATCTGCGAATCATGCGAATCCGTCGCAAAATCGAGCCGGATCCGACGAAACCGGCGGTGATCCGCACCATCCGCGGCGGCGGCTATCTATTCTCGCCGGTGGGCGAGAAGGCTTAGCCGCGCGATTGGAATCTATCTTATTCAAATTGCAGGAATTTCATTCGCGAATGTGTCGTCGCCAGCGGCGCGACGAAACAATTCTCTGGTGGCATGAAACCATTTTCCGCTTTTGGCGCAGACGTCCTGAAACCTGGGCTCCTTAACACTTCTCCCAACGAAGCCGCCCTAGCGGTGTCCAACGGGAGCCAGTCATGCAGAACGTCATCGCGATCAACGCCGCAGGCCGTCAAGGCATTATCGTTGCCCGGGCAACCTCGGATGAAATGTTGCTGGAGAACATCGCTGGCGGTGATCGAAACGCGATGCACACCCTCTATTCCCGGCACAATGTGCGGGTTTATCGCTTTGTGCTGCGCATACTGCGCGACACCACGTCGGCGGAAGATCTGGTCAGCCAGGTGTTCCTTGATGTGTGGCGCACCGCCGGGCAGTTCGAGGGTCGTTCGCAGGTCTCGACCTGGCTGCTCTCTATTGCCCGCTTCAAAGCGCTGACCGCGCTGCGTCAGCGCAAGCACGAGGACATCGACCAGGACGACGTGATGGAAATCGCCGACCAGGCCGATACGCCCGAAGCATCGCTCGACCGCAGCAGGACCAGCGCCATCCTGCGCGCCTGCGTCGCCAAACTGTCGCCGGCGCATCGCGAGATCGTCAACCTCGTCTACTACCATGAGAAATCGGTGGAGGAGGCCGCCGCCCTGATCGGCATCCCCGCCTCGACGGTGAAGACCCGGATGTTCTACGCCCGCAAGCAACTGGCCGACCTGCTCAAGAGCGCCGGCGTCGACAGCCTCGCGGCATGATCACCGCCGCGATGGCACGACGAACCAATTGGCGACATCAGCCTGAAAGAAGCGACTGCTACTGACAGAATCATAAACGCCGAACGAGGAGTGCGAACCATGCTGAAGCCGACCTTCCGCCTTTTCATCATCCCGCTCGGCGCGATCTGCACCCTCGCCTCGCTTTCCGCGCAGCAAACAGCGCCGCGCGACCATCGCGACGGCGGCTCGATGCTGGTGCGCCAGCAGGTGATCGACTGCAGCAGCAAGAACCCCGCGGATGTCTGCGTGACAACCTTCGACGGCGCGACCGCCGCCCGTTGACCCCAAGTTTTGTGACCTGGCGTTTTCGTTAAACCTCCAGCCTCTAGCGACCCGGACGGGATGCCCCCTTCCGGGTCGTCTTTTATCCGGGGCTCCGGGCAACCCGCATCCGTCATTGCGAGGAGTTCTGGCGACGAAGCAATCCGGACTTCGCTTGCGGCTTCTGGATTGCTTCGAGTTCGCAATGACAACCACCGCGCTTTTTCTCACGAACACGTGACGCCTGCGGCAAATTGCCGGGATCCAGAAATGGCTCAACGCCAGCAGCTAGGCAGCTACCCGTCCGCGGCGATATGATCGTCGCGGACGGTGTGGTAACACGCCATCGAATTTGACAGCGATGGATGATGCCGATGTTCGAAGGCTGGGATGCCGTGGTTTTGGCCCGGGCGCAGTTCGCGTTCACGATGTCGTTTCACATCATATTCCCGGCATTTTCGATCGGGCTCGCCAGCTATCTCGCCGTGCTCGAAGCGCTGTGGCTGTGGACCGGTCGCGAGGTCTTCATCAACCTGTTCAATTACTGGCTGAAGATCTTTGCCGTGGCCTTCGGCATGGGCGTCGTGTCGGGCATCGTGATGTCGTACCAGTTCGGCACCAACTGGTCGGCGTTCTCCGACAAGACCGGCCCGATCATCGGCCCCCTGATGGCCTATGAAGTGCTGACCGCGTTCTTCCTCGAGGCCGGCTTCCTCGGCGTCATGCTGTTCGGGCTGGAGCGGGTCGGCCACAAGTTGCATTTCCTCGCGACCCTGATGGTCGCGATCGGCACGCTGTTCTCGGCATTCTGGATCCTGTCGGCAAATTCCTGGATGCAGACCCCGGCCGGCTACGCCATCAATGCCGCCGGCCAGTTCGTCGCCGCCGACTGGATGAAGGTGATCTTTAATCCTTCATTCCCCTATCGCCTCGTCCACATGGTGCTGGCGGCCTACCTCACCACCGCGCTCGTGGTCGGCGCGGTCGGTGCGTATCATCTGTTCAAGGATTCCCGCCTCGCCGGCCCCCGCGTGATGTTCTCGATGGCGATGTGGATGGCCACCCTGGTGGCGCCGATCCAGATTCTGGCCGGCGACCAGCACGGCCTCAACACGCTGGAGCATCAGCCGGCCAAGGTGATGGCGATGGAAGGCCACTACCAAAGCCATCCCGACGGCGCGCCGCTGATCCTGTTCGGACTGCCGGACCAGAAGGACGCCAAGGTCAAATATGCGATCGAAGTGCCAAAACTGTCGTCGCTGATCCTCAAACACGATTTGAACGCGCCGCTGGCCGGCCTCGACACCGTCCCGCGGGAAAACTGGCCGCCGGTGCCGATCACCTTCTGGTCGTTCCGCATCATGGTCGGCATCGGCTTCCTGATGCTGGGCCTGGGATTGCTGAGCCTGGTGATGCGCTGGCGTGGCGAACTCTATCAGTCGCGTTTCATGCATATTTTCGCGATGGCGATGGGCCCCGCAGGATTTATCGCGGTGCTGGCGGGTTGGGTGACCACCGAGACCGGGCGGCAGCCATTCACCGTATTCGGGCTGCTGCGCACCGCCGAGTCCGTCTCGCCGCTCGCCACCCCCGCGGTGGCGTCGTCGCTGATCGCCTTTGTCTTCGTCTATTTCGCTGTGTTTGCGGCGGGCACGATCTACATTCTCCGCATGATGGCGGCGCCGCCGCACCACGGCGAGGAAGGCCCGAGCGGCGACACGCCCGTGCGCGCCGCAGGCATCACGCCGGCAGCCGGCGCCGCAGCCCATGGACATGCATCATGATCGACATCGCAACCGTCTGGGCGTTCATCATCGCCTTCGCCGTGTTCGTCTATGTGGTGATGGACGGCTTCGATCTCGGCCTCGGCATGCTGTTTCCGCTGTTTCCGAAGAAGGAAGACCGCGACGTGATGATGAATTCAGTCGCGCCGGTGTGGGACGGCAACGAAACCTGGCTGGTGCTCGGCGGCGGCGGCCTGATGGCGGCGTTTCCGCTGGCCTATTCGGTACTGATGCCGGCGCTGTACACGCCGATGATCGTCATGCTGCTGGGGCTGGTGTTTCGCGGCGTCGCCTTCGAATTCCGCTGGCGGTCGCGGCGCGAGCGCAATCTCTGGGACATCGCCTTTGCCGGCGGCTCGATGCTGGCGACACTGGCGCAGGGCGTCGCGCTCGGCGCCATCCTGCAGGGCATCAACGTCAATGGCCGCCACTATGGTGGCGGCTGGTGGGACTGGCTGACGCCGTTCAGCGTCCTGACCGGCTTCGCACTGGTCGCAGGCTATGGCCTGCTCGGCGCCACCTGGCTGGTGATGAAGACCGAGGGCGAACTGCGCGATCACGCCTACCGCTTAAGCTGGTGGCTGCTGTTCGCGATGCTCGGCGCTATCGGCGTGGTCAGCCTGGCGACGCCGTTCCTCGATGCGGAATATGCGAGGCGATGGTTCGCCTGGCCGAACATCATCGTTACCGCGCCGGTGCCGATTGCGGTGGCCGCGGTCACGCTGCTGTTGCTGCGCAGCCTTGCCGGCAAGCAGGACTACCGGCCATTCTTCCTGTCGCTGACGCTGTTTGCGCTGTCCTATGCCGGGCTGGGCATCAGCATGTGGCCCTATATCGTGCCGCGCAGCATCACCATCTGGCAGGCCGCGGCGCCCGACAATAGCCTGGTGTTCATGAGCTACGGCATCGCGGTGCTGGTGCCGGTGATTCTCGCATACACCGCGTGGGCTTATTACGTGTTTCGCGGCAAGGTCCGCGCCGGGGCTGGCTACCACTGATGTCTCCCGCGCCGCAGGAAAAGCCGAGGCCGCTGACGCAGCGTCTGCTGTGGTTCGTGGCGCTGTGGGCCGGCGGCGTCGGCACGGTGGCGATCATCGGCTATGGCCTGCGGCTCTGGATCGCACCGAAATAGCAGGCCGACCGGTTTATTAAATGTTTCACAAAGGCGCGGCAGCGTGAACGGCAGCGCACCGCTTCCGCGAGGCCCTTGCTTGCCATAGGGGCCCCTGTGCGATTTGATGGTACCGACGATTTGGCGGAGATGATACACAGCGGCTGAATCGCCAACCGGAGACGTTTCGATGATCATTTTTCGGCGCACGATCTGGCTTCAACTGGCTGTCACGGCCGGCCTGATGCTGTCGGCCTCGCAGGGTTTCGCGGCTCAGCCCGATGTCGGCGATCAGCCCGGCCTGATCCCTGACGACTCGGTGCAGCTCGAGCCGGAATTCCAGAAGCAGATGGTGCTCTATCGCACCACCGAAGCGCCGGGCACCATCATCATCCAGACCTCCGAGCGCCATCTTTACGTGGTGCAGGGCAACGGCCGCGCATTGCGCTATGGCATCGGCGTCGGCCGCGACGGCTTCACCTGGCAGGGCTTGTTGAAGATCTCGCGCAAGGCGGAATGGCCAGACTGGACGCCGCCGCCGGAGATGATCGAACGCCAGCCGTATCTGCCGCGCTTCATGGCCGGCGGCCCCGGCAACCCGCTCGGCGCCCGCGCGCTGTATCTCGGCGCCACCGTCTACCGCATCCACGGCACCAACCGGCCGGACACGATCGGCACCGCGGTGTCGTCCGGATGCTTCCGCCTGGTCAATTCCGACGTCGCCGATCTCTACGACCGGATTCCCGTCGGCACCAAGGTGATCGTGCGGCAGAAGCCCGAGCTGTAGCGCGCGACGCCTCGACATCTTCCAAATCCTGAAATTTTTCCCGATGGCTGGTGAGTGAAATCATGTGGATGAAGCGGACCTTTCAAACCGGGCTTGCCATCGGCCTCGTCGTAGCCGCGGCAATCGCCGCCGCCGCCATCACCTATGAGCGCTACGACACCAAGACGCTGAAGCGCACGGTGCGCCGCGACGCCGTGCTGTGCGGCGTCAACACCGGCCTGCCCGGTTTCTCCACCCCCGACGACAAGGGCAACTGGGCCGGCTTCGATGTCGACTTCTGCCGCGCGGTGGCAGCCGCGATCTTCAACGATCCGAAGAAGGTGACCTTCGTTCCGCTCGACGCCACCGACCGCTTCAAGGAATTGCAGAGCCGCAAGGTCGATATCCTCAGCCGCAATTCGACCTGGAGCATGTCGCGCGAAACCAATTACGACCTGTATTTCCCCGCCGTGTCCTATTACGACGGCGAAGGTTTCATGGTGCCCAGAGCGCGCAACGTCGATTCCGCCCTCGAACTAGACGGCAGCAAGGTCTGCGTGCAGGACGGCACCACCACCCTGCTGAACCTCGCCGACTACTTCCGCGCCAACAACATCAAATATACCGAGATGAAGTTCGCGAAGCTCGACGATGTCGTCAAAGCCTATAATTCAGGCCAGTGCGACACCTTCACGGCGGACGCCTCACAGCTCTACGCATTGCGGCTGACGCTGGCGAAGCCCGACGACCATGTGATCCTGCCCGACGTGATCTCGAAGGAGCCGCTGGCCCCGGTGGTGCGGCAGCGCGACGACGACTGGATGATGATCGTGAAGTGGACGCTGTATGCGATGATCAATGCCGAGGAACTCGGCATCACCTCGCAGAACATCGACGAGGCCCTGAAATCGAAGAAGCCGGACGTGATGCGTCTGGTCGGCACCGAAGGCGCCTATGGCGAAGACCTCGGACTCGGCAAGGACTGGGCGGCACGCATCATCCGCCATGTCGGCAATTACGGCGAAGTCTACGAGCGCAATGTCGGCACCGGCTCCAAGCTGCGGATTCCCCGCGGCCTCAACCAGCTGTGGAGCGCCGGCGGCATCCAATACGCGCCGCCGATCAGGTAGTCACCCTCATCCTGAGGAGCGCGCTCTTCGCGCGCGTCTCCAGCGAATGGCGACGCCATTCGCCGGGGATGAGCTCCGCACCCTCATGGTTCGAGACGGCGCAAGCCAGCGGCGCAATTGCGCCGCAAGGCCTCCTCACCATGAGGGCATTCTCAATAATTCTTCAGCCGCGCCAGTTGATCGGCGTGGAAATTGCTGTCGCCGAACAATTCCTGGCAGACCCGGGCGCGCTTCATGAAGAAGCCGATGTCGAACTGGTCGGTCATGCCCATGCCGCCATGCATCTGCACGCCTTCCTGCACCGCGAGTGTCGCCGTGGTGCCCGCACGTGCCTTCGCCACGGCAACCGCCGCGCCGGCATTGTCAACATTCTCATCGAGCATCTGCAGCGCCTTCAGCACGGCGGCGCGGGTGATCTCGATTTCGGTGTAGAGATGCGCGGCACGGTGCTGCAGCGCCTGGAATTCGCCGATCAATTTGCCGAACTGCTTGCGCTCCTTGAGATAGGAGACGGTGCGGCCGAACACTTCCTCGCTGACCCCGACCATTTCCGACGCCACCGCGCCGCGGCCGATATTCAGCACGCCTTCCAGCAGCATGCCGCCCTGATCGACCTCGCCGAGCACGCCGTCGGCATTGACCTCGACATTGTCGAACACGATCCGCGCGGCGTTGTGCGAATCCACCATCGCGGTGCGTTCGAGTTCGATGCCCTTGCTTCTGGGATCTACCAGAAACAGCGTCAGTCCCTCTCGCTCGCCGGGCGCGCCTGCGCTGCGCGCCGCGACGATCAGCAGATCGGCGGTGTGGCCATCGACGACGAAAGCCTTGGCGCCGTTGAGCTTGAAACCGTTGCCGGAGCGCACGGCCTGCATTGCTGTCTGCAGCGGCCGATGTTTTGAGCCTTCGTCGATCGCCAATGCGGCGAGCAGCGAGCCCTCGGCGATCTTCGGCAGATGCTCGGATTTTTGCGCAGCGCTTCCGCCGCGCTTCAGCGCCGTCGCCGCCAGCACCGCGGTGGCCAAAAACGGCGACGGCATCAGCGTGCGGCCGATTTCCTCCATCACCACGCCAGCCTCGACGCAGCCCAGCCCGCTGCCGCCAAATTCCTCGGGCACCAGCAGGCCGGAAAATCCCATCTCGGCGAATGAGCGCCAGAGATCGCGGGAGAAGCCGGTGGCGTCCTTGCTGTCGCGCAGCTGCCGCAGATGCGCCACCGGCGCCTTGTCGCCGATAAAGCCGCGGGCGCTGTCGCGCAGCATGGTCTGTTCTTCGTTGAGGACGAGGGCCATTCTTGATTCCAATAAGCTCGAGCGGTCTTCGGTCGAAGTGAAAGCGGCAGGTTGGTGGTCCCTCATGGTGAGGAGGCGCCCTTGCGCCGTCTCGAACCATGAGGATGGACAGCTCATCCTTCGAGACGCCGCGCAAAGGGCGCGGCTCCTCAGGATGAGGGACGGAGGTTGAGGCCTAAGCCCCCGGCAAATCCAAAATCCGCTTGGCGACGATGCCGAGCATCACCTCGCTGGTACCGCCCTCGATCGAATTGGCCTTGGTGCGCAGCCACGCCCGCGGCCGCGCGCCCTGCTTGGAGCGTTCGCTCTCCCATTCCAGCGCATCGATGCCGCCGGCGGACATCAGGATCTCGTGGCGGCGCTTGTTGAGTTCGGTGCCGTAATATTTCATCGCCGAGGAAAACGCCGGATGCGCCTGACCGGCTTTCGCCAGATCGACCGCGCGCTCCGCCGCACAGGCCAGCGCGGCCTCATCCACTTCGAAACTGGCGATCTGGCCGCGCAGCATCGCATCGTCGAGCCGGCCCTGCTCGTCGGCGCCGATCGAATCCGCAGCCACTTGTCCGAGCGGCCGACCGACGCCCCGCTCGCCCATGCCGGAGATCATCGCGCGCTCATGCTGCAGGAGATATTTGGCGACGTCCCAGCCGCGATTGACGGTGCCGATCACATTGGCCTTGGGCACGCGGACATTGTCGAAGAAAGTCTCGCAGAACGGCGACTTGCCGGAGATCAACAGGATCGGCTTGGTCGAGACGCCCTTGGAGGCCATGTCGAACAGGATGAAGCTGATGCCGTCGTGCTTCTTGCCGGAGGCATCAGTGCGTACCAGGCAGAAAATCCAGTCGGCGAAGTTGGCATAGGAGGTCCAGATCTTCTGGCCGTTGATGATGAAATCATCGCCGTCGCTTTCGGCGCGGGTCTGCAGCGAGGCGAGGTCCGATCCGGCGTTGGGTTCGGAATAGCCCTGGCACCAGCGGATCAGGCCGGCGGCAATCTTCGGCAGGTGCTCCTTCTTCTGCGCATCGGTACCGTATTTCAGCAGCGCCGGCCCGAGCATCGAGATACCGAACGACACCAGCGGCAACCGCGCCGAGATTGCCGCCATTTCCTGGCGCAGGATTTTGGTCTGCTCGGCATCGAGCCCGCCGCCGCCGAATTCAGTCGGCCAGTGCGGCACGGTCCAGCCCTTGTCGCGCATCCGCTCGAACCAGACGCGCTGCGGCTCCGAGGAGAATTTGGCGTTGCGGCCGCCCCAGAACGTATCCTCGTCCGAGGTCATCGGCCGGCGCATCTCCGGCGGGCAATTGGCCTCAAGCCAGACGCGGGCGTCACGACGGAATTGATCGGTGTCCGGCATCGGGGTTTCCATCCGAATTTGGGCAATGCGCCGCAGCGATTGCGTTCTTGTTGGCCAAACCTTACCCGCCATGCCGCGGAATTCAATATCTCTTCTGCCTGTTTGCGGCCGCGGATATGGCCAGCGCGCGAAATCCGGTGTATCGGCAAAGTACAACAACAGAAAAGCACGAGGAAATACCATGCGCCTCAAGCTGCTTTCGCCTGGCGAAATGACCGAAGACCAAAGGCTCACCTACGACGAGTCGATCGCCAGCAAGCGCGGCCGCCCGCCAGAGCCGATGTTCGCCTGGCTCCATAGCCCGGAGATGGCAAAGCACGCGACGCGCCTCGGCGCCTTCCTGCGCTACGATACCTCGCTGACGGCGGCACAGTCCGAACTGGCGATCCTCGTCACGGCGCGGCACTGGACCTCGCATTTCGAATGGTATGCCCACAAGAAGCTGGCGCTGGCCGGCGGAATGGATCCAAAAATCATCGAGGACATCCGCAATCGCAGGACGCCGAAACTTCCAGACGCCACGTCGCAAGCGATCTACGACGTCGCCAAGTCCCTGCACGAAGGCCATGGCCTGACGAAGCCGCTCTACGATGAGGCCGTCAAACACCTTGGCGAGCGCGGGCTGGTCGAGATCATCGGCCTGTGCGGCTACTACACGATGGTGTCGATGACGCTCAATACCTTCGAGTTCGGCCTGCCGGATGGTGAAATATCCGAGCTTGCATAAAGAGGGCATGCTGCATAGATCGGCAGCGGAGCAATCGCTGCCGATGGAGAGAACATGTCCGAGACTCCGAACCCGATCGCCGCTGGAACGAAGATCGGGCATGTACATCTGAAAGTCGCGGATCTCGAGCGCGCGCTGGGCTTCTATCGCGACGTGCTCGGCTTCCAGCTGATGCAGCGCTACGGCGATCAGGCCGCATTCATCTCTGCCGGCGGCTACCACCACCACATCGGGTTGAACACTTGGGAGAGCAAGGGCGGTCAGCCGCCAGCCCCGGGCACTACCGGGCTGTTTCACACTGCGATCCTGTACCCGACCCGCGCCGCACTGGCCGATGCGCTGCATCGCGTGCTGGAGGCCGGCATTGCGCTCGACGGCGCCAGCGACCACGGCGTCAGCGAAGCGCTTTATCTGCGTGATCCCGATCAGAACGGCGTCGAACTCTATTGGGACCGCCCGCAGGAGGCATGGCCGCGCAACGCCAATGGCGAGCTGGCGATGTTCACGAGGCGGCTCGACCTCGACGACCTGATGAAGCAGCGCGTGGCGTAAACATCACCCCATCCTGAGAAGCGCGTTCTTCACGCGCGTCCCCAGCGAATGGCGACACCATTCGCTGGGGATGAGGAATGTTCATCCTCATGGTTCGAGACGGCGCAAGCCAGCGGCGCAATTGCGCCGCTGGCTTGCGCCGTCTCGAACCATGAGGGCATCTGCTTGCGTCCGCGTATCATGATCAGCACCGCCGCGATCAATTGCAGGCTCATGCAGACATAGAACGGCACGGCATAGCTGCCCGAGGCATCTCGCAGGAAGCCGATGATGCCCGGACCGAAGGCGTAGGTGACCTGCGTCACCGCGGTAATCAAGCTCACCAGCACACCGAACGAGCGTGCGTCGAATTCGCGCTGTACGATGAGCGCCGGCAGCGTGATCAGATTGCCGACCGAAAATCCGAACAGTGCGCAGGCAAAAAACAGTAGCGCCTCGTTGCGCGAGTTGATGACGATGGTCAGTGCCAGCGCCTGGCTGACGAAGGAGACCGCGGACGCCAGCCGCTGGTTCAGCCGGTCAATCACCGTCGAGAACAGCACCCGGCCGACCACCGCCATCAGCGTCAGCAGCGACACCGCCACCGCGGCGCGCTCGCGCCCGATCACCGGATCGAGAAACGAGATCAGGTGCACGATGAAGCCGACCTGCGCGAACAGCACCAGCGCAAAGGCGATGGCCAGCGTCAGGAAACCGATGTCGCGAACAGCGCTCGCACGGATCTGCGACGATGACGGCGCATCCGCAGCAAGAAGCGGACTATCGGATGGATGCCGCGGCGGGCGCCCGACGAACATCAGAATCACCGGCACCAGCAGCACGACCATCGCAACCGCCGCCGCACTCGTCGCTCCCGCAAATCCGAAGCCGCCGATCGCGACGACCAGCAGCGGCACGCCGACGATACCGCCGAAGCTGGCGCCGTTCAGCGCCAGGCTGATCGCCATGCCGCGCTTTCTGTCGAACCACAGGCCAAGGGTGTTGGTGACGGCGCCGAGGCTGGTGCCGGCCCAGCCGAGCGCCAGCAGCGCGTTGACGGCATAGAGCTGCCACGGCGCGGTGATCTGGCCGAGCAGCGCTGTGGCCGCGGCCATCGCCACGACGCCGGCGAGCAGGCAGTTGCGCGGCCCGAAGGCGCGCATGGCCTCGCTGAGAAACGCCACCAGCAGCGCGCCGAACAGATAGAAGAATGTCGTCGCGCTGGAGATCGTCGAAGCCGGCCAGCCATGGACGCGCTGCAGCTCGGCGAGATAGACGCTCTGGCCGTAGAAGCCGAGCGCCCAGCCGAACGTCGCGAGCAGAAAGCAGACGCAGACAATGCGCCAGCCGCCATAGCGAACCGAGGTCTCGTCGAGAGCGATCGGACTGGACGCGTGCATGCGATTCTCTGCTGCTGATTCGAGGCCGCACACTAACAGTATCGGCCGCCGCATTGGTTCGACCATCGCCGAAGTGTCAATGGAGGCGTCGGTCAGGAACCGGGTTTGGTGGAGTCGTAGAAGAACCGCTCGCGGACAATCTTGTCACCGCGCCATTCCTGCAGCGCGACCTCGTCAACCCGGCGTATCTTGCCAGCGAGATCGGTCAGCTCGAAGATCCAGTGGATCGCCACATGGTCGCCGTCGACCGCCGATGTCACCGCTTTTGAATAAACATGTTTCATCTGCGACAACACGCCGCGCTCATGCGCGACCAGCCCGTCGCGGCCCACACGCGGCGGCGCGGCGTTCTCCTGCATGCTGGCATCGTCGGTATAGTAGCGTTCGATTGCACCGGCATGATCGCCGCTTTCGACCACCGCAATAAATTCGTTAACGCGCGCTCGAGACGGCATCCAACTTCCTCCCTTGCGGCGCGGCTATTTCGCATTGCCGACCGTCTCTTGGGTAGCAACATGCGCGGAACCGCGCGGCAAGAAAAGGCCTGACGGTGCATTGCTGACATAGTGAACTTGACCTTGCTCCGCCGGAAATCGCCGTCCGGACAGCCGCTTAGAACCTGTCTCAACAGCCTTCACGATGCCGCCATCGACTTTCGGTGCCCTTGGCAGCAGCTTTCCGCAGCGCCATATGGTAGGGTGTCCGATATGGAGGATTTCCGACCGTGAACGCTATCGCTGAACTGACAGACCAGACCGACCGCTCGCTCCTGATCGTGGAGGACGACAAGCCGTTTCTGGAGCGGCTGTCGCGCGCGATGGAGACTCGCGGCTTCACCGTTACTTCCTGCGACACCGTCTCCGACGGCCTCGCCCATATCGGCAAGTCGGCCCCGGCGTTTGCGGTGGTCGATCTGCGGCTCGGCGACGGCAACGGCCTCGACGTGGTCTCGGCGTTGAAGCAGCAGCGGCCGGATGCGCGCGCGATCGTGCTCACCGGCTACGGCAACATCGCCACCGCGGTCACGGCGGTGAAGATGGGTGCGGTGGACTATCTGTCGAAGCCGGCCGACGCCGATGATGTGGTGGCGGCCCTGCTCGCCAGCTCCGGCGAAAAATCCGAACTGCCGAGCAATCCGATGTCGGCGGACCGCGTCCGCTGGGAACACATCCAGCGCATCTATGAGATGTGTGGCCGCAACGTCTCGGAAACCGCGCGGCGCCTGAACATGCATCGCCGCACGCTGCAGCGTATCCTCGCCAAACGCGCGCCGCGCTAAGGCGCATGCGCTGATTCCCCCCTCACCGGGCTCGAATGACCTACGGTCCTTCGAGCCACCCTCTCCCCGCAAGCGGGGCGAGGGAAGATGCCGCCTCCCCCGACGAACTGCAGACCCTAAACCTCGTTGAGAAACTCGGCGTGGCCCTGCGGGTCATGCAAACGGTTGAGCCGCTGCGCCGCCGTATTGGCGAAGCGCAGCATCATCAGCTTGCGCGTTGGCGCCGGCAGTCGATGCTCCGGCGCTTCGCAATGCATGTGTGCGCCATAGGCGTCGGCGACGATCAATCCAGTCTCGGCCGGAAATATCTCGCAGGGCAGATCCTGCGTGAAGGCGAAGAACAGCCGATCGCAATGGGCGCGGTAGTCCTGCCATTTCTGGTCGGCGCGCAGATCGTCAATCGATGACTTGATCTCGATGATCCAGATCTCACCGCGCTCGTTCAGCGCCACCAGATCGGCGCGTCGTCCCGACGGCAACGACAACTCACTGATGCAGGAAAATCCCAGCGAACGCAGCAGCCGTGCGGTGCCGCGCGCGATCGCCAGCGCGGTCTCCGACTGGCGACGGTCAAGGGGCGGCGCGAGGGCCAGATGAACGGCTTGCGATTCCATTGCGACCAACCCTAGCCGATTTTGCGGCGGCCGCCCACGGCCCGGCTTCGCCTCAACACGCCGCAAATTAGTACGCGTGCCGCCCCGATTTCGACCTCACGGGAACGTGAAGCCGATGGAACTTTGGTTCCGAGGGACAGCACACCGGAGGAGAGACCATGAAGCCCGTCATCACCCTGCGCGCCCTGGCGTTCGCGGCCGCCACCCTGCCATTCACCGCCGCCATCTCGTCGGCCACGGCCAAACCCACCGTCGAAGTCGCCTTCGTGCTCGACACCACCGGCTCGATGAGCGGATTGATCGAAGGCGCGAAACGAAAAATCTGGTCGATCGCCACCACCATTCTCGACAGCAATCCCGACGCGGAGATCCGCATGGGTCTGGTCGCCTATCGCGACATCGGCGACGATTATGTGACCAAGACCTATGAGCTGACCACCGACATCCAGGACCTCTACGCCAACCTGCTCGAGGTGAAAGCGCGGGGCGGCGGCGACTGGCCGGAGAGCGTCAACGAGGCGCTCGATGTCGCCGTCAACAAGCTGCACTGGACGGCGAATAGCGACACCCACCGCATCGTTTTTCTGGTCGGCGACGCGCCGCCGCATATGGATTATGCGCAGGACACCAAATACGCCACCACGCTGGCTGTGGCGAAGCAGAAGGACATCATCGTCAACGCGGTGCTGGCCGGGACGGCGCGCGATACCGAGCGGGTGTGGCGCGACATTGCCCAGCGCGGCGACGGCCGCTTCATTCCGATCCCGCAGGACGGCGGTCAGGTGGTGATCATCGAGACTCCGTATGACGACGAGATCATCATCCTGCAGAACGAGATCAACCGCACTGTGATCCCCTATGGCCCACGCGCGATGCAGAAGCGCACCGAGGACCAGACCAGACAACTCTCGCAGGTCGCGGCGGCAGCGCCAGCGCAGGCCTCGGACATGGCGAGCTACATCAACAAGCGGGCGCGGGCCTCATCGGAAGCCGTCACCGGCGGCGGCGATCTGGTCAGCGACGTCGCGGCAGGCAGGCAGAAGCTCGACAGCGTCAAGGAAGAGGAACTGCCGGAGAACCTGCGCAAGCTGGCACCGAAGCAGCGCGCGGACGAACTCGATTCGCAAATGAAAGCGCGGAAGGGGCTGAATGAAAAACTCGCCGCCCTGGTGACGAAGCGCGACGCCTTCGTCGCCGCGCAGCGCGACAAGGCGCCGCCGAAGGCATCGTCATTCGATCGCGAGGTCGAAGCGACGCTGAAGGCGCAGTTGAAGCGGTAAATGCCTTGGCCGCCGGCGTTGCGCGCCTCGCCCCGCCTTGCGGAGGGAGAGCAAGCCCTCACCCATGACAAGCCCCGGGATCGGACCATCGTATCGCCGATCCCCGGGGAGATGTTACCAATGACGCGAGATCGCGATCTGATAAATCGTAATGATGACTTCAAACAGAATCAGCAACACGATAATCAATTCAAGCCGCAATGAGCGTCGGGTATCGATAATATCGGTCAACACCTGTGCGGTCTCGGCAATCACGGCAAGTTTGCGGTTGAGCGATTCCGCACGCTCCTTGAGTTCGTATTCGTCTTCCAGGCGCGCATAAAGTCGCTCGAGGTGCGGCTTGTCCCAGAGCACGTCGGGCTTTTCCTCCACTTCCACCGGCCCCGACACCCGGTGTCGCACCAACAGCGCTTTGCCGATATTCTTCAGGATCGAGCGGCGACCGCCGCGGATCTGCCCCCTTTCGGCCAATTCCCGCGCGAATGGTTCGGTCACGTCAAACACGCTGGCAACCTCGCGCTCGTGCCGCGCCAGAACGACGCTTTTTGCCAGCGCCTCGCCGATCAGAAGCAGCCGCTCCGGCGACAGGGTTTGCAGGCCAATCAGGCCTCCGGGCGAAATCTGATCCTCCTGTTCCGAGGACAGTTCGATGACAGCGGTTTCCTCGTCGCGCCGCGCGAACTTCCCTGTCATGCGCGGTTGCAGATTGCGCAAGAATTCATCTTCCTCGAGCGCGTTCAGACCGATCAGAACCACAACACCGTAGCGGAAAAGGATGGCGAAGCCGCTCTCGTTCACACGAAATGCGAGGGGCGTCGTCGAAAGGACATCGCCACGCTCAAGCCCCGGCGTATTCAGGCGGTCGCTGACAAAAAAGGCGCGTGCGGTTGTACGCGAGCCACCCGACGGCAATTTAGGAGGCTGGTTCATGGCAAATCCAAACCTGCTGGGAGCGTGGATATGAGCCAGATTACACGACGCTCAAATGTCCCGAATCCGAAGTTCGCTGACACCTGACGGCCAGTAAGGAAAGAGAGAACTTCTGAACCAGCACACTAAACCCGTGTTGACGCGTTTTGAAGGATGAATATGGTGGCCGGCATGACAAACGAAACTGAACATAAAGCCGCTGCCGGCGCGGTGATCATTCCGGTGACGCTGTTTCAGCAGAATTGCATGCTGCTGTGGGACGAAGCCACGCGGCAGGCGGTGGTGATCGATCCCGGCGGCGACGTGCCGCTGATCCAGGACGCGATCGCCAAGGCCAATGTCAATGTCGAACAGATCTGGCTCACCCATGGCCATATCGACCATGTCGGCGGTGCCGCCGAACTGCGCGACGCGCTGAAAGCGCCAATCACCGGGCCGCATGTTGCCGACAAGTTTCTGCTCGATCTCGTGGTGGAGAGCGGCGCGAAATACGGCATGGCCGGGGTGCGCAATTTCACCCCCGACCGCTGGCTCGAAGAGGGTGACCGCGTCAGCATCGGCGGCCTCGATTTCGACATCCTGCATTGCCCCGGCCATTCGCCGGGCAGCGTGGTGTATTACAACAAGGCGATGCGCTTCGCCCATGTCGGCGACGTGCTGTTCGCGGGCTCGGTCGGCCGCACCGATTTCCCCGGCTGCAGCCATGAGACGTTGATCAAGTCAATTACAGAGAAGCTGTTGCCGCTCGGCGACGACGTTGGCTTCATCTGCGGCCATGGGCCGGGCTCCAGCATCGGCCAGGAGCGCCTGACCAATCCGTTCCTGACCGGCGCGGCATGAGCCGGGCCGCGTGACCGCCCCCGATCGCGACACCCGGGAGCAAAGCGCGCTCTCAAAGCACATCCTGCCGAGTTCGGGCACGATGATCGGCGTCTGTGCGACGCTGATCGGACTGGTCAAGATCATGGAGGAACGGATCGGGCCTAGCCGGGTCGATGAATATGCCGCGGTGGCGTCGCTGTTCTTCCTCGTCAGCGCCATCGCGTCTTACATCTCGATGCGCCATCCGGACCGGCGGGCCCTGAGCACCCGCTGCGAGACCATTGCCGATCAATGCTTTCTCGCCGGCCTGGTCGCGATCACGGTGATCACGCTGTTCTTCGCTTACGAAGTGATCTGACGGATCAGCCGACGTAGCCGGGATCGGCCCATTGCTCGATCTGCGACGCAGCAATGGTCTGCTTCGGCTGATGCGGGTTGAGGGTGCCGGCGCTGGCGGTCCAGCCCTTGGCGATAATCTGCCTGGCAAACAGTTTGGCATCGATCTCGGACTTGAACGTCTTGGTCGTGCGTACTGTCCCCACGGCGCGGGCATCGGATTTCACGGATTTGTCGGGGCCAAAGGCCACGTACCAGATATCGGGCTTTGTCATGATGCGTTTTTAACGCGGATTGTGTCGAAAAGTTGCATCGGCCTGCAAATACACAAACGTCATAGTCACGCTTGAATCTTCGTAGCCAGGCGAGGTGAAGCGCAGGCCGGGCCGCACAGTGCGGCGCGGATCATGCTACACTCCATCTGGCGCGGCAAAGATTTTTTGCAGCGCGGCGTGCCGAATCACGGAGACGTGCGTTACCGAACGTGCGATCCGTCGTTGCACGACACAGGGGGCTCCACATGCATATGTCGAACGAAAGTCTTTTGGTTATTCTGTTTGTCGGCCTCGTCGCCGGCTGGCTTGCCGGCAAGATCGTGCGCGGTACCGGCTACGGCATCCTCGGCGATATCCTGGTCGGCATCGCCGGCGCGCTGGTGGCGAGTTGGCTGTTTCCGAAACTCGGCATCCATCTCGGCACCGGGCTGGTCTCGGAAATCGTCTATTCCGCCATCGGCGCAGTGATCCTGCTGCTGATCGTCCGGTTGCTGCGCACCGGCGGGCGGTTTTAGCTAAACTTCGTAGCCCGGGTGGAGTAAGCGGGCGCGCAAGCGCTCGGTTACTCCACCCGGGGTCCCCGTTGTGTATCCCGGGTTTCGCTTCGCTTCATCCGGACTACAGCTACTTTAAATCCCGGGGTGTCACGATATCCGACGCGAGGCCAAGCTTTTCCAGCAGCCGGATCGTCAGATAGGTGGTGTCGAACTCCCACCAGCGATGGCCGTGGCGGGCGGAGCGCTGGTCGGCGTGGTGATTGTTGTGCCAGCCTTCGCCATGGGCGAGGTAGCCGATGAACAAATTATTACGGCTGTCCTCATCGGTGGCATAATTGCGGTAGCCCCACATGTGGGTGACCGAATTCACGGCCCAGGTCTGATGCCAGACGAACACGGTGCGGACGAACACCGCCCAGACCACGATGCTGAGCGCGAACTGCACCGCGTCGGACCAGGAGCCGCCTTGCAGCAACTCGGCGGCAAATCCGGCAAAGAAAAACACGTTGATCTGGATCAGCATGATTTTCAGCTGCCAGAAATTGCGCTCCAGTGCGACGTAGAACGGATCGCGCAGGATATCCTTCGCATAGCGGCCATAAATGCCGAGCCGCGACAGATCGGGATTCTTCACCAGCAACCAGCCGAGATGCCCCCAGAAGAAGCCGGCGAGCGGGCTGTGCGGGTCGGGCCGGTCATCGGCCTTCTCGTGATGGCGGCGATGCACCGCGACCCAGCGCGCCGGCGTATCCTCGGCGCAGCAGATCGCCACCACGACGAAACAATGCTCCAGCCATTTCGGACATTTGAAACCGCGATGGGTGAGCAGGCGGTGATAGCCGATATTGATGCCAATGAGGCCGAACAGCCGGGCGGCGACGATCGCGACAATGACCGCGGTCCAGTTGAAAAACATTGGCATCAGGGCCAGCAGCGCCAGCACATGAAAGATGGCAATGGTCAGCGTGTTGACCCAATCGATGCGATAGGGCCGCACGCCTTCTGGCAAGGTGATGCGGGGTTCGACGGCACGGCTTCTTGACGGAATTTCAAGGGCGATGGCGACTGCGATTTGATCGCGATTTGAGGCTGCCACTTGGCTCCGCATCTGGAGCCCTAAGGGCCCCGCCGGGTGATTCCGCGCGTAGCTCTACGCGAGTTTGCAGGCGCAGGCCACAGCTGCGCCGTAGGCCACGTTTGGAACAAATCAGGCCGCCCGAAGGCGGCCCGATCGCTTAGCTATTGATCGGCTTTGTCAAAATCACTCGACGATTTCGACGATGCGATGGGTGCGCGGCTCGACCAGTACGGTGCGACCATTGACCACGGTGTAGCGATATTCCTGCGCGCCGTATTCCGCGGGAACTTCGTAATAGGTCACACCGCTATCCGGCAACACCGCGCCAACGCGGACTTCATTGCTGTAGGTGTAAGACGGGCGACGTTGTTCCGTCACATAGGTGCGGAATCGCGGGCGCTGATCGACACCAAGCACCCCGGCGACGCCGCCGACTACACCACCGACGGTTCCACCGACGATGGCACCTACCGGACCGGCGGCACGTTCACCCTCGCGCGCACCACGCTCAATGCCACCGGGAACGCCCTGGGCCTGAGCAACAACGGGAACCGCCAGGGTGGCGACAACAGCAGTAGCTCCGAGAAAATGGCGGATCATGATGATCTCCTGGTTGATTGAAACGGTTACGATGCCCGGAGATAAGTACAGTGCGGCGCGATGGTTCCCAGGACATTTCCCAAGTCAATTTCCAAAGCCAATTTTCCAAGACAATTTCCCAAGACAGTTGCCGATGGGAGAACGAAGCCGAACCTCTACTTCGCCATCATATCGCGCACGCGGTGCGAAAGATTATCGAGATCGAACGGCTTGGTAATCATCTCCATGCCCGGCTGCAAAAAGCCCTTCGCGATCGCGGCGCTTTCGGCATAGCCGGTGATGAACAGGATTTTCAGATCCGGTCGCGTCTCCCGGGCCTGATCGGCGAGCTGGCGACCGTTCATGCCGGGCAGGCCGACATCGGTGACCAGAAGATCGATCCGCATTTCCTGCCGCAGGATGCGAAGGCCGGCAGGGCCGTCGATGGCTTCCAGCACGCGGTAGCCCTCGTCCTGCAGCATCTCCACGATGACGCCGCGCACCACCGTCTCGTCCTCGACCACCAGCACGGTCTCGCCGGTGGCGACATGTTCGTCGTTGCGTATCGAGGCCGCTGAATCTTTCGCGCCTCCGCCATCGTGCCGCGGCAGATATAATTTGACCGTGGTGCCCTGCCCGAGTTTGCTATCGATGCTGACATAGCCATTGGACTGCCGGGCAAAGCCATAGATCATCGAAAGGCCGAGCCCTGTTCCCTGCCCGATCGGCTTGGTGGTGAAGAACGGATCGAAAGCGCGCGCCACTACCTCCGGGCTCATGCCGGTGCCGGTGTCGCTCACGGCGATGCAGATATAATCGCCGGGCGACAGCGCAGGCGCTGCAGCGTTGATTGAATCGATCCGCGCATTTGCCGTGGCGATGGTCAGTCTGCCGGCATCGGGCATGGCGTCGCGGGCGTTGATCGCGAGATTGAGCAGCGCGCTTTCCAGCTGGTTGGGATCACACAGCGTGCACCACAGATCAGACGCCGCGACAATCTGCAGATCGAGCCTTTCACCGATGGTCCGGCGCAGCAGGTCTTCCAGTGACACCACCAGCACATTGACATCGACCGTCTTCGGAATCAGCGGCTGCCGGCGCGCGAAGGCCAGCAGTCGATGCGTCAAGGCAGCGGCCCGGTTGGCCGAGGTCATCGCTGCATTGATGTAGCGCGCGACGTTCTCGGTACGGCCCTGGTCGAGCCGGGTCTGCATCAGATCGAGCGAGCCGACGATGCCGGTGAGCAGGTTATTGAAATCATGTGCAATGCCACCGGTGAGCTGGCCGACCGCTTCCATCTTCTGCGATTGCCGCAGCGCCTCTTCGGTGGCCTTCAGCCGCTCGCCTGCGGCCTTCTCCGCAGTGATGTCGCGCGCCACGGTGTAATTGTGTTGCTCGTCGGAAACGCTGGTCCATGACAGCCAGCGATACGAGCCGTCCTTGTGGCGAAAGCGGCTCTCGAACTTGACGGTGGTTTCGTCCTCGCCAAGCTTCTTGACCCGCGCGCGCGCCCCGCCGCTATCGTCGGGGTGCTCCAGCCATCGCGAAGTCTTGTTCAGCAGTTCGTCTTCGCTCCAGCCGAGCGTGCGGGTCCAGGCTGGATTGACGGTGCGCCAGATGCCGTTGCGATCAGTCACCAGCAGCAGATCCTGAGACACGTTCCAGATCCGGTCGCGCTCGCGGGTTTTCTCCTCGACTCTCTGTTCCAGCGTTGCATTGAGTTCAGCGAGTTTTGCGGCAAGCTGGCGGGCTTCCTCTTCGCTCTTGCGCAACGCGTGGTCCGCCTGCACCTCGTCGGTGACATCGGTATGTGCACCAACGAGCCGCAGCGCGCGACCCTGCTCATCGCGCTCGATCAGCGACTTCACCGAGATCCAGCGCACCTCGCCATCGCTGGGACGGATGATGCGGTACTGCGCGCTGTAATCGCGCGCACTGCTTTTGATCGCCTCGACGAATTTCCGTTCGGTGGCTTCACGATCGTCGGGATGGATGCGCCGCACCCAGTCCTCGTGAGTCTCATGGGTGGCATCCGGCGGCAGGCCATGCACCAGCAGATATTCCGGCGAGCGGCGGTTGCGAAAGCCGGTGCGCAGATCGACCTCGAGGCCGCCGATGCGGCCGATCTGCTGCACGCGGGCGAGCTCGGCCTCGCGCTCACGCAGGGCGATGGTGGCCAGATGATCGCGCGTCACGTCGCGGCAGACGACCAGCACACCGCCGACGCCGTCGTCCTGGTCGATCGGGCTGAAACTGTACGTCCAGTACACCTGTTCAAGCCTGCCATGACGCGTGACGGGGACCAATTGGTCCTCATGCCAGGTGGCGCCGCCGCCGCTCATCACCTGGTCGATCTGCGGCCCGATGATCGGCCAGATCTCTTCCCAGCAGTCGCGGCCGCGCTGGCCCAGCGCGCTGGGGTGACGCTCCGGGCCCATGGTCTGTCGATAGGCATCGTTGTAAAACTGGATCAGTTCGGAACCCCACCAGATGAACATCGGGTGGTTGGTGTTGAGCAGGATGCGGATGGCGGTGCGCAGGCTCTGCGGCCACACTGCAGGCGGCCCGAGCGGACTCGACGCCCAGTCGTACGCACGCATCAGCGCGCCCACCTCGCCGCCGGCGGCGAGAAAATCGGGGGAAGCTGTTCGGTTGACATCGAGCATGCGGGCGCAATCGGTACGCGAGACCCAGGCTGAATACCGGGGAAACCTAGCCGCCTGTCATGATCCGCGCAAATTCGCCCGCAGCTGCGTTATTTCATCAGGCCGGCGGCAGTCAGTGCGCGCGTGATGACGGCGTTGATATCGAGGGTCCGACGGCCCGGCGGATCCCGCGGGCTAAATCGGCGGTCGTCGGATGCCCGCGGCTTTGGCGCGCTCGCGGTGACGATGGTATCGACGGGCGCTTCGGTCGCAGTCGCGGCAACGACGGTGTCGCGCTGCGCGACCTGCCTGGTGAGCCCGAAGAACTGCGCGATGTAATAGGACGACGAAATGCCGGCCTCGAGCAGGAACGCGCCGGCGGTGCCATAGGGCTCGTCATTGCCGGCGATCGCCAGCGGCGCGCCGTGTGCCATGTCCGTGATGGTGTAGGATTCCACGACGGTCTCACCGTCGCTGTTCCACCATACCTCACGCGGATAGCCCTCGACGTCAGCGGCCGACATCGGCGCCGGCGGCAGGCCGTGGACGTCGAGCCATTGCTTGACGATCTCGCCGGCATTGGCGGGATTGACAGTGCGATCCGCGCTGCCGTGCCACACCGAAACCTTCGGCCACGGGCCGGCATGCGCAGAGGCCTGGCGGACGAAATCGCCGAGGTCGCTGGCGGCATGCGCGGGCGAGCGGTACATGCCGCTCAGCGCTTCCTGCATGGTGTTGGCGATGCCATAGGGCAGCCCTGCGACGATCGCGCCGGCCGCAAACACGTCCGGATAAGTCGCCAGCATCACTGATGTCATGGCGCCGCCGGCCGACAGGCCGGTGACAAAGATGCGCTTGCGATCGACGCCATGGGCAAGCACCATTAGCTCGATCATCTGCCGGATCGACAGGGCTTCGCCGCTGTCGCGCGTGGTATCTTCCGGATTGAACCAGTTGAAACAGGTGTTGCCGTTGTTGGAGGGCTTCTGCTCCGGCATCAGCAGTGCGAAGCCGTAACGCTCAGCCAGCGCCGACCAGCCGGCGCCAACGTCGTAGCCCGCGGCCTTCTGGGTACAGCCATGCAGCACCACGACCAGCGCCGGCTTCGGCGCCGCCGTGACGGGGACGTAGGAGAACATCTTGAGGTCGCCGGGATTGCTGCCAAAGCCGGTCGATTCGCGGATCGGGCTGTCGTCACCTTGCCGGAGCCCCCGTGTCAGGCCTTCCAAGCCATTGATTCCGGGTAGTTTTGGCAGATTGCGAAGAAATTCGATGTTTTCGGCAAGGGACACGGCAGCTCCTAGGGTCGTCAGGCTTATACAACAGCACTGCTGACATATAGTTGCTGCACTGCAAGATAAAACAAAAATGGTATCTAGAGACCTATCAAGCAATCGCGAGCGGCTCGCGTGCCTATGGGTATTTACCGGCCCGGCATCGGTAGCGAAAGACCGCTTTATTCAAAAGAAAGCCCCGCATGGCTGGCCATGCGGGGCAGTCGGGAGAAGCTACGACGAGAGCTTACTTCTTCATCTCGTCGTTCTTCATCATCATCTTGTCCTTCTTGGCGTGGGCTTTGTGCGAGGATTCCTTCGACATGCCCTGGGTGCTGCTCTTCGCCGTGCCGTCCTTTGACATGCCTGTGTCGGTTCCCATCTTGGTGGTGTCCTGGCCGGTAGGGCCGGTGGCCTGAGCCGACGCGGTCCCGACGGAGAAGGCACCGATCGCGGTCGCACACACCGCAGCAAGAATGATCTTTCGCATTTGACGCTCCTGTTTGAATGATCAGGCCCTCAACGCCATGCGTTTTGAAACGTTCCGCATGTCACATCACGACACGCGGCGTCGGCGAGCTGTCGCAATCCGATTGTAGTCTCGGATGGTGAGCAACCCGAAATGGCCCGATTGCTGCATGGCCCACAACCTCAGGTTCTTCCGGCCATTCGCGTGATCGAGACCAGCCCGATGCATGACTACGACATGATTGTGATCGGCTCCGGCCCGTCCGGCCGGCGGGCCGCGGTGCAGTTCGCCAAGCTCGGCCGCTCGGTGCTGGTGGTGGAAAAGGGCCGGCGGGTCGGCGGCGTCTCGGTGCACACTGGCACCATCCCGTCCAAAACCCTGCGCGAGACCGTGCTCAATCTGTCAGGCTGGCGCGAGCGCGGCTTCTACGGTCGCTCCTACCGGGTGAAGCAGGAGATCGGCGCCGCCGACCTGATGGCCCGGCTGCAGAAGACCCTCGACCATGAGGTGGAAGTGCTGGAGCATCAGTTCAGCCGCAACATGGTGCGCACCGCGCTGGGCGAGGCCCGTTTCGTAGGGCCGAACCAGATCGAGATCACGGCGGGCCCGCAACGTCGCGCTGCGACTCGGCGCCGCCGTCAGTTCGATCGAGCAGACCGAAAGCGGGCCACATCGTCACCAAACTCGCCGACGGCCGCAACGTCACCTCGGAAATGCTGCTGTTCGCGGCCGGCCGGGTCGGCGCCACCGACCGGCTCAACCTGGACGCCGCCGGCATCGTGGTCGACCACCGCGGCCGCATCGCGGTCGATCCGCTGACGCTGCAGACCAATGTGCCGCATATCTATGCCGCGGGCGACGTGATCGGCTTCCCCAGCCTCGCCTCGACATCAATGGAGCAAGGCCGCGTCGCCGCCTGCCATGCGCTCGGCATGGAGCCGCTGGCACCGCCGGAGTTCTTTCCCTACGGCATCTATTCGGTGCCGGAGATTTCCACCACCGGCCTCACCGAAGAGGAAGTCCGCACCAAGGGCATTCCCTACGAGGTCGGCATCGCGCGCTTCCGCGAGACCTCGCGCGGTCACATCATGGGGCTGAACAGCGGCATGATGAAGATGATCTTCTCCACCAAGACCCGTCGGCTGCTCGGCGTGCATATTCTGGGCGAAGGCGCCACCGAGCTGATCCACATCGGCCAGGCGGTGCTGAATTTGAAAGGCACGATCGACTACTTCATCCAGAACACGTTCAACTATCCAACGCTCGCCGAGGCCTACAAGATCGCCGGCCTGGATGCGTGGAATCGGATGACGCGGTAGTCGACTCACTGCCGCTACTCGCTTGGCTTCGTCATCCTGAGGTGCTCGCCGACTTCGGCGAGCCTCGAAGGATGCGGCGACACATGCAAGCGGCTCATCCTTCGAGGCCGCCGCAAGGGCGACGGCACCTCAGGATGACGATTGAGATTGTGGCAAGTCGAGCTTATCCCCACGGCCCCTTCGCGCGCGACGCGCCACCCCACGGACCGCGCGGCGCAGTGGTGCTGCGCACAGCTGCCGCCCCGCCCATCTGTCCCGCCAGCTGCTGCAGCGCCGCGATGCGGTTCTGCGTCGATGGATGCGTCGTGAACAGATTGTCCATGCCGCGGCCGGACAGCGGATTGATGATGAACATATGCGCGGTAGCCGGCGAGCGCTCCGCGTCCTCGTTCGGAATCTGGTGCGCGGCATTGTCGATCTTGGCCAGCGCCGAGGCGAGCCACATCGGCTGGCCGCAGATCCGCGCGCCGAGATCGTCGGCGGCATATTCGCGGGTACGGCTGATTGCCATCTGCACCAGCATGGCGCCGAGCGGCGCAAGGATCATCAAAGCCAGCGAGCCGACAATGCCCGGACCGTTATTGTTGCGGTTGCCGCCGAAGAACATGCCGAACTGCGCGACCATGGAGATCGCGCCGGCAATGGTGGCGGTGATCGTCATCAGCAGCGTGTCGTGGTTCTTCACATGGGCCAGTTCATGGGCGATCACGCCGGCAAGCTCCTCGCGGCTCAGCGACTGCACCAGCCCCGTCGTCACGGCGACCGCGGCGTTCTCCGGATTACGGCCGGTGGCAAAGGCGTTGGGCTGCGGATTGTCCATCAGATAGATACGCGGCATCGGCAGGCCGGCGCGGTTGGCGAGATCGCCGACCAGACGATACAGATCCGGCGCGTTGCGGGCATCGACCGGCTGCGCGCCATACATCGACAACACCATGCGGTCGGAATTCCAGTACGCAAACAGGTTCGTGCCGGCGGCGACCAGCAGCGCGATGATGGCGCCGGACGCGCCGCCGATCAGATAGCCGACACCCATGAACAGGGCAGTCATGCCGGCCAGCAACATTGCGGTCTTGAAGTAGCTCATCGTCCTCTCCTGCCCGCGCGGCAACGCTGCGGTGCGCCCTCCAAATGGTGATGGCGCCGCCCGCCGCGCAAGACGCCGTTCTGCGGCAGCGCGTCGCGGCCATGCCCGGGAACGCATTGAAACGGAACCGGGGCTGGCTTACGCTTGGCCCAAGCAAAAAATAACAACGAGGAAATGCCGCATGGCACGCGTCAAGTTTGGAGCCTTTCTCGCCCCGCATCATCCGATCGGCGAGCACCCGATGCTGCAGTTCCGCCGGGATCTCGACCTCGTCGAGCAACTGGACGCGCTCGGCTATGACGAATTCTGGTGCGGCGAGCATCACTCCTCGGGCTGGGAGACCATCGCCTCGCCGGAAATGTTTCTCGCCGCCGCGGGCGAGCGCACCAAGCGCATCAGGCTCGGCACCGGCGTGGTATCGCTGCCCTATCATCACCCCTTCAACGTGGCGCAGCGCATGGTGCAGCTCGACCACATGACCGGCGGCCGCGCCATCTTCGGCTCCGGCCCGGGCGCGCTGGCTTCCGACGCCCATACGCTCGGGATCGACCCGATGACCCAGCGCGACCGCCAGGACGAGGCGATCGGCATCATCCGCCGGCTGTTCAACGGCGAGCGCGTCACCGCGAAAAGCGACTGGTTCACCATGAACGACGCGGCCTTGCAGATCCTGCCGCTGCAGGAGGAAATGCCCTTCGTGGTGGCGTCGCAGATCTCGCCGTCGGGCATGACGCTGGCCGGCAAATACGGCATCGGCATCATCTCGCTGGGCTCGATGTCGACCCAGGGCCTGATGGCGCTGCCGACACAATGGGGCTTTGCCGAGGACGCCGCGAAGAAGCACGGCACCACGGTCGACCGCGCCAACTGGCGCGTGCTGCTGAGCTGGCACATCGCCGAAACCCGCGAGCAGGCGCAGCGCGAGGCCGGCGCCGGGCTGATGCGCTGGCACAACGAATATAACGTCGGCACGCTGCAGCGGCCGGGCCTCACGGCCTTCACGTCACCGGAAGACGCGGTGGAGAAGACGGCAGGCGGCGAAAACGCGGCTTCGACGATCGGCACCCCCGACGATCTGATCAAGACCATCAAGAGCCTGATGCAGCTCTCAGGCGGTGTCGGCACCATCGTCGGCTTCGTGCACGATTGGGCCAATCCGGAAAACACCCGGCGCAGCTGGGACATGGTGGCGCGCTACGTGGTGCCGGAGATCAACGGCTACATTGCGTCGTTGCGCAAATCGCAAAAATATCTGGTCGAGAACCGCGAAGTGTTCGAACGCGCGGGACAGGCTGTCATGGCGAAGATCATGGAGAACGACAAGGCCGCCGCGGCCCTGCCGCTCACCGGTCCCGGCCGCGTCGCGATCCCGCTGATCAATGCGCCGGAGCTGCAACAGAAAAAGGCGTGATCCGGCGAAGCTGCGGACAAAAATAGCACGCTGCGCCACCCTGACGCAGCAAGCGGAAAAGACTATATCCTGTCCGCCCACGGCCTGGATTTCGCAGACCGCAGGGCGGCCTGTTCATTCCCGCCATCGCTTCGAGTCCGCATCCGTGACAAATTCTCCCCCCGCTGCTCTCACGCCTCGAAACTATCCCGCGGGCGTCAGCATCGTGAAGCGCTCCGCACGCGGCGCGGCATCTGCGCCTGCCCGTCTCAGCGTTGCTGATATCGAGCACTGGCTGCTTCACGACGCGGCGCTTGAGCGCGAAATGCTGCTGACGTTCGAATCCTTCATCTGGCGCATGGTCGCCGCGGGTTTGCCGATCGACCGTGCCAGCCTCCACATCGGGACGCTGCATCCGCAGCTTCTGGGCTTCGCCTGGAATTGGCGGCGATCGGACGGATTGTGCGACGAGGTGAAGGTCAAGCAAACCACCGCCGAACCGACAGCTATCGGCTCAATCCGCTGTCCCGCATCTTTACAACCGGAACACAGCTTCGGCGTTACCCCCAGCGCGCGGACGCCCAGGCGGAATTTCCGATTATGGTCGAGCTGGCGGCTGCGGGTTACACCGAATATCTCGCAATGCCGCTGGGCGGCGAGCGATATCGCCACGCGATCACGTTCGCGACCATGCGCACTGCGGGCTTCGCGGATCACGAGATTGAGCAGATTCAACGCCTGCTCAGCCTGTTCACATTGCATGTGGAACGTCAGACCGCAGTGCGGATCGCAGACAATACGCTCAACGCCTATCTCGGACCGGTAGCCGCTGCGAAAGTGCTGAGCGGCGCAATCCGGCGGGGTGGAGGTGAGTCCATTCGCGCGGTGATCTGGGTTTCGGATCTGCGAGGGTTCACGGACCTGTCGGGCCGGCTGTCCGGCGGCGATATGATCGAATTGCTCAATGCCTATTTCGAGATCTTCGCCGGCGCGGTGCTTGCCAATGGCGGCGAAGTACTGAAATTCATGGGTGATGGACTGCTCGCAGTCTTTCCACTCGGCGAGAGCGGTGACGGCAAGGCCGCCGCGCACGCAGCACTCGATGCCGCCGAACGATCCTTAAAAGGATTGAACGATCTCAACGTCAGCCCGCCGCCAGCGCTCCGCGATGTCGAAGGCTGGCGACCGCTGCGAGCCGGCATCGCACTACACGAAGGCGAGGTGTTTTTTGGCAATATCGGCGCGCCCGAGCGGCTCGACTTCACCGTGATCGGACCGGCCGTCAACGAGGCAAGCCGCGTGGAGGCGCTGCAGAAAACCATCGGGCGCAGCATCCTGATCACCGAGGCGGTGGCCCGCCAGATCGACCATCCGCTCGATCAGCTCGGCGAGTACACGCTGCGTGGTGTCGCGGCACCCGTCACGATCTATAGCCCTGCAATCGCCGCGAAGACTTAAGGCACTTACTTCCGGTAATCGTCCTGTCACCGCAATGGCAGATGTGGCCCACACCGAAAGACAGATTAAGGGGGCGGTTTGATCCAGTCGCATGACTGCTGCCCTGATATGAATGAAGCGATGACGTTGTTGTTCGGCTGAGCACGGGTCTATAGTTCGCTTCGCTCACGAACCGGAGAGCGTTACCATGCGCAACGACCTCGATCCTCTCATTCTCGATTTGCTGGAGTGGATCGACCGCGAACCACGATCCTACGCCGAAGTGATCGAGGCATGGCGGACGTCATGCCCGCGGCTCACCGTGTGGGAGGACTGCGTCGATCGCGGCCTAGCGACGCGCGAGCACACACCCGGGCGCGAGGTATCGGTGCGATTGACCGCCGCCGGCCGCGACTTCCTGCGCACGCAGGGGCGGATCGTCGGCACCAGCAATCCGCCCGCGGTTGCAGCAGAAGAAGGGGTGGCAGCAAGTTAAGGCAGCGCCCCTCGATACATCGTCCCGGCAAGCAAGCTTGCGAGCGTAAGCCGGGACCCATACTCGCCGCCGTTTCGATTAAGCTTGCCGTTGCAACACCTCCCATAAGCCCCTGGAGTATGGGTCCTCCGAAATTCAGACCAAGTGCACCGCCGTGCAATTGGTCTGAATCAGCACATCGCCGGATATTTCGTCGCCCGCAGATTGCAGCGCTCAGCCATTCCTTGCCTCGAACCCCTGACGCAGAGCGGCATAGCCCTGCTGTTGCTGGCTCCAGTTGCGGCCGCCGGTGACACCGCCATCGACGACAAGATCGTTGCCGTTGACGAAGGAGGATTCATCACTGGCGAGAAACACCGCAGCATAAGCGATATCGTCAGGCAGGCCGGCGCGCGGGATCGGCTGCGCGGTCTTGAATATCTCGCGCATCGCCGCCGGGGTCTGCTCCGCCGCTTCCACCGACATCCCGAGCGCCTTGCCGAAGATGCCGGTGGCGATGGCACCGGGCGAGATGCTGTTGACGCGGACGCCGGATTCGCCGAGCTCCATCGCCACGCATTTGGTGAGATGAATGACGGCGGCCTTGGCCGCGCCGTAGATCACCGAAGACGAATAGCCGGCAACGCGTCCGGCGATGCTGCCGTTGTTGATGATGCTGCCGGAGCCCTGCCGCTTCATGTGCGGGGCCGCGTGCTTCATGCCGAGCATGACGCTGCGTACCAGCGTCGCCATCGCCGCATCGAAACGACCGACATCGAGGCCTTCGATGCCGCCGGTCTGCGCCGGGCCGCCGGCATTGTTGAACAGGCAATCGATGTGGCCGAACTTCTCCACCGCATGATCGATCAGCGCGCGCATCTGCGCTTCGTCGGTGACATCGGTCTGGCGAAAGCTGCAATTGGCGCCGAGCTTTGACGCGAGCGCTTCGCCTTCCGGCGCGCGACGGCCGGCGATGACGATCTTCGCGCCTTCCTGAATAAATATTTCGGCTGTGCGGAGCCCGATACCGCTCGTCGCGCCAGTGATCACGGCCACCTTGTCGTTTAAACGTCCCATCTCGTTTCCCCTTTTTGTTTTTCGCGAATGGTATTTGAAGACGCCGAAGTGGCTGCGCGCAAGGCGTATTTGAGGATCCTCGCCTCGCTACGAGCGTGCGAGACCCGAGCGCACTGGCCCGAAGCGGCGGCGATATTGCAACGCAACCTGCGTCAAAGCCACGCAATCACGATTAAGGAAGTTCTAATTCGCGCATGCGTAAAGTCGGGCAATGGCACCGCCATGGCGCATAGCTCGCCGTATTGCCCGGGGAATTTCACTGTGAAGCTGCTCAACAATTTGTCGATTTCTGTGAAGCTTGGAATTCTGGTCGGCGTGACGCTGCTCGGCCTTTGCGCCGCCGGCTTTCAGGCGACCCGGCTGGTCAGCCAAGAAATGCGCACGGCGCGGATGGATCAGGTTCACGCAATCGTCGATATGGCGCGCAACGTGGCGTTCGGGCTGCAGAAACAGGTGGAAGCCGGCGAGATGACCAAAGAGGCGGCGCTCCAGGAATTCAGCAAGCGCGCCCGCACGATGACCTACGACAACGGCAGCGGCTATGTGTTTGTCTACGACATGAACGGCATTGCCCTCGCGACTCCCGATCCGAAGCAATTCGGCACCAATCGGCTCGATGTGCTGATCAATGGCCGCGCCTTGACGCGCGAATTGCGCGATGGCGTCGCCGCTAAAGGCGATGTGACGCTGTATTACGAATACATGAAGCCAGGCACCACCGAGCTGATCCGCAAGTTCTCCTATGCGGTCGCCATTCCCGGCTGGAATCTGTTCGTCGGCACGGGCGCCTATCTCGACGACCTCGACGCCAAGCTGACACCGATCATCACGTCGCTGGCGGTCGCGATCCTCGGCATTGCGGTCGTGGCTGGATTCATCGCGTGGTTCATCGCCCGCAGCATCACTCGGCCGCTCGGCCTGCTTGGCACCCGCATGAAGGATCTCGCCACCGGCCAGCTCGAAGCCGAAATTCCCGGCGCCGGCCGCCGCGACGAAATCGGCGCGATGGCGTCGACGGTGCAGGTGTTCAAGGACAATGCAATCCGGATGCAGGGCCTGGAGCAGGAAGAGGAAGCGATGCAGCAGCGCGTCGCCAGCGAACGGGCGTCGGCGATGAACAGCCTCGCCGACGGCTTCGAGCGCAGCGTCAACGGCGTGGTCAAGTCGGTGGCCACTTCGGCAGCGGGCATGCAGGCGACTGCGACGTCGATGACCACGACAGCCGGCGAGACCAGCGATCGGGTCGCCACCGTCAGCATGGCGTCGGACAAGGCGCTGGCCAATGTGCAGACCGTTGCCGCCGCCGCGGAAGAGCTGTCGGCCTCGGTCGAGGAAATTTCGCGCCAGGTCGCGCAATCCACCGAGATTGCCCGTCAGGCTGTCAGCGAAGCCGACCGCACCAACTCCACCGTGCAACTGCTGTCCGGTGCCGCCGAGAAGATCGGCGTTGTGGTGCAGCTGATCCACAATATCGCCACCCAGACCAACCTCCTGGCGCTGAACGCCACCATCGAGGCGGCACGCGCCGGCGAGGCTGGCCGCGGCTTTGCCGTGGTGGCTTCCGAAGTGAAGGCGCTGGCGACGCAAACCGCGAAAGCCACCGAGGAAATCTCGGCACAGGTGTCGAGCATGCAATCCACCACCGGCGACGCCGTGATGGCGATCGGCAGCATCAGCACCACCATCGAAAAAATGAACGAGATATCGTTGGCAATCTCCTCGGCGGTCGAGGAGCAAGGTGCCGCAACCCGCGAGATCGCGCGCAACATCCAGGCAGCCGCCACCGGCTCCAGCGAAATCGCCAGCAACATCGGCAGCGTCAATGCTGCGGCGTCTGCGACCGGGCAGGCCGCCGGCGAGGTGCTGACCGGCGCCCGCGAACTCGACGGCCAGGCCAGCATGCTGCAGTCGGCGGTGGCCGAGTTCCTGACCAAGGTGCGGGCGGCGTAACAAGCTCTCGGGAATGAGATAGAGCGCGCAGCGGATCGACGATCAATTCGCCCGCGATGCCAGCTTCATCAGCGCGGCGGCGTCCGCGACCGGGCGCGGATCGCCCGCCATCAGCGGCTGATCGAAATACTGCCGGACGCCGCCGTGATCGATCACGAACAGCGGCCTGTAATTTTGGAGATTAACGTCCTCAACCATCGCCATGCGGCGGTTGTCGAGCATGAACCAGCGCCCGTCGAGGCGCGCGGCGGCAACGGCGTGGTCCTCGTGGCGCAGCGTGTCGCGCAGGATCACGATGCGCAGATCTGCGGAAGCAACGCCGGCCAGCCGCAGCGCGACGAATTTGGCGATCGCATAGTCTTCACAGTCGCCGGCGCCGGTGGCGAGCAAAGCAAGCGGCGTGCGCCAGACATCGATGGCGCCATACAGCGCGAGATCGCTGCCCGGGCGCACCGCGAGATTCAGCGCGCGGTTGATCTCGCCGAGCCGGGCGCGGCCGTCGCGGGCCTTGCCGGTCTCGACGATGCCGAGAAATTGCAGCGCCGCGGAGGAGGCACAGCGGGCGCGGTCTTCGTTGCAAAGCGCGATGGCAAGGGCTTCGCCGTCGAGTTCGCGTTCGACGCCCCGCCACTTCTCGCTCAATTCGCCATCCGCCACGGCCGTCGTCAAAAGCCCGAACGGCTCGGCGAAAGGCCCGGCGGCACCGATGGTTTCTGATGGTTGCAGCGCCGCGGCCACCGAACGAGCCGACGGACCGAGCACCACCAACACGCAAGCCAGCCCAATAGCGCGCCACGCGTGCGCACGGTCGAAAATCCACATCTGACGCCCCCTGTCCGGGCATCAACGGGGCAAGACAGCCGCGCGTGACCGGATCATTTGACGCGATGATGGGCGGGGAGATTTTCGACCGGATTAAAAGCAGGGGACGCGGACAGCTAAAGTGCGGAATACGCTGAAGGCTTGCTGGCGGGTTTCATGAAAATTTTATCGAAACTCGGTTTCCGAGCACGGCACTGAGCTACCGCCGCATTTGGTTCCCCTGCGGCGGGGCGTTTGCAGGCGCCTCAACCTGCGGTTCCGTTCTATGGTTAATGGAAATTAACCAGTAAAATGAGCGGCATAGCCTGGCACTTTCGATCTACGCAATAAGTTGCGCACCCGTCCACTTTCGCATTGCACCCCGTGATGGTATGCATGGCAGGATATTAGCCAATTATTAACCATGCGCGGCACCCGTTGAACTACGCTGGAACATTTGAATTTTCGCATTTTGGAGGCGACGCGCCGTCTGGCGTGTCCGTCGGCGTTGAGGCGAAAAACGACGCACTTTCCCATGTTGACGCGCATACGATTGTCGTGCCGGACGCGCATCTGCTGTTTTCCGGCGACTACAAGCGCGCCGGCGTTGATCTGGTGCTGTCGAAGGACGGCCACGATTACGTCGTCTCCGACTACTTCAAGGGTCATTCGCGGGCGACGTTGTCGTCGCCTGACAGCGCGAATCTCTCCGGCGACCTCGTCAATGCGCTGACCGGCGAAGTGCAGATCGCGCAGCTCGGCGGCGGTTCCACCGCGGCCGCGACGGTGATCGGACGCGTCACCAAACTGACCGGCAGCGCAACCGCCATCCGCAACGGCGTCTCGATCCAGCTCAACATGGGCGACAACGTCCAGAAGGGCGACGTGGTCCAGGCCGGCGCCGACTCCTCGCTCGGCCTCACCTTCATCGACGGCACCGTGTTCGGCCTCTCGGCCAATGCGCGCATGGTGCTGAACGAGATGGTCTACGATCCCAACGGATCGTCGAATTCCTCACTGCTCAGCCTGGTACAGGGCACCATCACCTTCGTCGCCGGCGAAACCGCCAAGCATGGCGACATGCGCGTCGACACACCGGTGGCGACCATGGGCATCCGCGGCACCGCGGTGCTGGTCGAGATCGGCTTTGAAGTGCCCGTCCAGGGCGGCGCGCCGCCGGTCCATTTCCAGGTGCTGGTCGAGCGCGGCGGCAGGGTCGGCTCCTATGTTCTGTACAGCAAGACGGGCTCGATCCTGGGCACCGTCAACCAGGCCGGCCAGGTCACCAGTGTCCTGGGCAACGGCGACACAACGACGGGACAGGCGCCGCCGCTGACCCAACTTGCGCAGGACATCATTACCTATACGTTTGAGCAATTCCTGCTGAACAATCCCAATCCGCGGTCCTCTGGTCCTAGCGGGTCGACGCCAGCGAATCCCATTCCCGGCTCTTCCAACCCGGACTTTCCGCAATTCCATCAACAGGACTCTATTCCCGGGCAGCCGATAGCTCCAATCAATTTCAACTTTCAGAGTGATACGCCGGGTACACCGCCGATTACGGTCACGCTCACGGTCAATACGCCGCCGACGATCGTCGTCACACCCGTCGTCGTCACTCTCCCTGTCAACAAGACCAGCTTCGACATCAAAGATCAGGTGCACGGCACCGACCCTGACCCCGACGATGTGTTCGTGCCCTACGTGGCGGGCACCGGCCACGTGATTTCCGCGACCGGTCCGTCGAACACGCCGTCCGGCCTTGACCTCAAAACACTTGTCACTATCGATCCGGCTACCGGCCACGTCACCTACGATCCCGCCGCATTCAAGTTTCTGCCGGCCGGGAAAACCGCCGTCTACACCATCGGCTTCGACAGCCAGTCCGGACCCGATACTATTCACGAAACGCTGACGTTCACTGTCGATGGCACGAATGATGCGCCGACAGTCGCCGCTGCGCTGACCAAGCCGCTGACGCAGACCGACGCCGCGCAGGATCTGAACCTGCTGGCCGGCGCGATCGATCCGGACGTCGGCGAAACTGCAACGCTGACGATAACGCACCTCAAATATTCCGTCGACGGCGGCACGGCCTCGGCGACGGCGCCGGCGGGCGTGTCGCTGTCGGGGACGACCCTGCATGTCGATCCGAGCAATCCCGCCTTTGCATATCTCGCGCAGGGCGAGACGAAGACCATCGTCATATCCTACGACGTCACCGACGCAAACGGCGCGACCGTCGCGCAGACCGAGACCATCACCATCACCGGCACCAACGACGCACCGGTGGTGGCTGCGGCGCTGACCGTCACCGCTGCCGAAAGCGACGTTGCCTTCACCGCGAATCTGCTGGCCGGTGCTTCCGACGTCGATACCGGCGAGACGGCGACCTTGTCGGTGACGAACGTCAAATATGCCGTCGACGGCGGTACGGCTTCGGCGACCGCACCAACGGGGATCTCGCTGACAGGCGCGACGCTGAGCGTCGATCCCAAGAACGCAGCCTTCGATCATCTGGCGCAGGGCGAGACGACAAAGATCGCGGTCTCGTACGACGTCACCGATGCGCATGGCGCGACCACTACGCAGACCGAGACCATCACCATCACCGGCACCAACGACGCACCGGCCGTGACTGCGGCGCTGACAGCGACCGCTGCCGAAGGTGATGTCGCGTTTACCGCCAATCTGCTCACTGGAGCTACCGACGTCGATACCGGCGAGACGGCGACCTTGTCGGTGACGAATGTCAAATATGCCGTCGATGGTGGCATGCCCTCGACCGCCGCCCCGACGGGCCTGTCGCTGGCAGGCGCAACGTTGAGCGTCGATCCCAAGAACGTAGCCTTTGATCATCTGGCGCAGGGCCACTCCACGACAATCACGGTCTCCTACGATGTAACGGATGCCCATGGTGTCACCGTGGCGCAAACAGAGACCGTTACCGTCACCGGAACCAACGACGCACCGGTCACGTCGGAGGTCACGCTTGCGTCGATCAACGAGGACAGCGGGCCGCGACTAATCACGCAGGCGGATTTGCTTGCATCTGCTTCAGACATCGACGACGGCTCGTCGTTGACGGCAACCGGCCTTACCTTGGCCCCCGGCTGCGGCGGTACGCTGTGCGACAATGGCGATGGCACCTGGACTTATACGCCGGCATCGAATGACAGCAGCTCGGTATCATTCTCTTATCTGGTGACCGATGGCATCGCCAGCATCGACGGCACGGCCACGCTGGACATCACGCCGGTCAACGACGCGCCGGTGTTGGGTGGAACCGACGGATATCAGACGAGCATCGTGCAATTTGCCGCGCCGGTATCAATCACCGGCTCAGATATTTCCATCACAGATGTCGACGGCGCGAATATTGCGTCTGCGACGATCAAGATTACGAATTGGGACCACTGCGATTCTCTGTCCATCCCCAGCTTTCCCGGTCTAACGATTAGCGACACCGACCTTCCCGGTAACGTCCATCAATGGACCATCACCGGCTTGGCCACGTTGGCCGACTATCAGCTGCTGCTACAGGGCATTACGTTTCAGACCGGCGGTGCTCCGGGCGAGCGTGATATCAGCATCGTGGTCAATGACGGCGCGGCCGACAGTAACGTTGCTGCAACAACGGTGACCGTAACGGAGCCCCCGCCAGTTTATGAGCCGACCGTAACCGCGAGTCCGCCCGATCATCTGGTTGAAGCGACGGCGAGCGCCCCAGGCGTTTCACTTTCTGCCGTGTCGCTGATGCTTGGCGATGTCGATGGCACGCCCACGTATGACGGCGACGCGCTCGTGACTGCAGGCTGGACCCATTTTGAGGGTGGCGGCATCTTTACCAAGGCAGGCCTCTACGGCACCGCGACCCTGAACACATTCGACAATATGCTCACCTACGAACTCGACAACGATCGCGCGCTCACGGACAACCTGACGTCAAACGATCATCCGACCGAGACCTTCACGATCCCGGTGACGGACGGCTTCGAAACGTCATCCACGGATGTGACCTTCACTGTCGATGGCAGCGACGACGGCCCGCTCACCAACGTCTGGACTGGCGCCGCCCATGATGGCGACTGGAACAATCCGGGTAACTGGTCGCTCGGCATAGTACCGACGGGAGATGAGATCGTTGAACTCAATATCCCGGCGCCACCGCCGGTCACCTTCAACCTCAGCGGTCTCCAGACCGTCGCCGAGCTGCACATCGGGCCCGGCACCGAACTCGACCTGACCGGCACGGGCACGCTCAATATCACCGGCACGCTCGTCAACGACGGCGACATCGAGCTCGCTCCGGGTGCGACGCTCGAAGTGAACGGCGTCGTGCAGAACGGCGGCACCCTCCTGATCGATGCCCCGGTTACCCAACCCGGCGCGACGCTTGTGATCGACGGCACTGTCACGCTGGAAGGCGGCGGCACGGTCACGCTGGACGGCACCGCGGACAAGATAACGGGCGGCACCGCCGACGCGAAGCTGGTTAACGCCGACAACACGATCGATGGCTACGGCACGCTCGGCGATGGCCATCTCGACATCGTCAATCAATGCGGCGGCACCATCGTTGCCGACACGGCCTACAAACTTGTCGTCGATGTGCGCTTTGCCGATTTCGTCAACTACGGCCTGATCGAATCCAGCGCAGCCGGCGGCCTTGAGATTCGAGGCGATCTGGAAAACCACGGCACCCTGGACGCGAAACACGGCGTGCTCGACATTGACGGCGACCTCACCGGCCACGGCCTTGCCAAGATCGACGGCGGCACGCTGGAATTTGGCGGCTGCTCCGACGCCAATGTGCAGTTCTCCGGCAGCAGCAGCGATGAGCTGATACTCGACCGCGACTCGCATTTCACCGGCACGGTGTCCGGCCTGTCCTATGGCGACGCCATCGATCTTCAGGGCATCTCGCCGTGGCAACTGTGGATGACGCAGTATAGTGGTGTCGTGCAGGTACATTACGGCTGGGGATCGAACGACTACTTCACCCTGACCGACCCCGGCGCCCTCAACCATCTTGAGTTGGGCTCGGATCATCACGGCGGCACTGAGCTGGTCTGGAACAATGATGCGCCGGAGCTGGATACGTCCGACGCTCATCTTGCGAAGAACAGCGACGGTTCGTTCACAATCTCCGGCGTCTCGGTCTGCGATGGGGATTCGTCGTCCAGCGAACTCTACAAGCTGGCGATTGACGGGCACGACAGCACGGGTTTGCTGTCCGAGCTCGACCAGTCCCTCGAAAACGGCTTCACCTTTACGCCGGCCCCTTCATCTCCGGCGCAGGCCACGGTTGGCGTCACCGTTACCGACGGGTGGGGCGCCAGCGACCATGTCAATTTCATCTTCAATACGGCGGTGCTGAGCTCGCACACACAGGTTACGCTGACCGGAACGAATGAGAACGACGTCATTTTCGCGACCAGCAACACGGATACACTGACCGGAGGCGGCGGCGCCGATCAGTTCGTGTTCGGGCCGCACAGCGGTCCGGCGGACAAGGACGTCATCAAGGACTTCCAGGTTGGCATCGACAAGATCGAGTTCGACCACATCCGTGGCGTCCCGGCGTTGTCCGGCCCGTTCGGCGACCTTCAGCTGTTCGCCTGGGAGCTGAGCGGGGGCATCCAGCAAAAGGGCAACGATACGCTGATCCACCTCGAGGGCGATACCTTGCTGCTCACCGGCGTGCAGATGTCGTCACTGCACGCCAGCGACTTCATCGTGCATCCCTACAGCAACGTCGCCTGACGCCACCGTTAACTTTGCCGGATTCATCATCTGCACAAATCGCCCGCGTAATGGCATAGTGCGCCGGCAGGGGCTGGGTAACACCCGCGCCAGTCCATTTCCCGGCAGGTTTCCAGGGCTTTGATGATGCAGCGCGGCCAGCCACGATTGACCCACGCACCGGCGCGGTCCGAGCTCGGCGACGCCCTGCGGGCGTGCCGCGGCGCGTTCCTCGGCGTCGGCCTGATGAGCTGCATGATCAACCTGCTGTATCTCACCGGCTCGTTCTTCATGCTGGAGGTGTACGACCGGGTGCTGCCGAGCCGCAGCGTGCCGACGCTGGTCGGCCTGATCATCCTGGCCGGCGGACTCTACGTCGCCCAGGGCGTGCTCGACCTGCTGCGCGGCCGGATCCTGGTCCGGGTCGGAACTTCACTCGACGAGGCGCTGAGCCCGCGGGTGTTCCAGACCGTCGTGCGGCTGCCGTTGATGGCCGGCGGCCACAATGAGGGCCTGCAACCGCTGCGCGACCTCGACAACGTCCGCGCCTTCCTGTCCGGCATGGGGCCGAGTGCGCTGTTCGACCTGCCCTGGCTGCCGCTTTATCTGGCGATCTGTTTTGCCTTCCACCCCATGATCGGCGTCACCGCGCTGGTCGGTGCCATCATCCTGGTGCTGCTCACCGTGCTCACCGAATACATGACCCGCAGGCCGGCGCGCGAGGCCAACGGCCTTGCGGCGCGGCGCAGCGACATCGCCGCCGCCAGCCGGCGCAATGCCGAGGTGGTCGTGGCAATGGGCATGGCCGGACGGCTGACCCGGCGCTGGGCCGACGCCAACGAGAACTATCTCGCCGGCAACCAGCGTACCAGCGACGTCGCTGGCGGCCTCGGCGCCATCGCCAAGGTGCTGCGGATGACGCTGCAATCGGCGGTGCTCGGCGTCGGCGCCTATCTGGTGATCAACCAGCAAGCCACCGCCGGCATCATCATCGCCGGTTCGATCCTGAGCGCGCGGGCGCTGGCGCCGGTCGATCTGGCGATTGCGCACTGGAAGGGCTTTGTCGCCGCCCGGCAGAGCTGGCACCGACTCAACGGGTTGTTGCGCGCCTTGCCGGCGCAGACCGCGCCGACACAGCTGCAAAACCCGGCGGAAAAACTGGCGGTGGAGAGTGTCAGCATCGCGCCGCCCGGCGACTCCAAAATCACCGTCCACGACATCAACTTCGCGCTGAAGACCGGCAACGGTCTCGGCATCATCGGGCCATCGGGCTCCGGCAAGTCGTCGCTGCTGCGCGCACTGGTCGGCGTCTGGCAGCCGGTGCGCGGCCACGTCCGGCTCGATGCCGCCGCCCTGGACCAGTGGTCGTCCGACGATCTCGGCCGCCACATCGGCTACCTGCCGCAGGACGTCGAGCTGTTCGCCGGCTCGATCGCGCAGAACATCTGCCGCTTCGATCCGGACGCCAAATCCGACGGCATCATCGCCGCCGCCCGGCAGGCCGGTGTCCATGAGCTGATCGTCACCATGCGCGACGGCTACGACACCGAAATCGGCGAGCATGGCGGCGTGCTCTCCGCCGGCCAGGCGCAGCGTATCGCACTGGCGCGGGCGCTCTATGGCGATCCGTTCCTGATCGTGCTCGACGAGCCGAATTCCAATCTGGATACCGAAGGCGACGAGGCCCTGACCCGTGCGGTGCGCACCGCACGGGAGCGCGGCGCCATCGTCATCGTGGTCGCGCACCGGCCGATCGGCATCGAGGGAGTCGATATGCTGCTGGTGCTGAAAGACGGCCGCATGCAGGCGTTCGGGCCGAAGGAAACGGTGCTGGGCCAGGTGCTGCAGCGGCCGAGCCCGCAGCCGATCAAGATCGTGTCCGATGGCGGAGTTGCGAAACCATGACTGCCCCGCAGACCGAATCGCGGCGCTCGATCCGCGTCCACCTCATCATCGGACTCGTGGTGGTGCTGATTCTCGCCGGCGGCCTCGGCGGCTGGGCCTCCACCGCGCAGATCTCCGGCGCGCTGATCGCGCCGGGATCGATCGTGGTCGATTCCAACGTCAAGAAAGTGCAGCACCCCACCGGCGGCGTGGTCGGCGAATTGCGCGCGCGCGACGGCGATGTGGTGAAGGCCGGTGACATCGTGGTCCGGCTCGACGATACCGTTACCAAGGCTGGCCTCGCCATCGTCACCAAGAACCTCAACGGCCTGTGGGCGCGCGCCGCGCGTCTGGAAGCCGAGCAGCGCGGCGCGGAACGGATCACGTTCCCGAACGTGCTGCTGGAGCAGATCGCCGACGAGGACGTGAAAAACGTCATCGGCAGCGAGACGAAACTGTTCAATGTCCGCTCCGCCGGTCGCGTCGGCCAGAAGTCGCAATTGAGCGAACGCATTGCGCAGCTCAATGAGGAAATCGGCGGCCTCACTGCGCAGGAGACCGCCAAGACCCGCGAGATCGCGCTGGTCGAAAAGGAGCTGGTCGGCGTCCGCGGCCTGTTCGACCAGCAGCTCGTGCAGATATCGCGCCTCACGGTACTGGAGCGCGATGCAGCACGGCTGGCCGGCGAACGCGCGCAGTTCATCGCTTCGCGGGCGCAGGCCAAGGGCAAGATCACCGAGACCGAGTTGCAGATCATCCAGATCGACAAGGATCTGGTCAGCGAAGTCTCCAAGGATCTGCGCGAGACCAACGACAAGATAGGCGAATTCGTCGAGCGCAAGGTCACCGCCGAGGACCAGCTACGCCGCATCGATATCCGCGCGCCGCAGGACGGCATGGTGCTGCAATCCACCGTGCACACCGTCGGCGGCGTGATCACCGCCGGCGATGCCATCATGCTGATCGTGCCGCAGACGGATAATCTGTCGGTCGAGGCCCGCGTCAATCCGCAGGACATCGACCAGCTGCAGATCGGCCAGAAGACGCTGCTGCGACTGTCGGCTTTCAACCAGCGCACCACGCCGGAGCTGAATGGCGTGGTCAGCCGGGTTTCACCAGACACCACGACGGACCAGCGCACCGGGCAGAGCTACTACACGATCCGGATTTCAATGCCGGCGTCGGAAATCGCCCGGCTCGGCGACGTCCGGCTGATCCCTGGCATGCCGGTGGAAGCCTTCGTGCAGACCGGCGACCGCACCATGCTGGCCTATCTCGCCAAACCGCTGAACGACCAGTTGATGCGCGCATTCCGCGAGAAGTGACGCGAGCCGCACAAAGCCAGATGCCGACATGAAGCGAATGAGGCGAGTGAGGCGGCTGGCGCGGCGGTTCGGATTTGCCCGTGCGCTGTGTGTCGCGCTGCTGCTCGGACTGGCGCTGCTGCGGATCGCCGACCTGCCTGCGCTCGAAGAATTGCGGGTCCGGACCTTCGATACGTTTCAGCTGATCCAGCCGCGGGCGAAGACGGCGAGACCGGTGACCATCGTCGATATCGACGAGAAGAGTCTGAAGAAATACGGCCAGTTTCCATGGCCGCGCACGCGCATCGCCGACCTCGTCACCAACCTCACCAAGCTCGGCGCGGTCGTGATCGCCTTCGACATCGTGTTCTCCGAACCGGACCGGCTGACGCCATCCCTTGTCGCCGACAGCACCCCGGGCCTCGACGATGACACGCGCACCAAGCTGCGGGCGCTGCCGAGCAACGACCAGGTGCTGGCCGACGCCATCAAGCGCTCCCGCGTCGTTCTGGGCGAATCCGGATTGCCCTATGTCGTTGCAGAATTCGACAAGGCACTGCCGCTGACTGCCCTCGCGATGCTCGGGGGTGAACCCCAACCGTTCCTGCTGAATTTCCCGGGACTGGTCCGCAACGTGCAAACGCTGGAGAACGCCGCCGCAGGGCGCGGCCTTTTCTCCATCCGCACCGAGCGTGACGGCATCGTGCGGCGCGTGCCGATGATGATGCAGGCGCAGGGCGCGACAATGCCGTCGCTGAGCTTCGAAATGCTGCGGGTGGCGACCGGCACCGACACCATCTTCATCAAGTCGGATCGTGCCGGCATCAAGAGCGTCGCAGTGAAGGGCTTTGAAGTACCGACCGACCGCAACGGCCAGCTCTGGGTGCATTTCGCAAAGAGCGATCCAGATATCTACGTTTCGGCAGCCGACGTGCTCGACGGCACGGTGGCGCCGGCTGCCATCGCGCGCAAACTGATCCTGATAGGTACCTCCGCAGTCGGGCTGCTCGACGTCAAGACCACGCCGATCGACCCGGTGATGCCGGGCGTCGAGGTTCACGCCCAGGTGCTGGAAAGCGCGCTGACGCGCACCGTGCTGTCGCAGCCAAACTACGCCATCGGCGCCGAGCTTTGCGCCGCGCTGCTGCTCGGCATTGCCGTGATCTGGCTGGCGCCGCTGTTCGGCCCGGTCACGCTGTTGGCCATGGGCGCCGTATTCGCGGCGCTGCTGGCGGGGACGTCATGGTATTTTTACACGCAGTATCGGCTGCTGATCGACTTCACCTATCCGCTGCTCTCCACCACGCTGATCTATCTCACGCTGATCTTCAGCAACTTCGTCCGCGAACAGGCGCAGCGCCGCCGGATCCGCTCCGCCTTCAGCCAGTATCTGTCACCGGCGCTGGTCGAACAACTCGCGCAGTCGCCGGAAAAGCTGGTGCTCGGCGGCGAAGAGCGCGAGATGACCATCATGTTCAGCGACGTCCGCGGTTTCACCGCGATTTCGGAATCCTACAAGCACGATCCGCACGGCCTGACCACGCTGATGAACCGGTTCCTGACGCCGCTCACCAACGCGATCCTCGACCGCAAGGGCACCATCGACAAATACATGGGCGACGCCATCATGGCGTTCTGGAACGCGCCGATCGACGATGCCGACCACCAGATCAATGCCTGCGACGCCGCGCTCGACATGCTGGAGCGGATCGAGGGCCTCAACAAACAGCGCGAGATCGAAGCGCAGCAGGGCGGCCATGTTTACATCCCGATCAATGTCGGCGTCGGGCTCAACACCGGCATCTGCGTGGTCGGCAATATGGGCTCGGATCTGCGGTTCGACTATTCCGTGCTCGGCGACAGCGTCAATCTGGCGTCACGGCTGGAAGGCCAGTCGAAGGAATACGGCTTTCCAATCATCATCGGATCGAAGACCGCACTGGCGGTGAAGGAAAAGTTCGCGATTCTCGAACTCGACTTCATCATGGTGAAGGGCAAGACCGAGCCGGAGGTGATCTATGCTGTCGCCGGCCGCGAGGAGATGGCGCAATCCGAGCGCTTCCAGATGCTGCGCAACCTGACCATCGAGATGCTGGCATGCTACCGCGGCCGCGACTGGGAGGGCGCGTTGTTTGCCATCGAGCGCGGACGGCGCTCCGATGTCGGGCATCTGCTGGAGCTATTGTACGATCTCTATGAGAAGCGCATCCATGCGTTTCAGCAGAATCCGCCGGCCGAGGACTGGAACGGGGCCTTTGCGCTGCTGACGAAGTAACGCGAAGGCGTTCTAGATTTCCCGCAAGCCCCGCATCGAGGGCACGCTGACTTCCGCGAGCTTCAGCGCATCCTCGTTCTGGTCGATCGCCACATACTGGCCGTCCCAATAGGTCAGCGCGGTGCGGGGCGCGGCGGTGATCACGTCGCGCACCCGGCCGATCACGATGGCATGGGAGTGCCGCTCGATGATCTCCTCGACGTCGCAATCGATCGCGGCGAGGCCGCCGACCAGCAGCGGCACGCCGGTGGCGCGGGTGATCCACTGCGCGCCGGCGAAACGTTCCGCGCCCTTCAGCCCATCCTTGCCGGAAAACCGCTCGGCGATATCGAGCTGATCGGCGGTGAGAATGTTGACGCCGAAGGCGGCGTAGCGCTGCAGCAGCGGCCATGACGACGACTGCCGGTTGACGCTGACGATCAGGGTCGGCGGATCGACCGACAGCGACGACACCGACGTCACCGTCATGCCGGAAATCTCCTTGCCGCGCCCGACGGTGATGACGCTGACGCCGCCGGCCAGCGCCCGCATGGCGCCGCGGAAATCGGCGGAAGGCACATCGCGTTCGATCTTGATATTGCGCACGACTGAATTCATGGCGGTCTCACAGGTCAGTTGCGTCGTCCCCGGCGGAAAGCAGATTGCGCAGGATCGAACCTTCGAGTGCGGCGAGATCGGCCGAACCACGCTGCCGCGGCCGGGCGATATCGACGTGAATGTCGTGGGCGATGCGCCCCTCCTCGATCACCAGCACGCGGTCCGCAAGTGCGACGGCTTCCGACACATCGTGGGTGACCAGAATCGAGGTGAAGGCCTGATCGTGCCAGACCCGGCCAAGCAGGCGCTGCATCGAGATCCGCGTCAGCGCGTCGAGCGCGCCGAGCGGCTCGTCCAGCGCCAGCACACGGGGATGGCTGACCAGTGCGCGCGCCAATGCGACACGCTGCTTCTGCCCGCCGGAGAGAACCGCCGGCCATTGCTCGCGCTTGTCGGCGAGACCGACTTCCTCCAGCGCGCGTTCGGCGCGTGCCTTGGCATCGACCGAGGTGCGATCGCGACCGAGGCCGACTTCCACATTGGACAGCACCCGTGCCCACGGCAGCAGCCGCGGCTCCTGGAACATCACGCGGATGTCTTCCGGGCGGGTCTCTTCGCCAAAACTGATGGTGCCGGAGGTCGGCTTGTCCAAACCCGCGATCAGGCGCAGCAGCGTGCTCTTGCCGCAGCCGCTCTGGCCGACGATGGCGACGAACTGGCCGGCCGGAATATGCAGATCGACACCGCGCAGCACCTCATTGGCGCCGAAGGATTTTCGCAGGCCACGAATGGTCAGCGACAGACCGCGCGAATGCGGCTCGGCGTTGCGGCGGGCGGTCAGTGCCTGCTCGATACCCGCGGGGGCATCGACGAGTTCGGCATCGGCGGGAACGAATCGAAGGGGCTGCTGCATGTTCACTCTCGGACTCTTGCTCAAGCTCTGCTCAATGTTTCTGGAAGGCCGGGTGCCAGGACAGCGTCAGCCGCTCCAGCACGCGCGAGGCGCTGTCGGCGACCTTGCCCAGCAATGCGTAGATCAGGATGCTAAGCACCACGACGTCGATCTGCATGAACTCGCGCGCCTGCATCGCCATGTAACCGAGGCCCGATGATGCCGCGATGGTCTCCGCAACGATCAACGTCAGCCACATGATGCCGAGCGCAAAGCGCACGCCGACGAAGATCGACGGCAGCGCCCCCGGGAAGATCACCCGGCGAAACAGCTCGCCATTGCTCATTCCGTAGATGCGGCCCATCTCGATCAGCTGCGGATCGACGGTGCGGATGCCGTGCAGCGTGTTGAGATAGATCGGGAAGAACACGCCGAGCGCGACCAGGAACAGCTTTGCCGACTCGTCGATGCCGAACCACAGGATCACCAGCGGGATCAGCGCCAGATGCGGCACGTTGCGAACCATCTGCAGCGTGGTGTCGGTGAGCTTGCTGCTCAGTTCCGACAGGCCGTTGGCGAGGCCAAACGCAAAGCCGATGCTGCCGCCGATGGCGAAGCCGACCGATGCGCGCCAGAAGCTGACCCAGATGTTCTGCGCCAATTCGCCGGACAGCAGCAGCTTCCAGCCGGCCACCGCGACGTCGCTCGGCGCCGGCATCACCCGCGCCGGCACGAAGCCGGTGACGCAGGCGGCCTGCCAGGCCAGCAGAATCACCAGCGGCACGATCCACTGGGTCAGGCCGTCGACACGCGGCAGTCGCCAGGCGCGAACGCGGGGAAGGATTTCAACAATACTCATGATTGCGATGCCTGTTTGGCGAGCGGACGATGCTCATTGGCGATGGTTTCGCCGAGCGGGCCGGTTTGGGCACGCAGCGGCGTGACGTTGTCGTGGCTCTGCAGCGAGAGCAGCGGGAACACGAGTTCGGCGAAGCGATAGGCTTCCTCGAGATGCGGATAGCCGGACATGATGAAGGTATCGACGCCGACGTCCTGATATTCCTTGATCCGCGCCGCCACGGTCTGTGGGTCGCCGACCAGGGCCGTACCGGCACCGCCACGCACCAGGCCGACGCCGGCCCAGAGGTTGGGGCTGATCTCCAGCCTGTCGCGGCGACCGCCATGCAACTGCGCCATGCGCTGCTGCCCCACCGAATCCTGCCGCGCGAGGGTCTTCTGCGCCGCGGCGATGGTGTCATCGGTGACGTACTGGATCAGTTCGTCGGCGGCCTTCCACGCGGCCTCGTTGGTTTCGCGCACCACCACATGCAGCCGGATGCCGAAGGAGAGTTTTCGGCCGCGCTTCGCCGCAGCAGCTTTCACCCGCGCAACCTTCTCGGCAACTGCGGCGGGGGGCTCACCCCAGGTCAGATATTTGTCCACCGTATCGACAGCGACATCGATGCCGGCATCCGACGAGCCGCCGAAATACAGCGGCGGGCGCGGCGACTGCACCGGCGGGAAGATCAGCCGGCCGTCCTCGATGCTGATGTGCTTGCCCTGCACATTGACGGTCTTGCCGGCAAGCAGATCGCTGTAGACGTTGAGGAATTCGCGGGTGACGGCGTAGCGCTCGTCATGATCGAGGAAGATACCGTCGCCTTTGTTCTCGACGGGATCGCCGCCGGTGACGACGTTGATCAGCAACCGTCCGTTGGTGACGCGATCAAGTGTGGCGGTCATCCGCGCGGCAACGCTCGGCGACTGCAGACCCGGCCGCACCGCGACGAGATAACGCAAACGCTCGGTCCAGGGTGCGACGGCCGACGCCACCACCCAGGAATCCTCGCAGCTGCGTCCGGTCGGCAGCAGCACGCCGAAATAGCCGAGCTGGTCCGCGGCCTGCGCCACCTGGCGCAGATAGTTGAAATTGACCTCGCGGGCGCCATTGCTGGTGCCGAGATAGCGGCCATCGCCATGGGTCGGCAGGAACCAGAGGACATTGGCTTTGGGTGATGAATGGCTCATGTGCCGGACTTTCTGTGTCTCTGATCAGGTCTGTGTCGGTTTCCACACCGCGTCGCGGACCACGACCGGCTTCGGGATCAATCCGAGCTTGTAGAAACGATCCGCGACGCCCTGCTGGGTGGCGACGATGTCGTCGGTGATGGGACCGACGGCGAACGACGAACGGTTGGCGGCGATAGTCTGGATATCCAGCGGAATGCCGGTCACGGCGCTAAGCGATTTTGCGACCTCGTCGCGGTGCGCCTCCGCCCACTTCGCCGTTGTCGCGGTGACGTCGATGATCTGCTGCAGCACGGCGCCGTGACTCTTCGCAAAGTCTCGGTTGGCGATGTAGAAGGAATTGGTCTTGGTGATCTCGGAAGCGTTGACGAGGATACGGCCGGCTTGCTTGGTCTCACCGATGGCGAAATACGGATCCCAGATCGCCCAGGCATCGATGCTGCCATTGGCAAAGGCCGGGCCGGCATCGGGCGGCGCCAGATAGACCGGCGCGATATCGGCATAGGTCAGGCCGGCCTTCTCAAGCGTCTGCACGACCACATTGTGCGCGCTCGATCCCTTGGTGAAACCGATCCGCTTGCCCTTGAGATCGGCGATGCTGCGAATGCTGGAATGGGCGGGCACCAGAATGCCCTGGCCGTTGGTGATCGGCTGGCCGGCGGCATAGACGATCGCCGCGCCCGCGGCCTGCGCAAACACCGGCGGCGAATCGCCGACCGCGCCGTAATCGACGCTGCCGACATTCATCGCTTCCAGCATCGGCGGGCCGGACGAAAACTCCACCCATTTGACGGCGATGCCCTGCGGGGCAAAATGCGTCTCCAGCGCCGCCTGCTGCCGCGCGATCACGAGCACGCCGTTCTTCTGGTAGCCGATCCGGACTTCCTTCACGGCGGACTGCGCGCGTGACACTCCCGGCCACGCGGTCACAGCAGCGGCACCAAGCGACAATTGCAGGAATTCGCGACGCTTCATCTTCATCTCCGGACGACGATGCCGCGAATTTACGCAATCATGTCGGCTGTCAGGGATGATGGTGTTGCGTCCGCGAGGTGTCGATAGCTCCCAAAAAATAGCGATATGCGCACTGCCACACGCGGATTCGACGGCGCGTTCCTTTCAAGGTTTGGGGCAAACACAGCGCATTTTTCTCTACGCATTTATGCATGGCAGGGCTTCGAAATCTGCGCCCTGCCATGAGCCTTTCAAATCCCGACCACGACTGCGCATCGGTACAGCCCGGTTTCAAACTGCGCATTGACGCTTTGTTAATGACGTCCCACAGGGCTCCCGACAATCGGCACCGCATCTATGCAACTACCGGTATTTCGGCGAACGATTTAACCAAACCTACAAGGGAGTTTGCGAGGGTCGCGACCATGCAGAATGCATCCGCCCCAGACCTGCCGCCTCTCTCCGCGGACATCGATCCGATGGCCCCCGACGCACGCTCGGCCTGGGTCAATGGCGGATTCGCCGGCGATGATGCCGTTGCCGAGCTCGAAATCCTGCGCGAAATCGTGCGGATGCTGCCGGCCTCTGTGACGGTCCAGGACGACCAGGGCAATTTCCGGCTGGTGAACGATGCCGCCGCCGCGCAATTCAGCGTCCCGGCGGACGGTTTTCGCGCCGGCTCACCGAATTCGGACTTTCTGAATCATCGCCGCGAGACCGCGGTCGATCTGCTGCAATCCGGCCGTTCCGTTGCTTTCGAGGAGCGCGTTTGCGGCGCACAGGACAACAAGGTGTTTCTGACCCACCACCGCCCGGTGCGCATCGGCGATCAAAGCCTGCTGCTGTCGAGCGCCATCGATCTCAGCCGGCAGAAGGCCATCGAGGAAGAACTGTTCCGGTGCGCTTATTATGACGAGCTCACCAACCTGCCGATGCGGCGGGTGATCGAAAAGCACGCCAACGACATCATCGCCCGGGACGACGACGCCGACCGCTTCGCGCTGGCTTTCCTCGACATCGATAATTTCAAGCACATCAACGACTACTACGGCCACGCCGTCGGCGATTCGCTGCTGATCGAATTCGCCAGGCGCCTCGGCCTCGATCTGCGCGGCTCCGACATGCTGTCGCGAATATCGGGCGATGAGTTCCTCCTGCTGCTGAATCCGATCCAGAGCGAACAGGAAGTGGCCGAATATCTCGAGCTTCTGCTGCAGCGCCTGCGCGCGCCGTTCTTCATCGATGGCTCCGAGGTGTTCGCTTCGGCATCGATCGGCGTCAGCCTGTATCCCGAGCATGGCCGCAGCTACGACGCGCTGCGCCAGAACGCCGACATCGCGATGTACCGCATCAAGAACCAGACCAAGGGCGCCGCGGTGTTCTTCGACGCCAGCATGGAGCGCGAAGCGCTGGCCCGCATGGCGACCGAGCAAGCACTGCGGCTGGCGATTCTCGACAAGCGGTTCTGCTGCGCGTTCCAGCCCAAGGTCGATATCCGCACCCACGAGATCAAGGGCATCGAGGCGCTGGTGCGGCTGCGCGACGACGACGGCGTGATCCAGGCGCCTGGCACCTTCATCAATCTCGCGGTCGAACTCGGCCTCATCGACGAACTCACCCATCTGGTGCTGGCGGAAATCATGAAGTCGATCGACCTGATCGACGAGACCTTTGGCGCCGGCGCCAGCATCAGCATCAACGTCGCCGCCAAGCAGGCCGGCAATCCGGAGTTCATGCTGGCCTTTGCACGGGCGATCGAGGAAACCGGCTGCCCGACGCGCTTCATCGTCGAGGTGACCGAGGACGCCTTCGTCGCCAAGACGCATTTTCAGGACGATATCCTGCCGATGTTCCGCAAGCTCGGCGTCGGCATCTCGATCGACGATTTCGGCATCGGCTATTCGTCGCTGTCGGCGCTGGCCGATATCACCGCCGACGAAATCAAGATCGACCGCTCCTTCATCACCGACATTCATAAGCGGCCGCGCAGCCAGGGCATCCTGCGGGCGATCGAATCGCTCAGCGAGGCGCTCGGCATGACCGTGATCGCCGAAGGCGTCGAGACCTTCGAGGAACTGACCTATCTGCAGGCCGCCACCCGTATCCGCTACGCGCAGGGTTATTATTTCTCCAAGCCGATCTTTCTCGAAGAACTGCAGCCACTGGCCCGGCCGAATAGCGACGTGCGCGGCACCTCGTCCACACGCCCGATGGAAAACAGCCGCCCGGCCTATTCCCGCGCCGGTGGCCGCCGCAGCTACTGACCGACCGCGCTGTCATTGCTAGCGCAAGCGAAGCAATTCAGAGGGCATCCCGCGAAGGCTGGATGGCTTCGTCGCAACTGCTCCTCGCAATGACGAATGGAACCACGTAGAATGGCGGAGCCCCTTCTCCAGGAAAGACTCCCATGCCCGTTGTCCCGCTGTTCCTGAATATCCTCTGGATCGTCTTCGGCGGCCTGTGGATGGCGGCTGGCTGGGTACTCGCGGCCATCGTCATGGCCATCACCATCATCGGCCTGCCCTGGGCACGCGCGGCCTTCAATATCGCCGCCTATACGCTGCTGCCCTTCGGCCAAAAAGCTGTGCGCCGCGACAGCCTCACCGGCCAGACCGATTTCGGCACCGGCGTGTTCGGGCTGATCGGCAATATCATCTGGTTCGTGCTGGCCGGCTGGTGGCTGGCGCTCGGACATCTGCTGACGGCAATCGCACTGGCGGTGACCATCATCGGCATCCCCTTCGCCTGGGCGCATCTGAAGCTCGCCGGCATCGCACTGTGGCCGATCGGCAAGGTCATCGTGCCCGCATAAGAAATCGCGCGACGGAATTGCTGCAACTGCTCTCAAGATAGAGCAGCTTCAATCTTCAACTGGCCATTCCCTCACCCGCAAACTGCACTAACATCTCCCGGTGTCACACAGGCCGTTAAGGCCGGACATTGAACGCCATCGGGAGGAGACCGTCATGCGCATGACTCGACGCGCGCTTGTGCTCGGCGCCGTTGCCGCGCCCATTTTTATACGTAACCAACTTGCACACGCGCAAAGCTGGCCATCGGGCGTGATCCGGATCGTCGTGCCGTTTCCGCCGGGCGGAACCGTCGATCCGATCGCACGTATCGCGCAGCCCGGATTGCAGCAGCGCCTCGGCGCCACCATCATCATCGAAAACCGGCCGGGCGCTTCCGGCAGCGCCGGGGCCGCTGCCGTCGCAAAGTCGGCGCCCGACGGCAATACGTGGCTGTTCGTGTTCGATACCCACGCCGTGAATCCCTTCCTGCAAAACCTGCCGTTCGATACCGAGAAGGATCTCGCCCCCGTGGTCTTGATCGGCACCGCCCCCAATGTGCTGGCCACGCATCCGTCACGCCCCTTCAAGACATTTGCCGACGTGGCCGCCGCCGCGAAGCAGAAGCCGGATATGCTGACCTATGCCTCGGTCGGCTCCGGCAGCGTCGGTCACCTGACCATGGTGCAACTGTGCAAGCAGGCCGGGATCCGCATGGTGCACGTGCCGTATCGCGGCGGCGGCCCGGCGATGAACGACGCCATCGCCGGCCACGTCGATCTGATCATCGGCAGCGCCGCGCTGGTGACGCCGCAGGTCAGCGCCGGCATGATTCGCCCGATCCTGCAGACCGGCAAGACACCCATGCTATCGCTGTCGACAGTGCCGACCGCAATCGACAGCGGCTTCGCCGGCTTCGAATCCTATGCCTGGTGGGGCGTTTTCGCGCCGGCCGGCACGCCGCAGCCAATCATCGAGCGCTTCGGCAGCGCGTTGACAGAGACGTTGCGGGAGCCGGAGATATCGAAACGGATTTCCGAAACGCTTCAGGTCACCATGCTGCTCGGCGGCCCGGACGAGGAACGCAAGTTTCTCAAGGCGCAAATGGAGCTGTGGGGACCGGTGGTGATCGAGAACAACATCAAGGGCGAATGATCGTGTCTCGACGACCGGTCTGCGCCACGAACTCCCGCCGCGTCAGGAGTCCGCTGTCGAAGCCAGCGCACGATCGGGCGCGATATGGCTGGTCAGCCGCCGTGTCACGTCGCGACGCAGGGCGTTGAATTCCGGCGATGACACGTCGCGCGGCCGGGCCAGGTCGATCCTGACCTGGCAGTCGATGCGGCCCGGCCCCGCCGTCATCACCACCACCTGATCCGCGAGCAGCACGGCCTCCTCGACCGAATGGGTGACGAAGATCACGGTCAGCTTCGTCGCCTTCCAGATCTCGATCAACTCTTCCTGCAATTTGCTGCGGGTCAACGCATCCAGCGCGCCGAACGGCTCGTCCATCAGCAGGATGTCGGTGTCGTTCGCCAGCACCCGCGCGATGGCGACGCGCTGTTTCATGCCGCCGGACAGCTGATGCGGATAGCGGTCTGCGAAGGCGGTCAGTCCGACCATCGCCATGAAGCGTTCGGTCGTCGCGGCGACTTCCTTCGAGGCCAGCCGGCGCTGCGTCGGGCCGAAGGCGATGTTCTCCTTCACCGTCAGCCAGGGAAACAGCGCGTAGTCCTGAAACACCATGCCGCGATCGGGCCCGGGACGGTTGACCTCAAAGCCGTACACCGCGACGGAGCCGCTGCTGGCCTTCTCGAAGCCGGCGATGATGCGCAACAGCGTCGACTTGCCGCAACCCGACGCTCCGAGCAGACAGACGAACTCTCCCTTGTGAATCGTCAGATCGATGCCGCGCAACGCTTCCACCGGTCCATTGGACGCCTGATAGATCTTTTGCAGATTGTCGACGCGCAGGATCGGTGGCGCAGTTGGGCTCTCGCCGCGGTCAAGCATGATGCTGCGGACTCCATCGCAGGAAATAGTTGCTCAGCGCCAGCAGGATGCGGTCGGAGACGAAGCCGGTGATGCCGATGATGATCATGCCGGTGATGACGAGATCGGTGCGCGACAGCGAGCGGCCGTCCATGATCACCGCGCCCAGACCTTCGGGCACGCCCGTCATCTCGCCGACCACGATCAGGATCCAGGCAAAGGCGGCGCCGAGCCGCAGGCCGTTGAAGATGCTGGGCAAGGCCGCGGGCAGCACCACCGCCCGAAACAGTTTCGGGCCGGCGCAGCCCAGCATTTCGGCGGCTTCGAACAGCCTGACATCGACGGACTTCACGCCGAAGATGGTGTTGAGCAGGATCGGGAAGAACGCGCCCAGAAACACCAGGAAGATTGCCGACTTGGCGCCGAGCCCGAAGAAGATCATCGACAGCGGTAGCCATGCCGTCACCGGGATCGGCCGCAGCAATGACAGCGTCGGATCGAGCAAGGCGCGCAACAGCGGGATGCGGCCGATCATCAGCCCGAGCGGAATGCCCAGCGCCGCCGCGCAGAAAAACCCGCCATAGACGCGCTGCACCGACTTCCAGAAATGGATCGGAAGGCTGGCGCTATAAGCGTCGTCATAGATGCCGCCGAAGGCAAAGTCCCACATCATCACCGCAACGCCGGACGGCAGCGGCACCAATCGGGTTCCGGTCCACTTCACCATGACGTACCAGAACAGCAGCAGCCCCAGCGGCACCACCATCGCCAGCGCGACAGCGCGCAAGCGAGGGCTGAGCTTGCGCACTTGTGGCGACGGCACTGCGGCTGCGACCGCGATGGCGTCTGCCGCGACTGTTACGGGCGCAAGATTGATCGACTCGCTCATCCGCTCACATCGCAGCTATGGCTTTCACAAAGCTTGGGTCGATGAACTTGCCATAGTCCGGCAATTCGCGAATCTGCTTCTTGGCCAGCATCTGCGTGCCATAGTAGTTCGCCTGCTTGAGAAACAGATCGTCGATCTTCCAGGTCAGCTCCACATTGGGCGCGGCCTGCTCGATCGACGGCTTCTGCTGGCCGAGCTTCTGCATCGCCATGGCAACGAATGCCTCGCGATCGCTCATGGCGTATTCGCTCGATTTGCGGTGAATCCCGAGCAGCGTGCGGATCAGCTCCGGCTCTTTCTCGATCATCTCGCGCCGCGTGGTCAACACCATGTTGAGAGAGCCGGTGGGCGTCGAATAGGGATACTCGACGATCTTGCCGACGCCATTGGCGAGGCTGATGCCCGGTCCGGGCTCGGCGCCGACATAGGCGTCGATGTCGCCGCGCGCCAGCGCCGGTGCCATGTCGCTGAACGAGACGCGAACCGATTCGACGTCCTTGATCGTCATGCCTTCGGCGGTCAGCCGGTCGAGGATCACCACCTCCTGGGTCGAGCCGGGCCAGATCGCGACCTTCTTGCCCTTCAGGTCCTTGATCGAACCGATCCCGGAATCCTTCCCCGCCACCACCGCCATGCCGCGGTTGCAGGCAGCACCGATGATGACGACCGGTTCGGCGTTGGCCGCACCGAGCGTCGCCGCGGCCAGGCCGAAAATGCCGAAATCGACGGTGCCGGTGACAACGGCGTTCTTGCCGTCGGTGGGGCTTTCGAAGGGGATGACCTGAATCTTGAAGCCGGCCGGGGCGAATTTCTCGTAAAAATACGGGGTAATGCCGTGGATGAGCTTGAGCGTCCCGACCTTGATGACACGGTCGTCCGCCGATGCGCGGAAACTGGTGGCGGACAGCGCTGCGGCAGCCGCCGCCAGGCTCATGAAGTGTCGTCGCGAGGTCGTACGCATGGCGTTTCCTTCTGGGGTCTGTCCGGCGGAAACCAGCCTAGGTGCAACGCAGCAATATGGGAAATCAAATCGCCATCCGGCGCCGACGTATTCGTGGGTCTCGCCGGCGGCGGCGTTCAGCCAATCTGCACGACGCGAAGATTGTTCGTGGTGCCGGCTTCCCGGAACGGGATGCCGGCCACCACGACGATCGCTTCGGCCCGTTTCGCGAAAGCTTCGGTCAGCGCGGTCTGCGTCGCCCTGTCGACCATTTCCTCATACGTATTGATATCTTCCGACAGCACGCTGTGCGCGCCCCACAGCAGGCAAAGCTGCCGGGCGACGCGCTGATTCGGCGTAATCGCCAGCAGCGAGACTTTCGGCCGCTTGCGGGCGATGCGGGCCGCCGTGGTGCCGCTCGAGGTGAAGGCCACGATGGCCGAGGCGTGCAGCGCCGCGGCGAGATCGGCGGCAGCGGCCGCGACGGCGTGCGGCGCGGTTTCTTCCTCGCCAGGCTGCGAGGCGTCAAGGATCGAGCGATACATCTTGTGCCGCTCGGTGCTCTCGATGATGCGGCTCATCATCTCCACCGCTTCGCGCGGATACGAGCCCGTCGCGGATTCCGCCGACAGCATCACGGCATCGGCACCGTCATAGATCGCGGTGGCGACGTCGGAGGCTTCGGCGCGCGTCGGCGTCGGCGCCGATATCATCGAGTCCAGCATTTGCGTCGCGACGATCACCGGCTTTCCGGCGAGGCGGCAGGACTTGATCAGTTCCTTCTGACGACCGGGCACGTCTTCATGGGGGATTTCCACGCCGAGATCGCCGCGCGCGACCATGATCGCGCCGGAGAGCCGGATGATGTCGTCGATATGCTCCAGCGCGGCGGGCTTTTCGATCTTGGCCATGATGCCGGCGCGGTCGCCGATCAAAGCGTGCGCCTCGATCACGTCGCCCGGCTTCTGCACGAATGAAAGCGCGATCCAGTCGACGCCGAGTTCCAGGCCGAAGGCGAGGTCGGCGCGGTCCTTCGCGGTCAACGGCGACAGGTTCAGCACGGCGCTCGGGACATTCACGCCCTTGCGGTTCGAGATGGTGCCGCCGATGATGATGTTGGCGTCGATGAAATCGGCGCCAATTGCGGTGACGCGCACGCGGACCCGGCCGTCGTCGATCAGCAGATCGTCGCCCGGGGTGACGGCATCGAAAATCTCGGGATGCGGCAGCGGGATCGACATCTTGTCGCCGTCGGACCCCGACAGGACGAAACGCACCTGTTCGCCGGCGGCGACGATGATCTTGCCGTCCTTGATGGTTCCGACCCGGATCTTTGGCCCCTGCAGATCCTGCAGGATGCCGATCGGGCGGCCGACTTTCGTTTCCAGTGCGCGGATGGCCGCGTGCACCTTGGCGTGGTCCGCATGGGTGCCGTGGCTGAAGTTCAGCCGGAATGTATCGACGCCGGCGAGAAACAGCTTTTCGAGCATCTCCGGCGATCCGCTGGCCGGACCTACGGTGGCGACGATTTTAGCCCGGCGATTGCGGCGCATGTTGATTCGGCCGATCGGCCGTCCCTGGTGATCAGATTGGCTCTGATATCGTTGACGTTGATGCCGGCCGGGCCGGCGCAAACGGAGTCTTCGGTCCCATCAAAGAAACCGAAACCGCCGTGCGCCGCAAGGGAGTGCGCCGATCGAGGTTATTGCCGTGTAACCAGAGCCCGCAGCTTAAACCACGCCGATGACGGGATCGTGGCATCCGGCGGCGGCCTTTGAGCCGGTCCGGCAGCTGCCGGACCGCGCGATTGCACCGGTCCGGCCTGCCGCGATCAGCCGTCAGACATTGGAGCTTTGGATGGCCTCCACCACGGCGTCGGTCACGTTCTTGGTGGTGGCGGTGCCGCCGACGTCCGGGGTCATGATGCCGGCGCCGGTGACCTTCTCAACAGCGCGCATCAGCCGCGCCGAGGCGTCGGCCTCACCGAGATGATCGAGCATCTGCGCCGCGGTCCAGAAGCTCGCCACCGGGTTGGCGATGCCCTTGCCGGTGATGTCGAAGGCCGAACCATGGATCGGTTCGAACATCGAGGGGAAGCGGCGCTCCGGGTCGATATTCGCGGTCGGCGCGACGCCGAGACTGCCGGCCAGCGCACCGGCGAGGTCCGACAGGATGTCGGCATGCAGGTTGGTGGCGACGATGGTATCGAGGCTCTGCGGCTTCAGGGTCATGCGCACCGTCATCGCGTCGACCAGCATCTTGTCCCAGGTGACGTCGGGAAATTCCTTCGACACTTCCTCGGCGATCTCGTCCCACATCACCATGCCGTGGCGCTGCGCGTTCGACTTGGTGACGACGGTGAGGAATTTGCGCGGCCGCGACTGCGCCAGCTTGAAGGCATAGCGCATGATGCGCTGCACGCCGACACGGGTGAAGATCGCCACCTCGGTGCCGACTTCCTCCGGCAACCCGCGATGCACGCGACCGCCGCAGCCGGCATATTCGCCTTCGGAGTTTTCGCGGACGATCACCCAGTCGAGATCGCCGGTGCCGACATTGCGCAGCGGCGAGGTGATGCCGGGCAGGATCTTGGTCGGCCGCACATTGGCGTATTGGTCGAAACCCTGGCAGATCGGCAGCCGCAGGCCCCACAGCGTGATGTGGTCGGGCACGTCGGGGGCGCCGACCGCGCCGAAATAGATGGCGTCGAATTTCTTCAGCTTCGCCAGGCCGTCGGCGGGCATCATGATGCCGTGCTTGCGATAATAGGCCGAGCCCCAGTCGAAGGTCTCGACGTTGAACTTGACGTCGCCCATGCGTTTCTGAAGGCTTTCGAGCACGGTGGTGCCGGCGGCGATGACTTCGGGGCCGATACCATCGGCCGGGATGGCCGCGATTGAATATTCACGCATCTGAATTCTCCGTGGGAATGGGATGTAGGGAACTAGCGTTGAGGAAGCGCAGCTGCAGCAGTTGCACCAGATGCGCGCTGCGAGCGCGCCAGCACGAGCGTCAGCACGGCGGACAGCACCAGCAATCCGGCGACGAAAAACAGTCCGCCCCGGAAGCTGCCGGTGAGATCCTTGATCCAGCCGATCATTGCCGGCCCAACGAAGCCGCCGAGATTGCCGATCGAATTGATTGTGGCGATTCCGGCCGCGGCGGCCGAGCCGGACAGGAACATGGTCGGCATACTCCACAGCGGCGGCTTTGCCGAACTGATGCCGACATTGACCAGCGTCAGCGCCAGCAGCACCGCGATGACACTGCCGGCGAAGCCGGCGAGGACAAGGCCGAACGAAGCCAGCAGACACGCGCCAACCACGTGCCAGGTGCGCTCGCCAGAACGATCGGAATGCCGTGCCCACAGCACCATGGCAACAACGGCAACGACGCCGGGCAGCGCGTTGAGGAAACCGACCTGCATTGAAGTGAGGCCGAACTCCTTGATGATCTGCGGCGCCCAGATGCCGAGCGTATAGAGCCCGGCCGAGGTGCCGAAATACACCAGCGACAACGCGATGACACGCAGGTCGGCAAGGCCGCGCCACACGCTGTGGCTTGCTTTGCCGGCCTTCTTGGCGGCTTCGGCGTTCATCGTCGTCACCAGCCAGTTGCGCTCCTCGTCGGACAGCCACTTCGCCTGCTCAGGCCGGTCGGTCATGTAGAACAGCACGACCACGCCGAGGATCAGCGCAGGAATCGCCTCGATGATGAACATCCACTGCCAGCCACTGAGGCCGAGCAGGCCGTGCATTTCCAGCAGCGCGCCGGAAAGTGGCGAACCCAGTACGGTGGAGAGCGGCGCCGCAGCCATGAAGATCGCGGTGACCGCGGCGCGCTGCCGCGCCAGAAACCAGAAGCTCAGATAGAGAATGATGCCGGGGAAGAAGCCGGCCTCCGCGGCGCCGAGCAGGAAGCGCAGCACATAGAAGCTGGTCGAGCCCTGGACGAACGCCATGGCGCCGGAAATCAGGCCCCAGGTGATCATGACCCGGGCGATCCAGATCCGCGCGCCGACCTTGTCGAGGATCAGGTTGGAGGGGACTTCGAACAGGAAGTAGCCAAGGAAGAAAATGCCGGCGCCGAAGCCGAATACCGTTGGCGAGAAGCCGAGATCCTTGTTCATCGTCAGCGCCGCGAAGCCGATGTTCACGCGGTCGATGAAGGCGATGAAATACAGCAGCATCACGAAAGGCACGATACGCAGGGTGATCTTGCGCAACACGCGCGTTTCCAGCTCGGCACTCATCGGATGGTCTCCTCACCTGATCGTATTGCTTTTGATTGCTGCGCCATTCGAGGCGGTGGCGGCCACCCTGCGGCGACGTGGGGCCGGACTCAATGAACGTTGGTTTATACAAAAAAATGATATAATCGGGACTCGGGAGAGACCTGATGGACCTTCATCAATTGCGCTGCTTCGTGGCAGCGGCGGAAGAATTGCACTTCGGCAGGGCGGCACAGCATCTGGAGATGTTGCCCTCCGCATTGGGGCGTTACATCCGGTTGCTTGAGGAAGATCTCGGCACCCGGCTGATGACGAGGACAACCCGCAGCGTGGCGTTGACCGACGACGGGGCGGTGCTTCTCAAGGAAGCCCGCACCTTGCTGGCACAGGCAGACAGTCTCGCAGCAAGATTCCGCACGCGCGGTCGGGCACAGGCCGCGACGATCCGCGTGGGCGCGATCGACAGCGCGGCTGCCGGACTCCTGCCAATGCTACTCCACGACATTCGCGATCGACGGCCAGATGTGACCGTGAAGCTCGTGGAGGACAAGACCATCCGGTTGCTGCCACGGCTGCTATCCGGCCGACTCGACCTCGCCTTCGTGCGGCCTCCGGAAAGCCCGGACAAGCGTCTCGAATTCCTGTTTCTTTTTCACGAGACCGCTGTTGTCGCCGTCTCTGATCGGCATCCCCTCGCCTCGAAGAGGAAGGTAACGATCGCCGATCTCGCAGAAGAGCCGCTCATCGTGCCCGAGCGCCGTTCCCGGCCGCATAGCCACGATCTCACCATGAAACTCTTCGCGGAAGCCGGGCTTCACGCCCGGATCGTCCAGCTTGCCGATGAAAAGCAGACGATCGTCAATCTTGTCGCAGCCGAATTGGGGGTTGCAATTGTCCCGCGATGGACGTCGCGAATGGCGGCGCGCGGCGTTTGCTACGTCCCACTCGCAGCGTCCGACATGAACAGATTGCCACTCGCCGCGGCCTGGACTCGCGGGACCCGCGATTCACTGAGAGACGAGATGCTGGAAATGCTTCAGGCTGGTCTGTCGCGATACGCGATCGAGGCCTGACGGCAGAAATTGGTTGAAGACGTGGCAGCCTCGATGCCCATTGTCACTTTTCAGGAGACAGCGTGGGCGTAGCGGAGGCGGGCGACGATGCCCGCGGCAATCTGCATGGTGGCGCCGAGCGACCAGCCAAGGCCTATCAGGAGGACGGTGCTGGGGCGAAGATGCTCATCGGCGACGATAGCGTAGACCGACACCCCGGCTGTCAACGGGTTAAGAAAAGTGCCTGCCGCACTAAGCAACTCGACGGCGTCGGTCTTGGCGTTGTGGCCATCCAGGAGGGACTGCTGCGGGCTTCGGACGGGCGGCGGCAGATCGATGCCGAGGTAGAACCCTAGCGCACCGTAGAGCATCATCACGAGGACAATCATCGCCGAGCCGAGATCGATGTTCGCCCTCATCATGTGTGCGGCAACGAACAATCCGCACGCTCCGCCGGCCAAGGCGAGCCCCACCCGCTCCATGACGTGGGCCCATTTACTAACCGCGGAGCGCGTATCCCATGTTGCAGGGCGCTTTATCATCTGCGCAACTTATCAGAAAATTTAGTCATCGTTCACAGGAATCAGAATCACGATGCGCTGAGGCAGCTGCTCGGATTACCGTCTCCCGGACGTACCTGAATCACCCGCGGCTCGTCGCCTCGCCGCAAGGCTAACTGCCGGCGTGTTGGCTACTCACATACTACTCGATCGCGGTGCAAAGATCGCGACCGTCTGTCGAGCGGCGTCTGTTGCCTGACGGCGGAGTCAGACCGCAGCAAACCGATGCAAATCTTCTACCAGCCGCCGGGCAAACTGCTCGGCCGGAGGGGATAGATCCCTTTGCGCGGACACAACAAGGCCAATCCGTATCGTGTTGACGCCGGTAGAATTCAGGGGGCGCCAGGCAATATCGCCCTTCTCGATCTCATGCAGGAAGCCCAGTCGCGTGAATAGCGACACGCCCATGTTCAACATGATGGCCAGTTTGAGCATCTGGATCGAGTTGGACTGGAGCTTTGGCTTGAGCTTGCTTTTGAAAGTTGCAAAGGCGGCATCGCTGTCGGCTCCCTTTGGCAGTGGCCCCGATTGGGTCAGGACCGGGTAGCGGCTGACTTCGTCAAAATCGACGGCAAGCTTGTTCGCCAGTGGATGGTCAGCCCGCATCACGATGCCGATTGGCGCAGATATCTCGGTCATGTAGCGCACCGAATGCGGAATCTGTCCGACAAAGGTAAAGCCCATGTCGATATCCCCGTTCGCCACCATTGATGGAACTTCAGGCGGCTGCGCGGCCATGACCGAATATGTCACCGCGGGGAAGTCGACGCGAAACCGGTCGATCGCACGCGGCAGAAAATCCACCAGCAACGAATCCAGCGCGGCGATCGCAATATGGCCGGACCTCGCAGCCTTCAGATCGTCAATGGCGACACGCACCCTGTCAAAATCATGCAACGTGTCGACCACATGGCGGAGCAGCAATTCGCCGGCCACGGTAAGCCGCATGCCGCCTGGCAAGCGATCGAAGAGCGGCGTCCCCAGCTGAATTTCGAGGTTGATGATCTGCCGGTTGAGCGCGCTGGCCGCGACGTTCAACGACCCGGCCGCCTTGCGGATCGAACCGATGCGGGCGACTTCGCGGAAATAGTTGAGGGCGACGGCATGCAGCATGGGTCGTCACGTCCTTTGAGGCACGGGCAACCCGACTGTCACACCGTCTCAGCGGCCCTTCCAGTTCGGCTTGCGTTTTTCCACGAAAGCCTTCACGCCTTCTAGAGAATCTTCCGAGACCAGCGCCTCGACCAATGCTGGCAGGCGGGTGGCCTGTGCTTCGGATGCGCTGAGATGCGGCGTCAGGCGCACCACCTGCTTGATGGCACGGACTGAAAGCGGCGCACAGGCAAGGACATCCTTCAGCCAGCGATCGACAGCGGCGTCCAGCGCCACTCGCGGCACCACCTCGTTGACAATGCCGAGCCCCAGCGCCTCGGGCGCAGGGACGCGCCGCCCCGTCAGCATGATGCCCATCGCTGCGCGGAACGGGATCTGCCGTTGCAGCAGCGTCATCCCGCCATCGAGCGGCAGCCGGCCGACCCTCGCCTCCGGCAGGCTGAAGGTCGCCTCTTCGGCCGCGATAACGATGTCGCAGCCGAGCACCATCTCGAAACCACCGCCGGCGGCATGGCCATTGACCCGCGCAATGACCGGCACGTCGAGCGTCTTGCGAAGCGCGATGCCGCCGAACCCGTTGGGCCGCGCCGTGGCCCAATATTCCAGGCCGGATGAGCCACTGCCGCCCTTCATGTCGGCGCCCGTGCAGAAGGCACGTTCGCCGCCACCGGTCAGCACCACCGCGCGAATGTCGCGGTTGCTCTCGATCGATTGCCAGATCGAATCGAGCTCGCGCTCGGTCGCGGCATCGACGGCGTTCAACACTTCGGGCCGATCGATCGTGACCCGCGCAATGTGATCCGTGATGGTGAAGTGAACCGGCATCACTCCGCCGCCGTGGCGCTGAGGAGGCCAAGTTCGGCGAGCACAGCATCGGTATACTGGCCGAGATGCGCCGGCGGAATCCGGATCGCCACCGGCGCCGCTTCCATATGGATTGGCGAACCGATCACCTTGACGCGCTCGAACTCGCCGTCGGCCTCCATGATCATGCCGTTGATCGACGTCTGCTCATCCTCCAGCGCCTCGGCCAACGTGCGGACCGGAGCGCATAGAAGATCCTGCTCTTCCAGTCGCGCCAGCCAATAGGAAGTGGTGTTGCTCCGGAAACGCTCGCGAAAAATCGCGTGCAGCGCCAGCTTGTTTTCGACCTGCTGCGCATGCACGATAAAGCGCGGGTCTCCCGAGAGGTCTCCGATCTCCAGCGCGGTGCAAATGTCGCGCAGCGGATGCGCCTTGAACGCACCGACGAGCGCGATTGCCCCGTCGGTGGTCTCGAACACGCCGGAGAGCGGCATGGCGCCCCAATTCACTTCGCGCCCGCGCATCATGTGAGCGGCGCCTTCCTGCGTTTGCGCCGCCAGCATCGAGTCGAACAGGGACACGCTGATGCGCTGGCCCTTGCCGGTCTTGGCGCGCTGCAACAACGCCAGCAGCACCCCCTGAACAAGATGCATGCCGGCGGAATAGTCGGCGAAGGTCGTCGGATAGATCGAGAGCGGCAGATGGGCATCCGAGCGGCGATGCATCGTGCCGGACAGCGCCTGTGCCAGGACGTCTTGCCCGCCCTTGTGGGCATAGGGTCCGGTCAGGCCAAAGCCGGTGCCGACCGCGTAGATCAGCCGTGGATTTAATTTCGACAGTTCTTCATAACCAAAACCCAGCCGCTCCATGACACCGGCACGGAAATTGTTGACGACGACGTCGGCTGTCGCGATCAGCTTGAGAACGACGGCGCGGCCTTCGGGGCTGCGGGTGTCCAGCACGATCGAGCGCTTGTTGCGATTGAGCGAGCAATAGACCGGTCCGAGCAACCCCGCGGGATCATCGGGAAACGCCGTGCGCGAGAGATCCCCAGTGCCAGGCTTCTCGATCTTGATGACGTCGGCGCCGTAGTCGGCGAGCATTTGCGTCGCGACAGGCCCCATCATCACCTGAGTAAAATCGATCACTCTCACGTCGGCGAGCGGCATTGTGTTGATATCGGTCACGCGGCAGTCTCCATCACACGGGCATTGGCAGAGGGAATATCGCCGGGATCGCCGCCCTGGGCGCGCACGCGCGCGCAGATTGCCTTCGGATCGACGGCCCGGAGCGGGATGCTCGCCGACAGCGCCAGGGCGGCGGCGACGCCGGCAGACTGCCCCATCGACATGCAGGGCGGGATTTCTCGCGACAGCTTCTGCGCGGATTCCGTCGCGGAGTAATGCCGACCGGCGACCAGCAGGCCCTCGATCTCCCGCGGCAGCATGGCGCGATACGGCGTGTAGTAATCGCGGCCGCGGGCCACCGTATCGGCGAAATGAACGCGGTTGTTCACGTCATCCTTGGTCACGACGTATTCGCCTTCGAGCAGCCGGGTCTGGCGAACCCCGAGTTGCGGCGCCACGTCGATGACAAAGCACTTCTCGAATCCCGGCATGTTGGCGCGCACGAATTCGACCAGCGCATAGATGCGCTTGCGGCCCTCGAAGTCCGCGCGGGTCTGGTCCTCGACCTTCATCGCGTCGTAGCCGGTCATATGCGGGCAATTGCACCAGACGACACCCGGCAGCGGCGTGCTCAGCCACCAGCGGTCCCACGAACCGCCGACCGTGCGCTTGGCCAGCTTGTCGACCTTTGCGAAGGCTTCCGGCTCCTCATAGCGGAAGCGTTCGGCGGCTTCGGTGTCCACGCCACCAAGACGGAACACGGTGGTGATCATGTAGGCGCCGTCGGTGAATTTGGCGCCGGCGGCCGCCGCGACATCGAGGTCGCCGGAGGTGTCGATGATGACGTCGCCCATGATCGCCTGGCGGCCCGCCTTGGTGTCGCAGATCACGCCGGTGATGCGGCCGTCCCGGACGATCGCCTTGGAGAACCACGAATGCAGCCTGACATCGACGCCGACGTCAGCGATCATCTCGTTGGAGGTGCGCTTCCAGGCGTCAGGATCAAACGCCGCGGCCATGACAATGCCGGCCGGCTTGCCGTTGGAGCGGAAATCGAACAGGCCCCAGTGCGCCCATCGCCGGTAGACCTCCCAGTCCTGACGGCGATCTTCCGGCGGCGGATAGACGCATGCGCCGATCTTCGCCATGCGCTCGATCATTTCCATGCACACGCCGGTGACCGTAACTTCCTGCCCGTTGTTCATGTCGTCCAGCACCAGCACCATGCCGCCGGAGGCCAGGCCGCCGAGATAGGGATAGCGCTCGATCAGGGTAACTGAACAGCCTTCGCGCCGCGCCGCGATCGCGGCGGCGAATCCCGCCGGGCCGCCGCCGACCACGACCACGTCTGATCGGGTGACAACCGGCACCGAGCCAGCCGTTTCTGGAATGAAATCGGAATGCGACATGAAGGCTCTCCGTTCAGGTGGGAGTGATTGGCTGCCAGCGAACCACGAGGCGCTCAATCAGCGTGATAGTGAGAAAAAACGTCACCGAGAATGCCGAGCCGACGATCACGGTGGCATAGAGCATCGCGCTATCGAAATTGTAGGTGGACTGGATGATCAGCGCGCCGATGCCCGTGGTCGAGCCGATCCATTCGCCAACGATGGCGCCGATCACCGCCGTCGACGCGGCGATCTTCAGCGCCGAGAACAGGTAAGGCACGGAGTTCAACAGCCGGAGCTTAAAGAAGATCTCGGTCTTCGAGGCCGACAGCACCTTCATCAGTTCCAGCGACTGCGGGTTGATCGATTCAAGCCCGCGCACCATGTTCACCAGCGTCGGGAAGAAGCAGACCAGCGCGGCGATGGCGATCTTCGGCTCCATGCCATTGCCGAGCAGCAGCACCAGGATCGGCGCCTTGGCGACGACGGGGATCGAGTTGATCAGGACTACGACAGGGAAGAAGGCCTGCTCCATCGACTTCTTGTGCACAAACACCGTGGCGATGACGATCGCCGAGAGGTTGCCGAGCAGAAAGCCGGAGAGTGCCTCGATGGCGGTCGGTAACAGGTTCACCATCAGGATATTGAATTTGTTGACCAGGGTCGCCGCAACGAGTTGCGGCGATGGCGCCACGAAGGTCGGCACCTTGAGGATGTAAACCAGCGCCGCCCAGGCGCCGATCAGCGCCAGGATCCCGGCCGCCGGTAGCATACGGCGCCGCATCCGCGCGCGGCGCTGTTCGGCGCGAAAGGAGTCCTCCGCGGCCTTGATGCTGACCTCGCGCGACGTCAGAAGACTGTCGTTGCTGGAGATGGCAGTCAATGCACGCTCCCCAGGTGAGCGCGGAGTCGTGCGGCAATCGCAACGAACTCGGCGGTGTCACGGATGGTCAGGTCACGATCCCGCGGCAGGTCGATTCTCTCCCATGCGGCGACGCGACCGGGATTGGCGGACAGCACCAGCACATGCTCGGCGAGAAAGACGGCCTCGTAAACGGAATGGGTGACGAACAAGATCGTCGTGCCGGTCTCGGCCCAGATGCGCCGGAGCTCCGCGTTCAGGCGGTCGCGGGTGATTTCATCGAGCGCGCCGAACGGCTCGTCCATCAGCAACAAGCGCGGCCCGCCGAGCAGCGCACGCGCAATCGAGACACGCTGGCGCATGCCGCCGGACAATTCGTGAGGATAGCTGTTTTCCCATCCCGCGAGGCCGACCAGCGCCATCAGTTCGCGCGGTGTCGCCGCACCGGGCGCCAGCGCGCGCCGTCCACCGACCTCAAGCGGCAGCTCCACATTCTGCAATGCCGTGCGCCATGGCAGCAGCGCCGCATCCTGGAAGACGAAGCCGAACGCCCGGGCCCTGCGCGCGTCCTCCGGAGTCGTTCCCAGCACCGAGGCCTGTCCTTCAGACGGCGCAACCAGATCCGCGACCACCCGCAGTAGCGTGGACTTGCCGCAGCCGGACGGACCGAGAAGGCTGGTAAAACCTCCCGGCTGCACCGAGAAGGACACGTCCTCGAGCGCGGTGACGGTGCGGCGCTCGGTCATGAAACGGACCGAGACGCCGTGGCAGTCGATCGCGGGGGCGGTCATGGACATGCCTCCATCAACCGAGCTTGACGCGGGTGTCTGCGGTCATCTTCAGGATGTCGAGGGTCATGACCTCGTCGAGCTTCGGCACGCGCTTCGAGAACTGGCCTAGCTCGGCGTATAGCGCGATCTGGTCCTGCCAAACGGCGGGGTCCATGGCGCCCCAGCCTTCAGCCTTGGTCTTGTCGGAGAAGGCATATTGCAGCATCACCTTGGCTGCATCGATTTCGTCGGCGCGGTCGAGATTGGGAAATTCCTTGACCAGAAGATCCACTGCTTTCTCGGGTTCTCCGCGCGCAAAGGCCCAGCCCTGGGACGTCGCGCGCAGGAACTTCGCCAGCACCTCGGGCTTCTTCGTCAGGGTGTCGACGGTGGCGTAATAGGGCAGTGCGTAGAGCTTCACGCCGGTGTCCCACAGGCGCATGTCCACGCGCTGATCGCCAAGCACCTTCAAGGCTGTGGTGTTGGTCAGCCAGCCGGTGACAACATCGACCTGTCCGGTCAGCAGCGGTGACATTTCCGCGCCGATCGGGATGATCGTGACATCCTTATCGGCAATCTTGTTCTTCGCCAGCAGCGCCCGGAGCAGGATCACGCCGGTGGACTGGATGCCGACCTTCTTGCCGACCAGATCCTTCGGTTCGCGCACCGGGTTCTTCTTCAGCGAGAAAAATGTATAGGGGTGCACCTGAGCCCCGGTGGCGAAGCATTTGATCGGGATGTCCTGCGACGCCGCAAGCATCAGTGACGGGCTTGAGGATACTTGGCCGGCTTCAAAACGGCCGGCGGCCACCACCGCCACGCCGTCGATGTTAGGACCTCCGGGCTGCAGTTTCAGGTCAATGCCTTCGGCCTCGTAGTAGCCCAGTGCCTTGGCGCAGACTTCGCCGAGCTGGTTGCCCGACGACAGCCAGCCCAGTTGCAGGTTGAGCACTGATTTTGTCTGGGAGAAGCTTTCAACGCTCAGTATCGGCCCAATACCAGCTGCCGTTGCGGCTGTCAGCGCGCCCTTGATCACATCGCGACGGTTGAAGGATGTCATGGTTTGGACCCCTCGACTTGCGGGCTTGAGCCGCCGGTTATAGCCATCCTCAGAAACTAACCACGCAACTTGGCGTGCGTGCCAGCGTTAAATTTCGCGAGAATTGTGCGAATAATTCGAACGGCGCCAATAATTGCGCAGTTGATAATCCTTGTTGCAGCCGCCGCGCGACCATGGCCTGCTTTAAAGGCAGAGGCTTCGGTGCGAAATCGACCGATCCTCACGCGGAGGACAATGGAGGTGGGTTTGGAACTAGACGCCCTGATCAATCTGGCCTTGCATGCGGCATCCAGTAGTCCCAACCGGGTCAGGCAGGTCGGCGCCGTCATCCTGACCTGCGATGGCGGCGAACCGATTGCGGCCTGCAACACGTTTCCCAACGGGGTCGCCGATCTCGACTGGCGCCACGAAGGCGACGGGCGCTTCGTCTGGATGGAGCATGCCGAGCGCAACGCAATCTTTGCGGCGGCGAGGCAGGGCCGTGTGCTTGATGGCGCGACCATCGCAAGCACGTTTTTTCCGTGCATCGACTGCGCCCGGGCGATCGTTCAAACCGGCATTGCGCGATTGGTATCTCCCGAACCCGCGCTCGATGATGCGGTATGGGGCACCTCGTTTCTGCGCTCGCGAATCATTCTCGAAGAGGGCGGCGTCGAAATGGTTTTGCTCGGCACGCTATTGCCTCGGAAGTAAACAGCGTTGCCTCAGGACGACGGACCGCGGCCCCCCGAAGCTGGAGTGAGTTTCTGGTCTCCGTGCACAAACCCCTTGCTGGTAGCATTTTTTGCGTGCCTCACTCTGTTTGTGGGCAGATGCGCGACTAGGCACGACCGGGCCACACGACATCCTCTTCTCAGCTACATATCTGGCTGGCCCGCATAAGATACCTTTGCCATCTCAACGCGTGACGCGATCACCGCAAGCTTGATTCTGGTGCCAGTCGGACCGGAGCTTGGAGCTGCTGAAGACTATTTAGATTTTGGTCGGTTATTAGATACTGCTTTGCGCGCCGTGCTATCCTCCTTCTCGGTAAATGCCTTTAGGGGAGCTTACTATGACGGACCGTAAAGCCATTGAGGCCCTGATCGAAGAAAGCTACAACGCCCGCAAAAAGGGCAACGTCGAAGACCTTATGTCCGCCTTTCATCCCGAGGCCGTGTTCGAGCTTGTAGGATCTAAGGCTACGCTTGCAGTTGCAGGGGTCTCAGGGTCATCAGGACGTTCGAACGACCATGACTGGGTTCGTTAAAGCCTTCGACTTCATCCATCGCGATATCATTAGCATTACCATCGACGGCGACCGGGCTGCTGTTCATTCCCGCATAAGAGTCAGATTCATCCCCGGAAATAAAACGGTTACCACCGACATTCTCGACTCATTTCGATTCAAAGACGGAAAAATAATCGAGTTAGTAGAGTTTGCCGATACCGCGCTCATCAAGGACATGATGTCTGTCGTTTAGCACGCAGCGCGCGGGAGCTCAGTTCTCGCGCGGGACGTTCCGAATCGACTGCTCGGCCCATTCCCCTCTGCGCAACCCGGAACGCAAGATATTCGATAGCGGCCGCGTCGAGAACTGTTGCTCACGCTCGCCTGCGATCACGCTTGAGAGTTTAGTTCTCTGATCAATGACGAGAGCTCCTGAACACGCTGCTCAATATCGGCCATCTTCGGCGATCCTGGCCGGGACGCCTCAGACGCAATTGGTCGATGCCAAGACACCGAAGCGGCTGAAAGGCATGACTGCAGAGGCAATTGCCCGCATGGAGCGCGAGCTCACGCGCCTACAGGAGGCGATTACGTCGATCCAAGACTCCTACGGACAAGATCACCTCCACCTCACTGTTGTGAAAGGATATCTGACAAAGCTGATCGCGAACGAGCGGGTGGCTAGATATCTGGCGCAATATCAGCCTGAGCTCTTAGGTGAATTCCAAAAGATTGCCGAAATGACGTCAACTTTGCCGAGCCAGGCAGCGTAACGGTCCAAATCTATGGGGACCCGGACCCAAGAAGCGCGGGGACCGCAGGAGAAGCTGCACTAGGGGCGGATCAAGCGCGGTGATGGGGATGGCGACGAACCCGTTCGGAGCCCATCAGGCCAATCGAGTTTTCATTGGCCAAATGTGCGGCAAACGTCGTGCATAGCGACTCACGGCTGCCAGCAACGCGGCCCTTCGCGCGCTGGCACGCCCCCCCCCGAAGATGTCCTGTTCTTCTACGATCCTGACGTCGAGCGAAGGTGCCGAAAGCCATGGTCGGTTGACAAGCTAGGTTAGCCGTCGCGCCTCGACAGACCACGGCCCTGGCAGGGCGCAGCGCTCTCCAGCCGAGCCATTTTCATGCTTTTCCGGCCATTCCGGGCGTTGCCGCCGCCGGGGCAATCGGCTAAATGAGCCTTACGCACCCGTAGCTCAGCTGGATAGAGCGTTGCCCTCCGAAGCTGGAGCGTGGCAAGACCGAGGCGGCGTAAATCCCATTGAAATCGACGTTTCCGGACGATCAGAACGGCATTTTACGCCCCGATTTTACCAATAGGCACGACCGGGCCACACTGTTGGTGCCTCATTACCCTGCGCTGAGAAATATCCGCTAATATAAGTCAGCTCCTCGAAAAAAGGTCGTATCACTTCCCAAGCTCGCGCGAATGCGGTGAAGGGTCTTGTGCCGAGCTGAGCTTCGGCAGTCTGGGATTGCTCGCTAGGGCGAGAAGATCAATACCGCTACTTTCGTCCAATTATCCGCTCCCGATATGCCTCGATCCCGCGCTGCACATCCTTCTCGGGGACCCACTCCCCTTCCTCGTCCATGACGCCCGCCTCCAGCATCGCCGCAGCGCACTGCCAATGCAGATCGACCCAACCGGGAACGTCAATCTCAGGCATCCCGTTTCGCCGACAGATTCGCTCGGCCATCTTTCGGGCTATAGGTTCGATGTTTGAGACCATGGATATCGCCAATAGGTTGCGACCCGTTTATCCTCAGATGCCCGTGCACCGAGGACTTCGGATAGCGAATTCGTGTCGACTCAGACGCAGCCTACTAAGCGAACGATCGGCGTCGAGGTTCATCCCGCAGCCGCCGCGTTGCTCGATGGGCAACCGCCCCAATCTAGCCTTCGATTGATTGACATTGCCGAACTTTACTTTCGGGCGTCGATCAGGTGAGCGATGCGGCGGATCGCTAGCGTGTAGCCCTGGGTGCCGAGCCCGGCGATGACGCCGTCGGCGCGAAGCGAGACGTAGGAGTGATGGCGGAACGCCTCGCGCTTGTGCACGTTCGAGATATGCACTTCGATGACCGGCGGCTCGAAGGTGTTCAGCGCGTCGAGGATCGCAACCGACGTGTGGGTGAAGGCGGCGGGGTTGATAACGATGCCGCCGGCGGCGTCCCGGGCCTCGTGAATCCAGTCGATGATCTCGTATTCACGGTTGGACTGGTGAAAGCGCAGATCCAGCGCATGCTCCTTGGCGACCTTGCGGCACTCGGCCTCGACATCGGCGAGGGTTTCATGGCCGTAGATATGGGGCTGGCGCTTGCCGAGCAAATTTAGATTCGGACCGTTCAGGACATAGACGAGGCGGCTCATAAGTTTCTCCGGGTCGCAGCGAGCAGTCTGGGTGTGCAAGGCTAGTGTCCCGGCAGAATCTCGCCGAGGAATTTTCGGGTGCGCTCATGCTGGGGATTTTTGAAGAATTCTTCCGGCGGCGCCTCCTCGACGATTGATCCGCCAGACATGAACACGACGCGATCGGCGACTCGGCGGGCAAAGCCCATTTCGTGGGTAACGCAGATCATGGTCATCCCGTCATCGGCCAGACCGATCATGGTGTCGAGCACCTCCTTCACCATCTCGGGATCGAGCGCGGAGGTGGGCTCGTCGAACAGCATCACCTTGGGCTCCATGCACAGCGCGCGGGCGATCGCAACGCGCTGCTGCTGTCCGCCGGACAGTTGCGCCGGATATTTGTCGGCCTGGTCAAGAATCTTCACTCGTTCGAGCAGCCGCCGGGCTATTCCTTCCGCGTCGACCTTGCTGGTTCCCCGCACCCGCATCGGGGCCAGCATGCAGTTGGCAAGCACGGTCATGTGCGGAAACAGGTTGAACTGCTGAAACACCATGCCGACCTCGCGGCGCACCGCGTCGATGGTCTTCGGGTCGTCGCCGACGAGGATGCCATCCACCAGAATGCGGCCGCGCGAATAACCCTCGAGATGGTTGATGCAGCGGATCAACGTCGATTTGCCTGATCCCGACGGTCCGCACAGCACGATTTTTTCGCCGGCGCGGACCGACAGGTTGATGTCCGTCAGGACCTGGAACGAGCCATACCATTTCTCAACATTCTCCATCGCGATCATCGGCGTGGACGCAGCGGCAATGGCGGGATCGACATGGCTCGTCATAAGGTCTGTCCTGGTTCTGGCTGCGATCAGGTGGCTTCGAAGGGAACGCCTTCAACGCTGGTGGGAAATTGCACCGGAGCCTGCTTCATCCATTTCTGAGTAACCTTAGCCAAATCGCCATTGGCACGGATCTTCTCGATGAACGCGTTGACGGCGGCATTGAATTCCTTCTCGCCTTGCCGCGTGCATGCGCCGTTGTAGAGCCGCGTGAACTCCAGTTTGGTCTCGTAGGCGCCCGGCTTGGCCTGGTTCAGGCGGTCCGTATAAAACATGTTCGAGCCCACGGCTTGGACCTGCCCGGAGACCAGCGCCTGAATCGTCGCCGCATCGTCGTCGAAGCGACGGATCGTCGTGCTCGGCGGCGCGTTCTTGGTCACCTGGGTGTCCTGCACGCTGGAGCGCGGCACCCCGATCACGAACTTTTCCATGTCCGCATTGCTCTTAATCGCAGTGTCCTTGGCCGCGACCAGACCCATGGTGTTGGCGACATAGGGCTTGCTGAACTGCACTACCTTGGCACGCTCCGGCAGCATGGCCATGGTGGCGAACAGGATATCGACCCGTCCCGTGGTCAGCGCCGGAATCCGGTTTGCCACCGCAAGCGGCACGAACTCGACGGGCACGCCGAGGTCCTTGCCGAAAAGCTCGGCGATATCGGCATCGAAGCCCTCCTGCTTGCCGCTGGAATTGACGAAGCCCCATGGCGGATTGTCGCCCTGGATTCCGACCACCAGCTTGCCCTTGGCCTTGATCTCCGTTGGCGTCAGCGCGGCTGCGGGACGGATGGTGAATGCAGTGGCCGCGAGCAGCGAAGCACCGGCCAGCAGGACGTGACGACGATTCAGCTTGGTAGTGTTAAAATCACTCATGGTGTTTTCTCCTCCGTTTAGTTTTTGATTGCAGCACTTCCAGAATTCACCCTTTGCGACGATCGCTCAGCGCTGGGACGACGCAAACTTTCGCTCAAGCCGCGCCCCGTAAAGCGACAACGGCCAGCACAACAGGAAATAGAGGGCGCCGACGATGCCGAACACGAGTAGCGGCTTGAACACCTGGTTCGAGACGATGCTTCCAGCGCGGGTCAACTCGGTGAAGCCGACGATCGCCGCCAGCGACGTGCCCTTGATGAGCTGAACCAGGAATCCGATGGTCGCAGGAAGCGAGATGCGGAACGCCTGCGGAAGCACAACGTCCCGCATCCGCGCGACATAGCGGATGCCGAGCGCCTTGGCCGCCTCGGTTTGCCCGCGCGGCACTGCCTCGATCGACCCACGCCATATTTCGCCAAGATAGGCACTGGCGTGCAGGGTAAAGCCAATGGCCACGGCAACCCAGGCATCGAGCCGGAGGCCGACTAGCGCCAGGCCGTAATACACGACGAACAGCTGCATTAGCAGCGGCGTGCCCTGGAACAGGGAGATATAGCCGGTCGTCACATGGACAACCACACTGGAGCGCGAGGTTCGTGCCAACGCCACCGCAAGGCCGGCGAGGCCGCCGCAAACGAAGCCAATCGCCGACAGCGCCAGGGTCCACTGCAGGCCCTTCAGGAGAAAGAGGAACTCACCAAAGCCCACGGAACCGCTCCCTACTTGATCGGGTAATCGAAATAAACCTTGGCGATGACGTTGAAGAATCGCATCATCAGCCACGACATGATGAAATAGAACAGCGTGACGGTGCCGTAGACCTCGAAGCTGCGGAATGAATTGGATTCGATGATCTGCGCCACCGAGGTCAGTTCGTAGGCGGAGACTGCCGAGGCGACGCTGGTGGTCAGCGTCAGCAGAATGAACTGACTGGTTAACGACGGATAGATCGCGCGCAGCGCCGGCTTCAGGACGATCAGCCGGAACACCTCGGCCTTGTGAAGGCCGAGAGCGAGGCCGGCTTCGACCTGCCCCCTGTTGATCGACTGAACGCCGCCACGGATGATCTCGATGGCATAGGCGCCGCCGTTGATGCCCAGGGCGATGACCGCGGTTACCGTCGGATTGAGACGCACGCCGGCCAGCGGCAATGCGAAGAAGATAAAGTAGATCTGGACCAGGAACGGGGTGTTGCGGATCAGCTCGACGAACGCCATGACCAGCAAGCGCAACGGACGGATATGGGAGTCGCGCAAGACCACGCCGCCGATTCCGATCACGATCGCGATCGCCATCCCGCCGAGCGCAAGGCCAAGCGTTCCTGCACAGCCCCACAGCAGGCTTGGAAGCCCGTCGAGGACGGGCGCAAAATCGAGCTTGTAGTTCACCGGCGCTCATCCCTTGTCATCATGTGGTCGCAACGCGAATTCTGCATCGCTTGCGTCCGATCTCTTGCCGGATCTGTTTTTGGACTTAATCAGTAGCTGCAATCGCCGTTTGGCGTCACTGCAGCGGAATCGTCAGATCGGCGATCAACGGACGGGTGTCGGGACGCGTCCCTCGCCACCATTCAAACGCCTCGGCAGCCTGCTCGACCAGCATACCGACGCCATCAGCCATCTGTCCTGCTCCGGCCGTTCTGGTAAACTGCAGAAACGGCGTCAGTCCCTTGCCGTAAGCAAACTCGTAGACCAGACTTCCTGGGGCGACCGCGCCTGCCGCGAAGTGCGGCAGTTCTCCGCGAAGACTTGCCGATGTTGCGTTCAGGACCACATCGTAATTTGAACTACCCACTTCGTCACCGTTCTTGACGTCGACTTTGCCGAAGCGGGCGAATTGATGTTGCAGCGCATCCGCCTTGGAGCGGGTTCGGTTGACGATGGTCAGCCGGCTGGGTCCGGCTTCCAGGATCGGCACCACAGCGCCGCGCGCCGCGCCGCCGGCGCCGAGCATCAGCACGCGTTTGCCCGCGAGCGATACGCCGAGATTATGCTGGATGTCCCGCACCAGTCCGATACCGTCGAAATTCTCAGCGATGACCTCGTCACCCTCGAACTTCAGACAGTTCGCCGCGCCGGCATATTCCGCCCGCGGCATGCGCCGGGTTGCCAGCGCGTGGGCCTCGAGCTTGAACGGAGCCGTGATATTGATGCCGCGCCCGCCCGCGCCGTGAAACGTTTCGACACTCGCGCCGAAGCCGTCCAGCGGCGCTTCAATCTTGCCGTAGTCGATATCCTCGCCGGTCTCCCGGGCGAAGGTCATGTGGATCAGCGGCGACTTGGTGTGGCTCAGCGGATTGCCGAACACAGCATAGCGGTCGGTCATGTCGGGACTCCCTGACGGGACATGGTCGGAAGAGCGTTGCGGCGGCCGAGCTTCATGGCAGCGCTGCCTTTTCGGCATAGAGCACGCCGTCCCTGACCATCGTGTCGATGTCAGCCTCGGAGTAGCCGAGCGACGCCGCGATGGAGCGGTTGTGTTGTCCCAGCAAAGGTGCGGGCATTTTGGGCGTGGTGTTGCAATCGGAAAAGCGGAACGGCAGGTTCGGCAACCTGACCTTGCCGAGCACTGGATGGTCCTGCTCGATCACCATGTTGCGGGCATGGATCTGCGGATCCGCAAGCACCTGGTCGATGGTCTGCACCGCCGAACAGGGGACTTCCGCGGCGTCGAGCGCCGCAAGGCATTGCTTCACCGTCTGCCCCTTGGTCCAGCCTTCTACAATGCGGGTTGCCTCGGCATAGTTCTGCGCGCGGCCGGCCGGCTGGGCGAAGCGCGGGTCGCTCGCCAGTTCATCGCCGCCGATCAACTGGGCAAGCCGGTTCCAAGCCTGATCCACTTGCGCGGCGATCACGAGATAGCCGTCGCTCCCTGAGAACACGCCGTAGATGGGGGAGTCCGGCTGGCCCGAGCCAGTCTGCCGCGGCAGGTCGGTGCCATCGCTGAGCGTATAGCGCTGCACCGCGTAGTCATGCATCGAAACCATGCAGTCATACAGTGCGAGGTCGATGTGCTGGCCCTTGCCGCTGGTTGCACGCCCGACTAGCGCCGCACAGATCGCCGCCACACCATGCACGCCTGTATACATGTCGGCGATCGGCATCCGCAGCAGCGGCGGTGCTTCGCCGGGATTACCGACCTGGGCCATCGCGCCGGATTTGGCCTCTGCGATCAGCCCGAACCCGGCCTTCGCCGCATCCGGTCCGGTATGCCCATAGGCCGACACAGAACAATAGACGAGATGCGGATTGAGTTTTGACAGCGCGGCATAGCCGAGGCCGAGCTTGTCCAACGCGCCGGGCCTATAATTCTCGACGAATACGTCGGCAGTCTTGACGAGCTCCTGCAGCATCGCGAGCCCGCGACTGTCCTTCAGATCAATGCACAGGCCCTGCTTGCCCATGTTTTGCTGCAGGAAGTAGCCGGACTGGCCATCCTTGAAGTAACCATGGGCGCGGCCGGCGTCGCCCTCCTTGGGCCGCTCGACCTTGATGACCTCGGCGCCCATCGCCGAGAGGCAGCGTGACATATGCGGCCCGGCCAGGAAATGGCTGTAGTCGATGACGCGGATGCCGGTCAGCGGCAGCGGCTGGATAGCCTTCGGCGCGCTCATGACGGCGCTCCCAGTTCGGCGTCGGGCCGTCGCAGGATCATCAGCTTGTGCTCGCCCTTCTGCACCACCTCGCCTTCCTGGTTGATCAGTTCGGACGCCAGGTTGACGATGCCCCAGCCGGTCTTTCGGGTGATGCGCATACTGCCGATGCGATATTTTACATGCAGCCGGTCGCCGGCGCGGATCGGTTTGAGGAAATCCCAGTTCCAGCCCAGCGATGCGCCCGGTGGGAATTGTAGCGAACCTTGGGTCTTCAGCCCATCCGCCAGCGACAAGCCGAACAGCCCGTGCGCAACGATGCCGCCGAAATGCGACGCCTTGGCGAACTCTTCATCTACATGGACGGGCGTGTGATCGCCGGTGAGGTCCGCATAGGCGCGGATCATCTCCTTGGTCACCGTGACTTCCGGGGTCACGCCCTCGTCGCCGAGCTTGACGTCGTCGTAGTAGCGTTCTTGCGGTTGCTTAGCTTGTATCATGAGCCGCTTCCTATGCGCGTGGATTGACGGCGAGCGCCGCCTTGACGGCGCCGGGGCTGGCCGCAAGAAGTTCGACGATCAGACCGTCCGGCAGCACGAGCCAGTTGGCCCCCTTGTCGAGATGCGAGACGCCAAAACCCTGCGCCGCCGCGATGGCCGCATCGACGTCCTCGCACATCAGGCCGAGATGGGCGAAGCGCCCCTCAGGGCCCTCGAAATTGGGGTCGGCCATCAATTGCAACCCGCCGAAGGTCCAGACCTGGCGCGGCGATTCTGCATCGCCATCGACATCGCGCAACGTCATGCCCAGCACCTCGCGGAAGAAGCGGATGTGCCATTGAATATCCTTCACCTTGAAGGCGACGTGCTCGAGATAGGCCTTGTTTGGATGAACCCTTTCCATCGTTACCTCCCGGTCGCACAGAGCGCCGCGCGCTCGATGCCCTTCACACAGGCGACCAGCGTCGCATTGACCGGCGTCGGCACACCTGTCCGGGTGCCCGCGTGCACCACGGCGCCGTTGATGAAGTCGACTTCGGTCACCGAGCCCTTTTCGAGGCTCTGCAGCATCGACGCCTTGAACTCCGGGGGCAGGCCGCTGGCGGCCTTCACCCATGCATCATGCGGATGAATGGTTTCCAGCGCGATGCCGCTGGCCCGGGCCACCGCGATTGCTTCCGCCACCGCGGCGGTCGCGGCTATTTCGATTTCCGGCATGGCGTAGAGTTCGCCATAGGCAAGCCGCGTGATGCCGCTCAGCGCGCCGGTCGCGACATTAACGAGAAGCTTGTCCCACATGGCGCCGATGATGTTGCGGCTGACAACCAGCGGCATGCCCGCGGCCGAAAATGCTGCGGCGATGCGTTCGATGCGCGGCGTGATCCGGCCGTCGAGTTCGCCGATAATGGTTTCCTTGCCGGCAACGCCGGCGATGACATGTCCAGGGGCGACCATGACGCCGCCGACATAGGTCTTGCCAGCGATCACCCTGTCGCGTCCCACCAGGTCGGCCAGCACGACCTCGTGGCCAAGCCCGTTCTGCAGCGACAGCACCGTGGTATCCGGACCGATCAGCCCGATGGCGGCCTTGACCGCCTCGGCTGTGTGGAAGGATTTAACCAACACGATCACCAGATCGACCGTTTTGCCCGCCTCGGCCGGGATCGCCGCGCGGACCGGCACCACGCGGTCCTTGCCGTCGGCACGCATGGTCAGGCCGTGGCTATTGATGGCGTCCACATGGGCGCGGTTGCGGTTGACGAGCAGGACGTCATGGCCGGCTTCCGCCAGCGTGCCGCCGATCGCCGAACCGAGCGCGCCAGCGCCAATGATCCCAACCTTCAAGTGCGTCGCTCCCATGTGCCGGTCATTGCCAGGCAACGGGCGAACACTAGGAAGGACATCTCTTTTCGGCTATGCAATGACATCAATATTCATCATTGTGAAATTTAATAATGGTATTTGGATGCTTCGCCTCGAACAGATCGATCTTCGTCTGCTGCGCATCTTCGACGCGATGCATGCCAACCGCCATGTCACCCGCGCCGCCGAGGAGTTGGGTCTGAGCCAGCCCACCATTTCGATCGGCCTCGGCAAACTGCGGCAACAATTTGGGGATCCGCTGTTCGTGCGCACCAGCGACGGCATGCTGCCGACCTCGCGCGCCGACGCTTTAATCGGGCCGGTCCGCGACGTGCTGCATATGGTCCGGCACGTCTGCGAGATGGAGGCTGCGTTCGATCCGGCCTCCGCCAGCCGCAAGTTCCGCATCTGCATGACCGATGCGAGTCACATCACCCTGCTGCCGCGGATCTTCGCCGCGGTGCGCAAGGCGGCGCCCGGCGTGGCGATCGAGGCCGCGCGCATCGACGAGTTCATGCCCCAAGCCCTTCAAGCCGGTGAGGCCGACTTGGCGCTCGGACTGATTCCGAGCCTGGAGACCGGCTTCTATCAGCAGACCCTGTTCCGGCAGGATTTCATCTGCCTGACCGGCCCGCAGCATCCCCGGATCGGCGCGTCGCTCACCCTTGCCCAGTATCAGGCTGAAGAACATATCGGCATTGTCTCCGGCACCGGCCAGCAATTGCTGGAGGAAGCAGTGAAGCAGTTCGGCATCGAGCGCCGCGTGATGCTGCAACTGCCCGGCTTCCTCGGACTGACTGGCATTCTTGCTGCCTCCGATCTGATCGTGACACTGCCGCGGCATATTGGAGCGACGCTGGCAGCACTTGGCGGGCTCCACGTGCATGCTTGCCCGTTTCCGATCCCGGAGTTCTCGGTGAAGCAGCACTGGCATGCGCGCTACCATCACGACATGGCCAATCGCTGGCTGCGCAACCTCTGCGCCAGACTGTTTCTCCGGAATGAAGCATCTGCTGTTCAGACGGCCCAAGCGGATCACGATGGCCAGATGAAACCTCAGCGAGGAACATGCTGAGCCACGCTCGGCATTCCAACGAATGACGAGCCTTAGCGCCCCAGGGCGCGACCATCCTGAAAACGAAAGTCCGCGATAGAGCGTTGCCTACGGCCATTTTATCCGAAACGCTCTTCGTCTGCAGCGCAAGCGTCAAGACAAGTAGTGCTCGCCCAATCTCTAGCGTGGTGCAAAACGTAGACTAGTCATGAAATCCGCAACTGTGCGGCGATCCCGGGCAAGACGATTCCCCGACGGCAGTGGTCGGCGAGAACTGAAGACGCCGCGAATTGATTGAGGGCCTTGCCTCACGAATCTCTCAGAGGGATCGCGCCCCGCTCGCTGCCGACCTGGTCCAGCTGCGCCGCTTGTTAGGACCGCCCCCCCGGCGGGCAACCAGGAGGGGCAGGCCAGCGCCCTTGCCCCTCGGAATACTCGCCACACCCGCGGCGCAGCGCCACATGCTGTTGTGGTGCACCCGGCAGCCGACACATCTGCGATCGCCGCCTGAAGAGGGTGCCGCGCGCTCCAGTCGAGCCATTTTCACGCTTTTCCGGCCATTCCGGGCGTTGCCGCCGCCGGGGCAATCGGCTAAATGAGCCTTACGCACCCGTAGCTCAGCTGGATAGAGCGTTGCCCTCCGAAGGCAAAGGTCACACGTTCGAATCGTGTCGGGTGCGCCATATTCCCACCATTCAGAACAAAACTGCGAACTCACTCAAGCGCTTATTCAAGTCGCACCTCTGTTCCCTGCGGTGAAATGGCGTCGATGGGCCTGGTCGGATTTCATGACCGTAAGGCCATCGACTATCGCAGCCCGGTTTGACGGTCCAATTCTTGCTAGAAAACTGCCAAAATCGGCCATCAACTGGGATCGAAAAGATGCCTGCTGATCCATCCCATCGAACGGCGTCCGGCGAACAAAAGCATCACGGAAAGCGTTCGGTTGGCCCGGTCCGCCGTATTCGCCCACCGCGGCTCTATGTCTACTTCGACGCCATCATCCGCCATGGTTCGATCCGCAGCGCGGCCAAGGCTTTGCGGATCGCGTCTTCCGCGCTCAATCGACGCGTTCTCGATCTGGAGCAGGAGCTCGGCACGATCCTTTTCGACCGGTTGCAGAGCGGGGTGCGCCTGACGGCGGCGGGCGAGGCCTTTGCGGCTCATGTGCGCCGAACCCTGAGCGATCTCGATCGGTTTGGCGATCAGATCCAGGGGCTCCAGGGTCTGATGAGCGGCCACGTCGCGATCGCGGCCGCCGAGTCGGCCGCCGTCGATCTTGTTCCGGGTGTCGTCGCCGCCTTCCAGCGCAAGCATGCGGGCGTCCGCTTCACGGTTTCGGTCGGCGTCCCCCGCACGTTGCTGTCTGATCTTCTGGAAGACCGTGTCGATATGATCCTCACTCACGAACGTCCGGACCATCCCGACGTCGTCGTGCTGGCAGCCGCACCCAAATCCTTCTGCGCCCTGATGCATCCGGATCACCCGCTCGCCGCACGTCTGCAGGTGCAATTGCGCGACTGCCAGGATTTTCCGATCGTTCTGGCGGATGACGCGCTCGCCGGCCGTTCGCTCATCGAAACCAGCCTGGCGAAAAGTTCGCTGCAGCTTGCGCCGGTTCTCGTCACCAATATGGTCGAGGTAATGAAGCAATATGTCCGTACCAGCAACGCCATCTGCTTTCAGTTTCGCGTCGGGCCGGTCGCCGAAGTGAAAGGGGATCTGATCGCGAAGCCGCTGGCCGATCCCGAGCTGTCGAAAGCCAGCCTGATGTTGGCAACCCGCCGCGGTCGCGTGCTGCCGCCTAGCGCGGCTTCATTCTGCGAGGATCTCCGGGCGCTGCTGAAGGAAACCGCATCGCTCTGATTTGGGCATCATCACGCGCTGTTTTTTGCGCTATGGGTCCGCGTCGCCGCTTCACTATTGATGGACTCCTTCAGATGAGCAGGGAGAGAGCACATCATGCGGCCTTTCATCAAATTGCTGGCGTCGATTGGAATACTCCTTGCGGGCACCGCGCTGAGCCACGCAGCGGAGTCCGTGACGTTACGGTTGAAGTGGCTGAACCAGGCGCAGTTTGCCGGCTACTATGTTGCCAAGGACAAAGGCTATTACAGCTCCGCCGGACTCGACGTCTCGATCCAGCCTGGTGGCCCGGATTTTCCTGCGGTGCAAATGGTGGCCGGTGGCAGCGAGCAATTCGGTGTCACCGGTGCGGACCAGATATTGATCGCGCGGAGCAAGGGTGTTCCTGTGGTGGCGCTCGCCGTGATCTATCGCGAGAGCCCGTTCGTTCTGTTTGCGCTCAAGAAATCCGGCATTACAAAGGCCACTGAATTTGGCGGGCGCAACATCGGTCTCAAGATCGGCGGCAGCGAAGAACTGATCTATCGGGCCATTCTGAAGAGCGCGAATGTCGATAAAGGCGCGCTTCATGAGGTGCCGGTCAAATTCGATTTGTCGCCGCTACTGACCGGGCAAGTCGATGTGTGGCCGGGTTATGTGATCAACGAGGTCATCGCAGCCGAGGAAAAGGGCTTTGATGTCTCGGTCATCAAACCGGTCGACTACGGTGTACGCATGTATGCGGACACGCTGTTCACCACCGAGCGCATGCTCAAGGAGCAGCCCGAGCTGGTCAAGAAATTCGTCGCCGCGACCATTCATGGCTGGTCTGACGCGGTTGCCGATGCCGACGCGGCGGCGCGCACGACGGTCAAGTTCGGCAACAAGCTCGACTACGCCCATGAACTGGCCATGATGAAGGCCAGCATTCCGCTGATCAAAGCCGGATCGGCCCCGATCGGGGTCTCCCAACGGGCTGACTGGGAAGACTTGCAGAAGATGCTGCTCGAAGCCGGCTTTCAGAAGACCGGCGTCGAGGTGAGCAAGGCTTTCACCAATGACGATCTGCCGAAGTGAATCGCGTCAACGTGGCGATGCATGATGTGAATATACCCGCGGTCACGAGCCTCGCCAGTAAAAGCGGCGCTCTGGTCGTCGTCGACGACGTTCGGATCAGATTTGGCGAGATCGATGCGGCAGGTCCGATTTCGTTCTCCGTCGCGAGCGGTGAATTCGTGTCCCTGCTGGGCCCCAGCGGATGCGGCAAGTCCAGCCTGCTGCGCGCGATTGCCGGGCTGGTGCCCATCGCCAGCGGATCGCTGACCATCGCGGGACAGCCGTCTGGCGTCGCCGCAGCGATGCAGGTCGGCCTGATGTTCCAGAAGCCGTTGCTGCTGCCGTGGCGGACCGCGCTTCAAAACATTGTACTGCCGGCGGAGATTGCGCTGCGCAGTCCTGGCACGGTCGGCCGATCCGAACGTATACAGGCACTCAATCTGTTGCAGCTGGTCGGGCTTTCGGATTTTGTCGACACGTATCCACACCAGCTTTCCGGCGGCATGCAACAGCGCGTGGCACTCGCGCGCACGCTGATGTCGGCCCCTGATATCCTCTTGCTGGATGAGCCATTCGGCGCGCTGGACGAATTCACCCGCGAAACCTTGAACGAGCAACTGCTATCGATCTGGCATTCTGGCGCGACGCGGATCAAAGCGATCATCATGGTCACCCACTCTATACCGGAGGCGGTCGCCATGTCCGACAGCATCATAGTGCTGAGCGCGCGGCCGGCACGTTTGCTTGACGTCATCACGGTGCAGCTGCCGCATCCGCGCGATCCTGCGGATACCGAATTCGCACGGACCCTCGGCGCAACTCGAACTGCGGCGAAGCCGTCATGAATCGTGCGATTCTGGTGCCCTGCGGTTTCTTTTTCGGTCTTGTGCTGGCGTGGCAGGCACTGGTGATCGCCGCAGCGATTCCGGAATACCTCCTGCCGTCCCCGCTGGTCATTGTCCGTAGCCTTGAAAAATCTCTGTTGATCGAGATCGGCTACACGGCCGGCGAAGCGTTGTGCGGCTTCGTCATTGCAAGCACGCTGGCATTTGCCGGTGCCGTCCTGTTCGTCCGGTTCAGAATAATTGAACAAGGCCTGTTTCCACTGGCCATCACCCTGAAAACCACGCCGATCGTCGCGATCGCGCCGCTGCTGGTGCTGTGGCTCGGCACCGGTTGGTGGTCGAAGGTCGCGGCCGCGACGCTGATTTCGTTTTTTCCGGTACTGGTGAATACTGTCAAAGGACTCAAGGCGCCGGAAGCCGATTTTCAGGATCTGTTCCGCACCATGCGCGCAGACCAGTCGCAGATATTTCGCAAGCTGCGCGTGCCATATTGCCTGCCGTACTTCTTCTCCGCGCTGAAGATTTCGTCGTCGCTGGCCATCGTCGGCGCCATCGTCGGAGAGTTCGTGGGTGCCGAACACGGGCTCGGCTATCTGATCGTGATTTCCTCGGCCCATCTTGAAACCGCCACGGTGTTCCAGGCGATCGGTGCCGCAGCGCTGATCGGGATTGCGATGTTCTATGCGCTCGAATTTCTGGAAAGGCGCATCGTGTTCTGGCACCAGATCTAACCACGAGTGACTTACATGCCCTATCGTACCGATATCTTCCGCATCGCCATGGCAGGACCCGCCGATCTCACCGGGCTCACCAGCCTGATCGAGGAAGGCGCGCTTGATCCGCTCCATATCGTGGCAATCCTGGTCAAGACCGAAGGCAACGGCGGCGTGAACGATTTCACCCGCGAGTACACCTGCACCGCCATTGCGACGACGCTGGCTCCTTACCTGCGCAGCACCCCCGTTGAGGTGGAGCACCGCGTTGCCATTGTCGTGTCCGGCGGTACCGAGGGTATCTTGAGTCCGCACGCCGCCATCTTCGCTCGCGTGCCCACGCCAGCCGCATTCCGCCAGAGCAATGGGCGAGCTGTCAGTAAGCGCCTCGCGATCGGTATCGCTGCGACCCGTGATTTTCTGCCTCACGAGATCGGGCGCGCACCGCAAATCGATGCGACCACCGCTGCCGTCAAGGCGGCGATGCTGAATGCCGGCATATCGTCTGCCGAGGACGTGCATTGGGTGCAGGTGAAATGCCCGCTTCTGACTGCCGACAGGGTTCAGGCGGCGCGCCGCGCCGGCCACGAGCCGGTGACAGAAACGGCGTATAAGTCGATGGCTTATTCTCGCGGTGCCTCTGCGCTTGGCGTCGCGGTTGCCATGGGCGAGATCACAGCCCCCGTTCCCGATGAGGCCGTGCTGCTGGATTGGTCGCTATCCTCCGGGGTTGCTTCAGCGTCGGCTGGAATCGAATTGAAGAACAATATTGTTATCGTGCTGGGCAATTCCGAGGAGGCTACCGGGGATAGCATCATCGCGCATGCGGTGATGCAGGACGCGATCGACGTGCCCGCTGTGATTGCAGCTTTGAGTCGTGTCGGAGGTTGTGCCGCCGACGGGACGATGATCGACGCATCGAGAATCATCAACGTACTGGCTAAGGCCGATCCTGCCCCCGACGGCATGGTGCGCGGCTGGCGTCACACCATGCTGGACGATACCGATATCTCGGCCACCCGCCACGCTCGCGCTGCCGTTGGCGGGGTGATCGCGGGGGTGATCGGCTGTCCGGCAGTTTTTGTATCCGGAGGCGCCGAGCATCAGGGTCCACCGGGCGGCGGCCCTGTCGCCGTGATTTCGCGAATTTAACGACCACCAATAAAGACAGAGGAGTTTCGCGAACAACCAAACGTGCGTCGGAAAAATTATAAAGTAATATCAATTACAGCCGCACTTATTTGATCTTGACGGTGATCTTGTCCGAGATGACCGGCGGGCTGAAGGGATAATGGCCGCCATCGCCGAGCACGAGCTGGAGCGTATGCTTGCCGGGTGGCAATTCGATGCGCGCCTCGGTCTGACCCGCCCCGAAATGAAGATGGGACTTGTCCTGAGGGATCGGCTCTTTTGGGTCGAGTGGGTCGGCCACATCAATCAGCAGATGATGGTGGCCACTGTTCTGAAAATTATCGCCCGCGTGAGTCACCCCCATGTTGCGCAGACCGAAACGACACCAGAACCCCCCTTTGATCGTCGCGCCATCCTGCGGCCAGACGAAATACAGAACCGCATCCTTCGGCGCTGGTTTGCCCTGGGCGTGGACTGCAAATGGCAGGGAGGTCAGCGCCGCGGACAGAACGATCAGCCGGGTGATCTTCATGACGCATCCAATTCTGAGGCCGGGCCTAGGGCGAAATAGCCACGCGGAAGCCATGGGTCGGATATCGCACGTTGGTGTCGTAACTATCGCGGTTAGCCGGACGGACATAACGCGCGTCATTTTTCCATGAGCCGGACCGAATGACGTGCGAAACGCAGTCACTCTCGACCCACGCCGAGCCGTCCAGCGGGGCCCCCTGATAGTTCTTGTGGCCACAGTCCTCCACCCACTGATCGATGCCGCCGCCCATATCGTAGAGTCCAAACGGATTTGGCTTGAAGCTGCCGATCTTGACCGGCTGTTCGGCGGCAGCGATGTCAGTGCAGTTCTTGCAATTGGCCATGCCGGACTGGAACTGGTCGCCCCACCAGTACTTCGTTTGCGTGCCGCCGCGCGCGGCATATTCCCATTCGGCTTCGGTCGGGAGTCGGTAAGCCTTTCGCGTCACGCCTGCGAGCCAGGCGACAAACTGTTTTGCATCGCTCCAGCTCACATTCGTAACAGGCGCATCGTCTTTACCCGACGCCACGAAGCCGCATGCCTTGGCAGCGGCACACTCATTCCATTCGCGAACCGTGATCGGGTATTTGCTCATCGCAAACGGCTTGATCGTGACCTGATGTATCGGCTTTTCTGAAATATCGTCGTTGCTGCCCATCGCGAAGCTCCCACCACGAAGCGCGACCATTTCGGGTTCCCTGACAGACGGCGGTGTTATGGGCGGCGTGGCAGGCGCCACAAGGGGCGCAGGCTGCGGTTGAGGCGCCGCTTGTTGGGCGGTGGGCGCCGGTGACGGAAGCTTCTTCGGCGCCTCTGCCGGATTCGAAATGGGGGCTAGCGCCTGATCGCCCACTTTGCCGCGCGGTTGAATGATATTGACAAAGTACCAGAGAGCACCGCCCGCAAGGGCCAGCAAGGCGACGCCCAACAATGCAATCAGGAAATTCTCACGCCGCTTCCGGGCCTTGTTGAAGGCGGCCGGATCAGGAAGCACCCGGTAAACTCGCACCGGGTCGGTGATGTTCTTTATTTTGCGATCTCCGAGCGATTGATAGCCGCAAACAAGCTTGTGCTTGATCTGCTCGTAAACGCCTCCCGAGATGTAGACCTGCCCCGGATCGGCAATGCCCTCCAGGCGCGCCGCGATGTTGACGCCGTCCCCGTAGACGTCGTCTTGTTCAATGATGACGTCACCGAGATTGACGCCAATTCGATACGAGATCCAAAAGTTCTTTGGCTGCGACGCGTTCCGCCCGATCATGCTTTGCTGGATAACGATACCGCATCGGACGGCTTCCACGGGACTGTCGAAAATCGCAATGAAGCCATCGCCCGTGGTTTTGACGAGCCTGCCGTCGTGCTCCGCGATGGTTGGCTCGATCAGTTCGCGCTCGATCCGCTTCACACGCGCATGCGTTCCTTCTTCGTCCAACTCCATAAGGCGGCTGTAACCGGAAATGTCGCCGACGACGATCGCCGCGAGACGGCGCGGCGTTGCGCCGCGCGGAGGCTCGGAGTTTTTGGCGGACTTGATGTCACGAATCTCGCCGCGCATTACTCAGCGCCTCTAGCGATCGAAACACGGACTTCGCGGGTGAGCCGTCGGCGTTCATCGCCACCTGCGGCCAGTCGGCACAAACGCTACGCCTAACAACTCGCCCAGACAATTGCTTCAAACTGTCAATGCAGGTTCCCAATAGGTCAGTGTGGCTGCCGGATGGGAGAGGATGCGCCCGAGGCAACCGCAGGACGGCGTAAGCCGATCCCGCTCAGGCAGCTGCGTTCAGACCCGAAAATGCTTCGACAGTTTCAGGTTCTGGCCCTGATAGTTCGAGCCGATGCGCTGGCCGTAGAGTGCGTCGGGACGCGACAGCATTTTCTCATAGACGAGGCGGCCGACGATCTGGCCGTGCTCGAGAATGAACGGCACTTCGCGGGAGCGCACTTCCAGCACCGCGCGCGAACCCTTGCCACCGGCGCCGGCATAGCCGAAGCCGGGGTCGAAGAAGCCGGCATAGTGCACGCGGAATTCGCCGACCAGGGGATCGAACGGCACCATCTCGGCAGCGTAGTCCGGCGGCACCTGCACGGCTTCCTTGGAGGCGAGAATGTAGAACTCGCCGGGATCGAGGATCAGCGTGCCGTCCGGGCGCGCGGCAATCGGCTCCCAGAACTCGCCGACCGCATAGCCGGCGCGGCGATCGATATCGACGACGCCGGTGTGGCGCTTGGCGCGATAGCCGACGAAGCCCGAGGCGTTTTCGCCGGACAGATCGACGGACAGCGCTAGGCCGTTGTTGAGGTCGGCCTCGTCGCTGTCGACCAGCCGCTCCAGCGCGTGCAGGTCTTCCAGCGCGTCGTTGTCGAGAACGGCGTCGCCGACGCGAAACCGCACCTGCGACAGCCGCGAGCCTTCGCGCAGCAGCACCGGAAACGTCTTCGGGCTGATCTCGGCATAGAGCGGGCCGTGATAGCCGGCGCCGATCACGTCGAAGCGGCGGGTGCCGTCGGCAATGACGCGGGTGAAGACGTCGAGCCGGCCGGTGGAGCTTTTCGGATTGGCCGAGGCGAAGATCGACGGCGGCAGCGCAAGGCTCTCGATCAGCGGCACGATGTAGACGCAGTTGGTTTCCAGCACCGCGCCGTCGGACAGGTCGATCTCGTGCAGCTTCAGCTCATCGATGCGTTCGGCCACCGTTGTGTTCGGCCCCGGCAGAAAGCTGGCGCGGACGCGGTAGGCGATGTCGCCGAGCCGCAGATCGAGGCTGGCCGGCTGGATCTGGCTTTCGACGAACGGATAGGCCGGCAGGATCAGGCCGGCATCGGCCATCGCCGCAATCATGCGGTCGGGCAGAATACCATCGGCATCGGGCGCAAGCGTGAACGGCACTGAACTCATCCTTGTCGCGCTGCGGCGCTGAAACGCCGGAAAAACGCAATTTTATCGGTTATCCCACCCCCGGCTTGACGGAAAGGGCGGTCGGGAATATGAGCATGACTTATCCCGTGGTGATTTGAGCCGGCCGGCTTGCAGCCACGTTAAACAAGTCGCTAAACAGGCCGGGGACACGTGTGATCCCGGCTGTTGGACGTTTGTCCAGGCCGGTTTTTTTGTGGCTGTTTTTATGGCCATGACTGGAGGTCACATGTCTGAGACGAAGTCGCCCACCGCCCATTATCGCCCGGAAACCCGATTGGTCCATTCCGGCATGCTGCGCTCGCAATTCGGCGAGACCTCCGAAGCCCTGTTCCTGACGCAGGGCTTTGTCTACGAGACCGCCGAATTGTGCGAGGCGCGCTTCAAGGGCGAGGATCCCGGCTTCATCTATTCGCGGTTCTCCAATCCGAACACCTCGATGTTCGAAAGCCGCATGATCGACCTCGAAGGCGCCGAGGCCGGCCGCGCCACCGCCACCGGCATGGCCGCCGTGACTACCGCGATCCTGGCGCCGCTGCGCGCCGGCGACCATGTCGTGGCCGCCAAGGCGCTGTTCGGCTCGTGCCGCTACGTGGTCGAGGATCTGCTGCCGCGATACGGCATCGACTTCACGCTGGTCGACGGCCTCGATCTCGACCAGTGGCAGAAGGCGATGCGCCCCAACACCAAGACCTGTTTCCTGGAAAGCCCGACCAACCCGACGCTGGACGTGCTCGACATCGGCGCCATCGCCGAGATCGCGCACGCCGGCAACGCGCGACTGATCGTCGACAACGTGTTCGCGACACCGATCTGGCAGAGCCCGCTGGCGCTCGGCGCCGACGTGGTGGTGTATTCGGCCACGAAGCACATCGACGGGCAAGGACGATGCCTCGGCGGCATCATCCTGGCGTCGCAGGACTTCATCGGCGAACACATCCATAACTTCCTGCGTCAGACCGGCCCGGCGATCTCGCCGTTCAACGCCTGGATTCTGGTAAAGGGCCTCGAGACGCTGGCGATCCGCGTCAAGCAGCAGACCGAGACCGCGGCGGCCATCGCCGACGTGCTCGCAAAACATCCGAAAATCTCGCGGCTGATCTATCCCGGCCGCGCCGATCATCCGCAGGCGGGCACCGTGAAGAAGCAGATGCGCGCCGGCTCGACGCTGATCGGCTTCGAGGTCAAGGGCGGCAAGGCCGCGGCATTCCGCTTCCTCAACGAACTGAAACTGTCGCGAATCTCGAACAACCTCGGCGATTCCAAGAGCCTCGTGACGCATCCCGCAACCACGACGCATCAGCGCCTGCCGATCGAGGCGCGCCTCGAACTCGGTATCAGCGAAGGCTTTGTGCGCTTCTCCGCCGGTCTCGAACACAAGGATGATCTGATCGAGGATATGGAAGCGGCGCTGAAGAAGGCGTGAGCGCTATCGTCATTGCGAGGAGCATAGCGACGAAGCAATCCAGCCTTGCTTACAGCTTCTGGATTGCTTCGCTTCGCTCGCAATGACGGCAGCAGCGCCGCCTCACATCGGCTTCATCGCCTGCACGTTCGACGGCACGTTGACGCCGAGTTTGACCTGGCCGACCGACTTGATGATGTTGTCGCCGAGCAGTTGCGCGAAGCAGGCATAGCCCCAGTCGTTCATGTGCAGTCCGTCGGCGATCACGAAACTGTCGAACGCCATCGACTGGCCTTCATGCCATTCGCGCATCACTTCGAAGCGCGGGAAAATCCCGACATGGCGCAATGTGGCGACCTTGTTGAGCAGCGAGATCATCTTGCTGGCGCTCTCCGGCTTGGCGTTCACCGCCGGCGAATATTGCGGATCAACCAGCACGAGATCGGCGCCGATGGCCTGAATCTTGGCGATCCCCTCTTCCACCATCCTGGCGGTGTCGCCGGGATCGAGGTTGCGCAGCACGGCGTTGGTGCCGACCTGCCAGATCACCAGGTCGGGCTTCATGTCGATGACCGAGGTCTGCAGCCGCGCCATCATTTCCGGCGCGTCCTCGCCACCCTGGCCGCGATTGGCCACGGTAATGTCGGCGCTGGGGTAGGCGCGATGCAGCTGCGCCGCCAACCGGTTCGGGTAGGTGTATTCCGGCGCGGTCGAGCCGAAGCCGGCGGTGGAGGACGAGCCGAAGGCAACGATCAGCACCGGCTCGCCGGCGGCGAGCTTGGCGGCGACGCGCGGCAGCGACCCCATCGCCTGGGCGCCACCCTTCGGCGACCGGCAGGGGACGCGGCTGAAGATGTCGCTGGCGGATTTCGCGACTTCCTTGACCTTGTCGATGGCCTTGGCGGCGATGCCCTTTTTCGGATCGGAGGTTTCGGCAGCCGCCACCGTCGCCGCTGGCGTGGGGCTGTCGGCAACGGGCGCTTTGCCTTCGCTCGCAGCGTTCTTGCCGCTGTCGACTGCGGCCTGGGCCGATTGCGCATGCACAAAAGAGACCTGCGCCGGCAGCATAATCGCCGCGGCAGTCAGCAGGATGATGGTGGCGACGCGAGAAAAAGGGCCGTGGAAACTCATTAACGCTGAATCCTCAATTCTGCTGGATTAATGTGCGCCGCCTCGATCACGAAGGTCGATAGCGCGCGGGCGAGGCAATCGTGCACCCGCTTGGCAAGTTCGACGCCCGGGGACGGGCTGAACAGATCAAAATCACCGGCTTCATTCCATTGCCTCATGATCGCGAAGCGGTCGAACAGCGGAACATCGTGCTGCTGCGCCACCACACGCATATTATCTAGGTAGGCGGAGCCCGAAATCATCGTCTCCGTGCGCGGACTGTACTGCAGATTCATTAAAATCACGTCGGTTCCCGCCGTTTGCATCGCAGCGACGCCCTCGTCGAGCGCGCCCCGAAAATCGTCCGCATCGACCGAGCGCATCGCATCCACGGTTCCGGTCTGCCACACCACCAAGGTCGGCTTGCGCTCTTCGATCAGCTTGCCCAGGCTCGGCACCATCTCCTCGGCGGTCTTCTTGACCTGCAATTCCAGGGTTACGTTGACCTCAACGCCGGGAAGCTTTTCGCGCAGATAGGCCTGCAGCCGGCCCGGATAGGCCGCGGAACTGTCGGACACCCCGATCATCGAGGACCGGCTGCCGATCACCAGAATATCGAATTTTCCGCCGGGTTTCACCGCGGCGGCAACCTTCGGCAGGGCGCTTTCGGTGGTCAGAAGGTAGGTCGGCACTTCGCAGCTGTGCGCCGGCGCTTCGGCGCGCGCGGGGGCAACGGCCATCAGGCCGGCCAGCATCGTGAGGCGCAACATCGCCTTCATGATCCCCCTCCCGCGAAATCGGCGTCGGCACTTTTCGCGCGCATTCCGCCCTTGGCTGCGACCTGCTTGTACCACGAAAACAGCCATGCGGCGGCCGACATGATGACGATGCCGGAGATGCTGATCAGGAAATGCATCCCGGCGCCACCCGATACCTCGGCCAGCACGAAATGGCCGGCAAAGGCCAGGAACACGCCGAGGCAGAAAATCTCCAGGGAATGCTGGCCGCACAGGATCAGCGGCCGCAGCCAGATCGACTTCAGCCCGGGCCAGTCCTTGTGCAGGAAGCGCACGGTGATCGCCGCCAGCGCCAGGAAATGCGCGAAGCGCAGCACGTCCAGGTCGGTCTTGTTGATCGGATACATCCACTGCTCGATCACCTTCGGCAGCAGGTGATGAAATTGCGGGATGTACCAGGTCAGCGTCACCCAGAACGCCGCCAGCAGATAGACCACCGAGATCCATAGCGTCACCGGCGACGACAATATCCGCGACATCCTTTGCGCACCGCCCAGCGCGCACCAGGCGCCGAACACGAACAGCAACTGCCAGGCAAAGGGATTGAACGCCCAGACCCCGTTCGGATACGCCGACAGATAGAGGTCGAATTCCCAGGTCAGGGCATAGAGCGCCACCGACAACGCCAGCGTCAGGTCCGCACGGCGCTGCATCAGCCAGAGGATCGGCGGCAGGAACAACATGAGCACGATATATAGCGGCAACACGTCCATGTTCACCGGGCGAAATTTCAGCAGCAGCGCCTGAACGATGGTCACGTCAGGCTGCTTCAGAAAATCCAGGATGCCCATTTCTTCCGAATACAGCGGGTTCTCGAAGCTCGTTGCAACGTAGGATATTTCCGCGAGGAAGATCGTGAACAGGAAGACGTGGGCGACGTAGATCTGCCAGACCCGCTTCAGGATCCGCGCGCTCGCCACCACCACGCCCTGCTCCAGCATGGCGCGGCCATAGACGAAAGCGGCGGTATAGCCGGAGATGAAGATGAAAATCTCGGTGGCGTCGCTGAAGCCGTAATTGCGGATCGTGAACCAGGTGAGGATGTTCGGCGGCAGATGGTCGATGAAGATCAGCCATAGCGCCAGCCCGCGAAACAGGTCCAGCCGCAGCTCGCGCTCGGCTCCCGCGACCGGGAACGTCGTCGCATCGGCGCGCGGCGCCGGTCGTGCGGTCCGCGCAGCCTGGGATTCCGCATCCGCGGGCAACGGGCCGGCAACCGGATCGGCCACGGAGGTCATTTCGCACCGCTCAACAGCATCGGTTCGCTTTGTCTTTGATCATGAAATCAACGATCGGCCCATAAGTTGCAAGCAACTTGAATTGCAGGCGACTTGAGTTCGAGGTGACTTGCCTCAACCGGTCATTCGCGAAATAACGCGAGGAAATCAGGATTATGCGGGAACTATGTTGAAACCGCGATTGCGGGCAAACCATCCATCGATTTGGTCCGCTTGGCGCTTTTCGCTATGATCCCCATGCAATTTGGACGATGACACTGCCATGGACTCTGCCTTGGACCCCGCCATGTACCGCGCCATAACCCGCCAGATCGAAGTCACCGTCGAGCCGAATTTCATGCCGGAACGCTCGTCGCTGGAGAAACGCGAGTTTTTCTGGTCCTACACCGTGGTGATCACCAATTCCGGCGCCGAAACCGTGCAGCTGAAGACCCGGCACTGGATCATCACCGATGCGTCCGGCCGGATGCAGGAGGTCCGCGGCGAAGGCGTGGTCGGCGAACAGCCGGTATTGGCCCCCGGCGAGCGCTTCGAATACACCAGCGGCGTCCCGCTACCGACCGCCTCCGGCTTCATGGAAGGCACCTACCAGATGGTGACCGACACCGGCGAGCCGTTCGAGATCGACGTGCCGGCGTTTTCACTGGACGGACCGGACAGCCGGCGGACGCTGAATTAGGCAGGCGCCGCGTTGGCGATTATAGTCCTGACAAGATTATTGCCAACAGGAAGATGTGAGTTTTTTCTTCTGCCTCCCCACGCCTGTCATTCCCCGGCGCGCCTGAGGGCGCGCGCAGCGCCAGCTGCGAGCGAGCCCGGAATGACAAAAGGAGAGACTGTGTCGTGGCGCAAATCCCGGATGGCGCTTCGCTGCATCCGGGGTACAGAACTACGGCAACGGCTGACTACTCCACGCCCGCCTCTTGCGGCGTGAATTCATAGACCGAGCTGCAGAACTCGCAGGTCACCACGACCTTGCCATCCTTGACCATGTCGGCGCGGTCCTGCGGCGCAAAATTGTTCAGCATGCAGGACACCGCGTGACGCGAGCACGAGCACTGTGCGCGCAGCGGCAAGGGTGCAAAGACGCGGACGCCGCGCTCGTTGAACAGCCGGAACAGCAGCCGCTCGCCGGACAGGTCGGGATCGATCAGTTCGATGTCCTCGACGGTGGCGATCAGCGACTGGCCCTCGACCCAGGCGTCATCCTCCGGCGCCGCGCCGAGTTCGACGCCGTCCGGCGCGTCGCCGGGCGCGAGATCGCGCTGCGCGCGGTGCGGCGCCTTCGGCAGGAACTGCAGCAGCATGCCGCCGGCGCGCCAGCGATGCTTCGGGCCATCGCCGCCGCCGCGCCATTCCTCGCCGACCGCGATCCGCACTTTCGTGGGGATCTGCTCGGAGCGCAAAAAGTATTCATGCGCGGCGTCTTCCAGATTGCCGCCTTCCAGCGCCACCAGACCCTGGTAGCGGCTCATGTCCGGGCCCTGATCGACGGTCATGGCGAGATGGCCGTGGCCGAGCAGCGCGCCGGAATCGAGGCCCGGCGCCAAGCGCTTGGCATCGAAGCGAGCATAAGCGCGCATCCGGTCCGGGGCCTGGAAGTCGACGATCATCAGCGACACCGGACCATCGGTCTGGGTCTGCAGGATGAAGCGGCCGTCGAATTTCAGCGACGAGCCGAGCAGCGTGGTCAGCACGATCGCCTCGCCGAGCAGCTTTGCCACCGGCGCGGGGTAATCATGCTTGGCGAGCAGCTCGTCGAGCGCGGGGCCGAGCCGGGTCAGCCGGCCGCGCAAGTCGAGCGCGGCGACCTCGAACGGCAGCACGGCGTCATCGACCGGAATGGCCGATGGTGCGCGGATAGGGGGATCGATGAGGATATTCGAGGCGGGGGAATGTGATGTCATGCGGCTCTATTTGGGGGCGATGGCGGGCAATCGAAACCCCCGAAAATGGGGAAAATGGGCGAAGCGAGCTGAGACCCTTGCGCCCACTCAAATGGCAGCCTCTCGTTCGTCATGGCCGGGACAAGCCCGGCCATGACGTAGAACAACAATTCAACACCCGTTTGACAGCCCGTCACGCCACCGCGTGGAGGCACCAGGCCAGAATGCCCTTTTGCGCGTGGAGGCGGTTCTCGGCTTCGTCGAATACCACCGACTGCGGACCGTCGATCACCTCGTCGGTGACTTCCTCACCGCGATGCGCCGGCAGGCAGTGCATGAACAGCGCGTCGGGTTTTGCCAGCGCCATCAGCCGCGAATTCACCTGATATGGCTTCAAGAGGTTGTGGCGGGTCTCGCCGTCCTTGTCGCCCATCGACACCCAGGTGTCGGTGACGACGCAGTCGGCGCCGCGCACCATGGCGTCGGGATCGTTGCTGAACGCGATCGGCGCCTGGGTGGCCTTGGCCCAGTCCTTGAACGGCTTCTTCGGCGCCAGCTCCGGCGGGGTCGCGATATTGAGCTGAAACTGGAAGCGCTCGGCGGCGTGCGCCCACGACATCAGCACATTGTTGTCGTCGCCGGTCCAGGCGATGGTGCGGCCCTTGATCGGGCCGCGATGTTCCTCGAACGTCATCAGGTCGGCCATCACCTGGCACGGATGCGAGAACCGCGTCAGGCCGTTGATGACCGGCACTGTCGCGTTGTTGGCAAGTTCCATCAGCGAGTCGTGATTGAGAATCCGGATCATGATGATGTCGACGAAACGCGACAGCACCCGCGCGGTATCGGCGATGGTCTCGCCGCGGCCGAGCTGCATTTCCGCGCCGGTCAGCATGATGGCTTCGCCGCCGAGCTGCCGCATGCCGACATCGAACGACACCCGCGTCCGCGTCGACGGCTTTTCGAAGATCATCGCCAGCGTCTTGTTTTCCAGCGGCTTGTCCGGCTTGGCGTTGCCTTTCTTCAGCTTCGCCTTCATGGCGACGCCGGCGTCGAGCATGTTGCGCAGTTCCTGCTCCGGCAGGGCGCTGAGATCGAGGAAGTGCCGCGGCGATGTGCTCATCACGCGGCTCCCTGCTTCAATGCAGATGACGACAGCGCCACGCAGGCCTGCTCCAGCCGCTGCACGGATTCTTCGATCTCGGCTTCGGTGACGATCAGCGGCGGCAGAAAACGCACCACATTGTCGCCGGCGCCGACGCTAAGCAGTTTGGCGTCGCGCAGCGCAGCGACGAGATCGCCCGCCGGAACCACGGCCTTGAGGCCGATCAGCAGGCCCTCGCCGCGCACTTCGCTGAGCACGCCGGGGAAACGATCCACTGTGGACGCCAGCTTCTGCTTCAGCAGCAGCGACATCCGCTTGACGTGATCGAAGAAGCCCGGCTTCAGCATGATATCGAGCACGGCGTTGGAAGCGGCCACCGCCAGCGGATTGCCGCCGAAGGTCGAGCCGTGCGAGCCCGGCGCCATGCCTTCCGCGGCTTCCGCCGATACCAGACAGGCGCCGATCGGAAAGCCGCCGCCGAGCGCCTTGGCCAGCGACATCACATCCGGCGTCACGCCGATGCGCTGATAGGCAAACAGCTCGCCGGTGCGGCCCATGCCGGTCTGCACTTCGTCGAAGATCAGCAGAATGCCATTGGCGTCGCAGAGGTCGCGCAGCGCCTTGAAGAAGGCGTTCGACGGCGCGCGCACGCCGCCCTCGCCCTGCAGCGGCTCGATCAGGATGCCGGCGGTATTCGGGCCGATCGCTTTCTTCACGGCTTCGATGTCGCCGAGCGGCAGCTGATCGAAACCTTCCAGCGGCACACCGTAGCCTTCGAGGTATTTGGCCGCGCCGGTGGCGGCGAGCGTTCCCAGCGTCCGGCCGTGGAACGCGCCTTCGAAGGTGATGATGCGGGTGCGCTCCGGATGGCCCTTGGAGAAATGATAGTGCCTGGCCACCTTGAGCGCGCACTCCATCGCCTCGGCGCCGGAATTGGCGAAGAACACGTAGTCGGCAAAGCTCTGCTCGCACAGCCGCGCGGCCAGGCGCTCGCCGTCCGGGCTCTTGAACAGGTTCGACATGTGCCAGAGCTTGGTCGCCTGCTCCTGCAGCGCCGCCACCAGGTGCGGATGGGCATGGCCGAGCGCGTTGACCGCGACGCCGCTGGTGAAATCGAGATAGCGCTCGCCGTCGGTGCCAACCAGCCACGCGCCCTCGCCGCGCTCAAAGGCGAGATCCGCCCTGGCGAATACGGGAAGCAGATGAGACGACTCTAAGTGAGACGACTTGGCGCTCTTGGTCATAACCGATCCGATCGAAAAGCTTGGGGCGTGGGCCGACGGCAGCTGTGCCGGATCGGACAACGGACCCCAGAAACGAAACGTGCCGCCTTTCCAGGCGGCACGTGAGCATTATTCTATGTGTGCGGTGATGACTGTCAACCTAACACTGCGGCCTCGGAGTCACAGCGAGTCGCAGAAAAAGCCTATTTTGCTGCTTTGTCTGCAGAAGCATGTGGACGCTGCATGCCTGACTCTTGCGCGCGAGTCACGGCATATTGTAGCTTTTGGACTGTCGGGTACGACATCTCGTGCGGCGGTTGGATCCTTTTAGTCTTGTGCGTGGCGTAAACGCCCGGACGCGATTTTCGCGCCCGGCGAGCGCTAAGGGATTCTGCCGGCAGGGATTTTCTGAATCTCAAGTCGCAGCGCTGCCCCTCGGCCGGCGCGACACGAAGGGAAAATGGCGATGACGGTAATGACATGGACCGACGATCGCGTCGAACAATTGAAGAAACTCTGGGAAGGCGGCCTGTCCGCCAGCCAGATCGCAGCGGAACTCGGCAATGTGACGCGCAATGCCGTGATCGGCAAAGTGCATCGGCTGGGCCTGTCCGGCCGCGCCAAGAGCCCCTCGTCGGCCGCCCCGCGCCCGCGCAAGACGCGCCCCGCCCAGCAGATGGTGCGGATGTCGCGCCCGGTCGCCCGCGGCAACACCGCGCTGGCGCACAACTACGAAGTCGAGATGGAACCGGAACCCATCGCCTATGACAATGTGGTGCCGATGAGCCAGCGGCTGTCGCTGGTGGAACTCAACGAGGCCACATGCCACTGGCCGATCGGCGATCCCTCCAGTTCGGAATTCTATTTCTGCGGCGGCAAGGCCCTGCAGAGCCTGCCCTATTGCGCCCACCATTCGCGCATCGCCTATCAGCCCGCCAGCGACCGCCGCCGCCAGGCGCCGAAGCCGACGCGCTGAGTTGGAAAGTATCTAAGCAAAACAAAAATGCCCGGCCTTGCGCCGGGCATTTTTTGTTGGGGGGTGATTGGAGATCGACGCTCGCACCACCCACCACGTCGTCGCAAGCGAGCTTGCCGGGACGACGGCCGAGTTTTTTGCTCGTCGTCGTGCGCTCTTCAGATGCGAAACAACTATTCCGCCGCTTTATCAAACCGATCATCCAGCGCGTAACCGGCGCCGCGGACGGTGCGGATCGGGTCCTGCTCGCCGCCGGGGTTGAGCAGTTTGCGCAGACGGCCGATGTGGACGTCGACGGTGCGCTCGTCGATATAGATGTCGCGGCCCCAGACGCTGTCGAGCAGCTGCTCGCGGCTGAAGACGCGGCCGGGGTGCTCCAGGAAGAACTCCAGCAGGCGGTATTCGGTCGGGCCGAGATCGATCGGCCGGCCTGAACGGACGACCCGGCGCTTGTCGCGGTCGAGTTCGATGTCGCCGAACGCCAGCACGGTGGCAAGGCGCTCCGGCGCCGCGCGCCGCAACAAACCCTTCACCCGCGCCAGCAACTCCGGCACCGAGAACGGCTTGACGATGTAGTCGTCGGCGCCGGTGGCGAGGCCGCGGACGCGCTCGCTTTCCTCGCCGCGGGCGGTGAGCATGATGATCGGCAACTGCTTGGTTTCGGGCCGCGCCCGCAGGCGGCGGCACAATTCGATGCCGGACAGGCCCGGCAGCATCCAGTCCAGCACCACCAGATCCGGCACGCGCTCCTTCAACCGTGTGTCGGCGTCGTCGCCGCGGCCGACGGTCTCGACCTCATAGCCTTCGGCGTCGAGGTTGTAGCGCAGCAGCGTCGTCAGCGCTTCTTCGTCTTCGACCACCAGAATGCGCGCGTTCATTGTCAAGTACCTGCCTCAGTTAGATCGGAGCGTTCGCGAACGTGGTCATGTCGCCCTTCGGGCGCTTGTCGAGGATCTGCTGGCCCTCGATCATGTAGAACACGGTTTCCGCGATGTTGGTGGCATGGTCGCCGATGCGCTCGATGTTCTTGGCGCAGAACATCAGATGGATGCAAAAGCTGATGTTGCGCGGATCTTCCATCATGTAGGTCAGCAATTCACGGAACAGCGAGGTGCAGATCGCGTCGATCTCCTCGTCACCCTTCCACACCACCATCGCGGCCGGCAGATCGTGCGCGGCATAGGCGTCGAGCACGGCCTTGACCTGCGACTGCACGAGATCGGTCATGTGCTCAAGGCCGCGGATCAGCTTCAGCGGATGGAAATCGCTGTCCAGCGCATTGACCCGCTTGGCGATGTTCTTGGCGAGATCGCCGATCCGTTCCAGATCGGTGGCGACACGCATCGCGCCGACGATTTCGCGCAGGTCCACCGCCATCGGCTGGCGCCGGGCGATGGTCAGTACCGCGCGCTCCTCGATCACATGCTGCATCTGGTCGATCTCGGCGTCGGCCGCCACGACCTTGGCGCCGAGCGCGACGTCGCGGCGCACCAGCGCATCGACGGAATCGACGATCTGCCGTTCGGCAAGCCCGCCCATTTCAGCGACAAGCCGGGTCAGTTCCTGCAGATCGCCATCGAAAGCCTTGGTGGTGTGTTCGAAAGCCATGTCAATTCCTCCCGCGCTAAACGCGTCAGCCGAAGCGGCCGGTGATGTAATCCTGGGTGCGGCGATCGGTCGGCGACGTGAATATCTTGTTGGTCGGACCGAATTCGATCAGCTCGCCGAGATACATGAAGGCCGTGGAGTCGGAGACGCGCGCAGCCTGCTGCATGTTATGGGTGACGATCGCGATGGTGTAATCGTCCTTCAACTCGTCGATCAGCTCCTCGATCTTGGCGGTCGAGATCGGATCCAGCGCCGAGCACGGCTCGTCGAACAGGATCACCTCGGGCCGCACCGCGATGGTGCGGGCGATGCACAGGCGCTGCTGCTGGCCGCCGGACAGGCTGAGCCCGCTGGCGTTGAGCTTGTCCTTGACCTCGTTCCACAGCGCGCCGCCGCGCAGCGCCTTCTCGACGCGGCCGTCCATCTCGGACTTCGAGATCTTCTCATAGAGCCGCACGCCGAAGGCGATGTTCTCATAGATCGTCATCGGAAACGGCGTCGGCTTCTGGAACACCATGCCGACCCGCGCCCGCAACAGGTTGAGGTCGAGCTTGGGATCGAGAACGTTCTGGCTGTCGAGCATGACCTGGCCCTCAGCGCGCTGGCCTGGATAGAGATCATACATCCGGTTGAAGATCCGCAGCAGCGTCGACTTGCCGCAACCGGACGGGCCGATGAAGGCGGTGACGCGGTTGGCGACCAGCGTCAGGTTGATGTGCTTCAGCGCGTGGTGTTCGCCGTAATAGAAGTTCAGGTCGCGGACGCTGACCTTGGCACGCGCCTCGCCCTGTGCGGCCTGGGGCGGCAACGAAACGCTGGGAACCCCGGAAGATACAGAAAGCTCACTCATTTGGCTGTCCTCTCGGCACCGAGAATGCGGGCGCCAATGTTAAGGGCAAGTACGGTCAGGGTGATGATCAAGGCCCCGCTCCAGGCGAGCTGTTTCCAGTACTCGTAGGGGCTCTGAACGAAGTTGTTGATGGTCACCGGCAGGTTGGCCATCGTCTTGGTGAGATCCAGACTGAAGAACTGGTTGCTCAGGGCGGTGAACAGCAACGGTGCGGTTTCACCGGCGACGCGGGCCGTGGCCAGCAGCACGCCGGTGATGAGGCCGGCGCGGGCCGCGCGATAGGCAATCCGCTTGATCACCAGGGAGCGCGGCAGGCCGAGCGCCGAGGCCGCCTCGCGCAGCGGATTCGGCACCAGCCCGAGCATGTCCTCAGTGGTGCGCACCACCACGGGGATGACGATGACGGCCAGCGCCAGCGAACCGGCGAAGGCCGAGAAGCCGCCCATCGGCACCACCACCGCGCCATAGACGAACAGGCCGATGATGATCGAAGGCGCCGACAGCAGGATGTCGTTGATGAAGCGGATCACCGAGGTGAGCCTGTCATTCTTGCCGTATTCGGCTAGATAAGTGCCGGCGAACAGGCCGAGCGGCGCGCCGATGCCGACGCCGATCACCGTCATGATGATCGAACCGACGATGGCATTGAGCAGGCCGCCTTCCATCGAGCCGGGCGGTGGCGTGTTCTGGGTGAACAGCTGCACGCTGATGCCGGCGATGCCGTTGTAGAACAGCGTGAACAGGATCAGCGCGAGCCAGGTCACGCCGAACAGTGCGGCGCCGATGCAGAGCGCCCGGACAATGAAGTTGGTGCGGCGGCGGGAGGCGTAAATCGGATTCATGATCTAGTTCCCCGCCTTCTTCTCAAGACGCATCAGCATCAGCCGTGCGCCCGACAGCACGAAGAACGTCAGCACGAACAGCAACAGACCGAGCAGGATCAGAGCGGACTGGTGCAGCCCGTCGCTTTCGGCGAACTCGCTGGCGATCGCGGCCGAGATCGTGGTGCCCGGCCCGAAGATCGAACCGGAAATCCGGAACGAGTTGCCGATGATGAAGGTCACCGCCATGGTCTCGCCGAGGGCGCGGCCGAGCGCCAGCATGATGCCGCCGATCACGCCGACCCGGGTGTACGGGACCACGACGTTGCGGACGACTTCCCAGGTGGTGCAGCCGACGCCGTAGGCGGCTTCCTTCAGCACTGGCGGCACGGTCTTGAACACATCGACCGAGATCGAGGTGATGAAGGGCAGCACCATGATGGCGAGGATCAGCGCGGCATTGAACAGGCTGAGATAGGACGGCGGGCCAGCGAAGATGGTGCCAAGCACCGGCACGCCTTCGAAGGTCCGGATCATGAAGGGCTGGACATGGTTGGCCAGGAACGGCCCGAGCACGAAGAAGCCCCACATGCCGTAGATGATCGAGGGAATACCGGCGAGCAATTCGACCGCCATGCCGATCGGGCGGCGCAGCCACTGCGGGCACAGCTCGGTGAGGAAGATCGCAATGCCCAAACCCACCGGGATCGCGATCGCCATGGCGATCACCGAGGTGACCAGCGTGCCGTAGATCGGGCCGAGCGCGCCGAGCACCGGCGGATCGGCGGAGGGCGCCCAGCGCTGCGCCCACAGGAACGCAAAGCCGTATTCCTTCATCGCCGGCCAAGCGCCGACGATCAGAGAGAGAATGATGCCGCCGAGAATGAGCAGGACCGACAGCGCACAGAGGCGCGTGATCCAGTAGAAGGCCTGATCGCCGAACTTGAAGGCGCTGAGCGCCTTGGCGCGATCGTACGGTCCGGCGGCTTCTATCGACGAGCTCTGAACGGCCATATCTGCCACGCCAGTCCCCTGTTTATTACAACGCTACGAGAAACTTGCCGCTCGCCCTAGGGCGAAATTGACTGTGAATTTAGATGGCAGCATTTGCCGCTATCATTCCGGGATGAACTCCGGTCGGCGACAGCCGACTGGGGTTCAGGCCCGGAATCCATATTCACCGCGGTGGTTATGGATTCCGGGCTCGTTCGCAGCTGACGCTGCTCATGCCCCGGAATGACAACTCGCAATTCCGAGTCTTGCAGATCAGAGTCTTGCAGATCAGCTCTTGATGTCGGCCGACCAGGTCTTCTCGATCAGCTTGACCACCGACTCCGGCATCGGGATGTAGTCGAGCTCTTCGGCCATCTTGCCGCCCTTGGCGAACGCCCAGTTGAAGAACTTCACGGCTTCCGCTGACGCAGCCTTATCGGCCGGGGCCTTGTGCATCAGGATGAAGGTCGCTGCGGTAATCGGCCAGGAAGCTTCGCCGGGCTGGTCGGTGAGGATCACGTAGTAGCCTGGAGCCTTGGCCCAATCGGCGTTCGACGCGGCAGCCTGGAAGGCGGCAATGGTCGGCTGCACGGTCTTCCCGGCCTTGTTGATCAAACCGGCGTAGGTCAGCTTGTTCTGCTTGGCGTAGGCGTATTCGACGTAGCCGATCGCATTCTTGGTCTGGCTGATGTTGCCGGCAACGCCTTCGTTACCCTTGGCGCCAACGCCGACCGGCCATTCGACGGCAGTGCCCGAACCGACCTTGGTCTTCCAGTCGGCATTCGCCTTCGCCAGATAGTCGGTGAAGTTGAAGGTGGTGCCCGAACCGTCCGAACGGCGAACCACGGTGATGGCATCGGTCGGCAGCTTCAGCTTCGGGTTCAGCTTGGCGATCGCGGCATCGTCCCACTTGGTGATCTTGCCGAGATAGATGTCGCCGAGCACTTCGCCCGACAGGATCAGCTCGCCGGACTTGATGCCTTCGAGGTTCACGACGGGGACGATGGCGCCCATCACCATCGGCCACTGGACGAGTCCGTCCTTCTCGAGCGCCTCGGCCTTGAGCGGCGCATCGGTGGCGCCGAAGGTCACGGTCTTGGCCTGGATCTGCTTGATGCCGGCGCCAGAGCCGATCGACTGGTAGTTCAGACCATTGCCGGTCTCCTTCTTGTAGGCGTCAGCCCACTTCGAATAGACCGGGAACGGGAAGGTCGCGCCTGCGCCGGTGATGTCGGCGGCGAACGCCGACGTCGATGCGGCGACCAGGCCGGCAGCGACGATTGCCTTGAGAAATTTCATGGTGGTCTCCATCAGGTGAGCGACGCGCCGGATGCGCCCGATTGCGCTCACGCCGCCCGTTTAGGGGCGGTCGATTGACCTTTTATGATAGTTCCGTGACAACTGGATGACGGAGGCAAGCCATTGAAAAAACTTGGCTTTAAGCGACCGTCGGGGCTTTGACCTGGGGAAAAGCCGCCGTAAAAGTCGCGCCATTTTTGGGCACGCTTTCGATCAAAAGCCGGCCGCGATGACGGTTAAGAATATGTTTCACCAGCGATAATCCGAGCCCGGTGCCGCCCTGCGCGCGGCTGTCGCCGACATCGACCCGGTAGAACCTTTCGGTAAGCCGCGGCAGGTGTTCCGGCGCGATGCCGGGCCCGAAATCGCGCACCGCGACACGCACCTCCGGCACGCCCTCAGCTGTTATCGCTGAGGTCAGCGACACCGCGACACGGCCACCGGACGCCCCGTATTTCAGCGCGTTCTCGATCAGGTTCTCGAACAGCCGCAGCAGCTCCTCACGGTCGCCGGCGATGGTCACCGGGGTCTCCGGCAGATCCATCTCGATCTTGACGTGGCGCTCGTCCGCCAGCGGCTCCAGCCCGTCGCCGACCTGGCGGATGATCGGCAGGATGTCCACCAGCGTATCCGGCCGGACATGGGCGGAGAGTTCGACCCGCGACAGCGACAGCAAATCGTCGATCAGCCGCGCCATCCGCGTCGCCTGCGCGTGCATGATGCCGAGGAAGCGCTCGCGCGCCTTGGCGTCGTCCTTGGCCGGGCCCTGCAGCGTGTCGATGAAGCCGGACAGGGCCGCCAGCGGCGTGCGCAGTTCGTGGCTGGCATTGGCAACGAAATCGGCGCGCATTTCCTCGACCCGGCGCAGCGGCGTCTGGTCGTGGAAGGTCATCAGCATGCAGTAGTCGGTGCCGCCGAACGCGGTCGGCACCGACACCGGCGCAATCGTCAATTCCATCCAGCGATCGACCGGAACGTGGTCGAGATAGGTGGCGCGGCGGGGCTCGGTGGTGGCGATGGCCTCGCGCAGCGCAGTGATGATCTCGGGCGAGCGCAGCGCGAATTGCGCCAGTTCGTTCTTGCGCAAGGCCGGCGCCAGCTGCGCCGCGGCGGCGTTCAGATGGATGACGCGGCCGGCGCGGTCGAGCAGCACGGCGGGATCGGGCATGCCGGCGATGATGGCGCGCACCGCGGGCGCCTCGACCGGATTGACGCCGTGCACTTCCTCGCGCGAGGCCACCGCGTCATGCAGCCGCCATGGCACCAGAGCGGCACCGGCGATGCAGACGAAGGCGATGGCGGCGCGCGTCGGCGACAGCTCACCGAACACCACGAGGGCAACCAGCGCCAGCCCTGCCACCAGCAGGACGATCGCGGAATGCCGCAACCGGTCGGGCCACGGCGAAAACATGGTCGGCGGGGAAGCTTCAACAGCCATCTGGCGGGTTCTCTTCCTGCTCCGGATTTGAATCAGGCGCCGGAGCTGCCATGTTCTTTCAGGGGGCGACCGACGCCCGCCTGGGAATCGGACTCAAGCGACGCCGCGATCGCCTGCAGCCGTTTCGATCGCGCGCCGATGATAAGTTCCCGACACGTCAGCAGGATGACCGAGATGAAGAACGGCGCAAGATAGTATAGCACACGGAACAGCAGCATGCCGGCCAGCAGCTCTTCCTTATCCATCTGCCACAGCCCGATCAGCATCGCGGCGTCAAACACGCCGAGCCCACCCGGCGAGTGGCTGGCAAAGCCAAGCAGCGTCGCCGAGACGAAGATGACCGCCACCACGACAAAGCCGAGATTGGGCTCGTCCGGCACCAGCATGTACATCGCCAGCGCGCAGAAGCCGAGATCGACGATGCCGATGACGATCTGCAGCAGAGTCAGCGGGCCGCCGGGCAGCACCACCGACCACGGTCCGCGGCCGACGCAGCGCGGCTTCGTCCAGACCCACCCGACATAGCTGGCCAGACCGATCAGGATTCCGAAGGCAACAAGACGGTTGAGCCACGGCGGCAGCAGGTCGATCGCGCTGGCCGCTTCCGGATGATAGGCGATGCCCATGCCGAGCACTGCGGCGTTGCCGAGCCAGAAAGTGAGCCCGGCGAGGAAGCAGATCTTGGCGACATCGATCGCGTTGAGGCCCCACGCCGAGTAGATGCGATATCGCACCGCACCGCCGGTAAAGACGCTGGCGCCGACATTGTGGCCAATCGCATAGCTGGAGAAGGCGGCAAGCGCGTTGATCCGGTAGGGGATGTGACCGTGGCCGATCGCCCGCACAGCGAACCAGTCATAGAACGTCAGGGTGAAATAGCCGGCGGCCACCGAAAGCGCGGCCAGCCCGATCAGGCGCGGCTCGGTCGCCTTCATCGCCTCGTAAACGGCGTGGACGTTGATGTTCCGCAGCTTGTGGTAAAGCATGTAGCAAGCGAACGCGATCACCGCGACGCTGACCAGGACACCGAGTTTGTGCAGGATTTGCTTGTCGCGCAGAAACGAGATCGCCCTGCGTATGGCTTCCGGCATTTAGACCTCGAATACGATCAACGACCAAGGGCAGTCAGGCAAACCTCGGCGTGACCGCCGTCTCGTGTCTTCAGGACAACCTGTCCTAGCGTGTTTTGCGGGAAAGTGGAATTCGTCGAACATGAACAAAAAACGCGCAGCATCAACATATTAGGTCAGGTTTAACAAACCAGAGGGGTGGTTTCCGCGGCACCTGCGGCAAAATGACGGACTTGCGAGCACCTCGCACGCCACAATGAAGCTTTCGTGACCGCACCCCGCCGATTTGGCGGCGAGACGCTGGCAAAGCCGCAATCGCAATGCCGTGGATACCCGTCAAGCTGCCGGCACGTGGCGCGACACCACCCAGTCGCGCAGCCATGATCCGATCGCGCAGCCGACCAGATAGAAGCCGAACAGCGCCAGGCCGAGATCGAGCCAGTAGCCGAACCGGCCGGGAACGAGCTTCGCGATCGCAATCCCGACCACCACGACGGCCAGCACCGACAGCCGCTGTATCCACACCTTCGGCACCGGCGCACCACGATAGACCACCGCGATCCATCCCATGCAGAAACCGAGCACGAACGCGCCGAGCAGCCAGCCCCAGTGAAACATTGCCAGATAGGCCATCGTTATTGTCTCACCATGAATTCGATGCGGCGGTTCTGCAGCTTGCCCTCATCGGTGTCGTTGGCCGCGATCGGCTGGGTGCTGCCGTAACCAACGGTGCTGAAGCGGTCCGCCGGCAGGCCGGCCTTGACCAGATAGTCCTCGACCGCCTGGGCGCGCTTCTCCGACAGGGTCTGGTTGAAAGCGGCGTCGCCGTCGCCATCGGTATGTCCGGCGATCTCGATATTGGTCGTGGGGCAGCGCATCGCGGTCTCGATCAGGCGGTCGAGCAGGCCCGCCGAATCCGCATTGATGGAGGCGCTGGCGGTTTCGAACCTGATGCGGTTCTTGCTGAGATTCTGCGTAAACAGCTGCTGGCAGACCGTGGAATCCACCGGTGCCGCGGCGGGCTTGACCGAGACTTCGGGCTTGGCCGTCCAGCCCGTCGGCAGATCCTTGGCCAGACCGGCGCGGATCTGGCCGGCGGCGGCCTCATACAGCGCATCGCCGGACAACCGGACCTCGCGGTCGGAGACCACCAGCGTGCCGGTCGACAGCCGCGACAGCGCCCCCAGCGCCGATGTCACCGCCGCAGCGAAGCCGGACGGCGCGCCGATGCTGGCCTTGAGATTGTCGATGATCTTCTCATTGGTAAATTTGCGGCCGGCGGTTGCCACCAGCGCGGCGTGGACGTTGTTGTCGGGCACGTAGCCGCTCAGCGTCAACGTCACCGCAACAGGATCCTTGTTGGCCTGGAAAATATAGGGCGGCGCCTTGACCTCATTGGCCGCGACCGCAAATCCCTCCGGCAGGTTCTTCAGCGCGGCGGCGATGGCTTCACGGCCGCCGAGATCGCGCGCCATGCCGGTCAGGCTGACGCCGGCGTCCGACATCACGATCTTGCCGTCCCTCAGCTTGGCGACCTGGTCGAGCAACAGCAGGGCCGCGGCATCGAAGCGCGGCGGCGCACCGCGCGCCAGCCCCATCCGATCGACCACTTCGGTGCCGCTGAGTGCGGCGCGGGCCGCCTCCGCGATGCGTGCCTTGCTGGCCGGCAGCGGCGCCGTGCCCCACAGCGTCACCCGGACGTTGTCGCGTTCAGCTACCCAGACGAACGGCTTGGCTTCGGCGACGAGGCGGGTTTCGTCGTTGACCAGCCGCACGCCGGGTGCCGCTTCCACCGAGGCCACCGCACTGCGGCGACCGTCTTCGGAAAAGGCTTCGGCGGCGAAGCCGACATCGCGGCCGGCTACGGCGATCCGGGTTTTGTCGAGAATGGTGCTCTTCAGCGCCGCATTGCTGCGCGCCGCAATGTCCGCTTCCAGCGGAACTGTGCTAAACCAAGCGGCCGCCGCCCAAAGGATGGCGAGGGGGATGAGGCCTGGCCACCATTTGTTGCTCCACCTGAAAAGTCCGTGCATTCGAAGTCCTGCGGGGTCTGGAAACAGAGAGAAAACAAACCCTTGCGGGACTGTCAAACTGAAATCACGGCAAATCGCTGGTACGTCCGTGGGTATTGGAATAACGGTTTGTTCAACCGTTTCCGACTATTTCTGTGGGTAGCATCAATTGTTCGGCCATACGATGAAGCAGATTCGCAACACGATCATCCGCGCCGGGCTGGACGCTCTGTATTTCAGCGGGGCGCACCGCGTGTTGCGACCGATCTTCGGCGGCGTCGGCACCATCTTCATGCTGCACCACGTCCGGCCGGCCCATGCCGGCCTGTTCCAGCCCAACCGTCACCTCGAAATCACGCCTGACTTCCTGCGCGCGACGCTGGCCTATATCCGTGCCTCCGGCATCGACATCGTGACACCGGACGAGGTGCAGCGGCGGCTGACGGAACAGGATTTCTCGCGGCGCTTCGCCTGCTTCACCTGCGATGACGGCTACCGCGACAACCGCGATTTCGCGCTGCCGGCCATGCAGGACTTTGACGCGCCGTTCAGCGTCTATGTAACCAGCGATTTTGCCGACGGCATCGGCCGGCTGTGGTGGATCGCGCTGGAACGCGTGGTGGCGAAGGCAAACGCGATCGAGGCCCCGATCGACGGCCGGAGCGTCCGCCTCGACACCACGACCCAGGTCGGCAAGGAAATGGCGTTCGACCGGCTGCATGACTGGCTGCGTGGGCTGCCCGATCAGGACATCCGCCGCGAAGTGACGGCGCTGTGCGCCGCTCACGGCATCGACGAAGACGCCATCAGCCGCGAACTCTGCATGTCATGGAACGAGCTGAAACCGTTCGCCGCCGAACCGCTGGTGACGATCGGCGCCCATTCCGTCAGCCATGGCAATCTTGCCAAGCAGAGCGACGCGATGGCGACCCATGAACTGGCGACCAGCCGCGCACGGATCGAATCCGAACTGCAGCGCCCCATCGTCCACTTCGCTTATCCCTATGGCGACCGTGACGCTGCCGGCACCCGCGAATTCGCGCTGGCGCGGAAGGCCGGCTTCAAGACCGCGGTGACGACGCGGCCCGGGGTCATTTTCTCCGACAATTCCGAACAGCTCACCGCTTTGCCACGGGTCTCGCTGAACGGCAACTATCAGGACACCCGCTATCTGCCGGTGCTGACCTCCGGCGCCGCCACCGCGATGTGGAACGGCTTTCGCCGCGGCGCGGCATAGCTCACCCGATCCTGACGAGCCAGGACCATGCCGATCGCCGGTATCAGACGGCTTTTGTCGTTCTGTCGTCCTCCGGCAGGAAATAGACGCCCGACATCGGATCGACCCAGCACAGGTGATCGTGGACCCGCTTCACGCCGGCCACATTCTCTGCCGCGACGACGATCGCCTGGCGAATATTCTCATCCGTGATGACGCCGCTGATATCGACGACGCCCTCGCGCACCAGAACGCTGAGCCCGACGGGCGTCCATTCCTGTTGACGGATCGTCGTCACGATGCGTCTTCGAATGAACTCGTCGCCGGCCGCCGGATCGGCAACGTCCCGAGAGGTATTCGCAACCGCCTGCACGAAGTTCTGCCGGCTCACAATGCCGACCAGTTTCCCGTCCCGCATGACCGGAACGCGTTTGATATGATGCTTGTCCATCGCGTCCACGATCTCCGATAGCGTCGCATCTTCGGTGACCGTGTGAACGTCCCGGGTCATGATCTCATCGACCTTGCGCCCGGCCTCATGAACATATTCGAGCGCCTGCAGACTCGGGCCACGAACGAATTCGAGCCAGCGCGGCCGCTTGTGCTGTGTTCCCACTTCATGCCGGCGCAAAAAATCGCGTTCGGTCACGATACCAACCAAGGTACCCACCGCGTCTACGACGGGCAGCCCGCTGACGTGATGTTCGATCATGAGCCCGGCCGCCTCGCTGATCGAGGCATCGGGCGCAACCGCAATAATTTTGCGGGTCATAATATGATGAGCTCTCATGAAACTCTCCCGTCTGGCTGAAGCCGGTTTGCTGGAGGAACCAACAGACAGAGCTTAGGGCGCCCGGTCTGATCGGCCTTGATCCAGCTCAACCAGGGCATTTGCCTGCCTTGACTCACCCACCTCCCGCCGCACACCATCGGCCCAACAAAAAACGGGAGGCACCATGTTCAGGGATCTGTTCTCGCTCGCGGGCCGCGTCGCGCTGGTGACCGGCGGCTCGCGCGGCATCGGCAAGATGATCGCGGAGGGTTTTCTCAGCCAGGACGCCGCGAAGGTCTACATCACCGCGCGCAAGGCCGGGCCGTGCGAAGCCACCGCGCAGGAATTGAGCGCGGAATATGCCGGCGAATGCATCGCGCTACCGATCGATATCTCGACCATGGCGGGCATCGAGATGCTCGCCATTGAAATCAAGAAGCGCGAACCGAAACTCGACATCCTTGTCAACAATGCCGGCGCGGCATGGGGCGCGGAGTTCGACGAATTCCCGGAGAGCGGCTGGGACAAGGTGATGAACCTCAACGTCAAGACACCATTCTTTCTCACCAAGGCGCTGGCCGGACCGCTCCGCGCCGCGGCCACCGCCGAGAAGCCGGCAAAGGTCATCAACATTGCCTCGATCGACGGCATCTTCGTCAATCCGATGGAGACCTATTCCTATGCCGCCAGCAAATCCGGCCTGATCCACCTGACGCGGCGGATGGCGGTGCGGCTGATCAAGGACCACGTCGTGGTATCGGCGATCGCGCCGGGGCCGTTCAAGTCCGACATGAACAAGGCCGCCCGCGACAATGCCGACGAGGTTTCGACGCGGGTGCCCGCGGGACGCATCGGCACCGACGAGGACATGGCGGGCGCGGCGATCTATCTCGCCTCGCGCGCCGGAGACTACGTGGTTGGTGCGACCATCGCGGTCGATGGCGGCATCGTCTATGCCAATCCCGGCATCAAGGGCGATGGCTGGGATTGAGTTGCATCGACGTTGGGGCACGCCACCATCGTCACTGCGAGCTCGGCGCAAAGTTGACTCTTGCCAACTTTGCGCCGAGCGAAGCAGTCCAGAAAGCCGCAAGCGACGACTGGATTGCCTCGTCGCAAGAGCTCCTCGCAATGACGATGAGCCGGCTGCCGTTTAATCCAGCTTCGGTCATCGATTGAGCAATTTACCCGCAAATCAGCTTTTGCCTGCGCCTTAGGCAGCCTGCGAGAAATATCTAATCCATTGATAGTAATCGAAATTTAAGAACATCTCGACCGGCTATCGTCGTTGTACACAATGGCACGCTGCTTGCTTCGTTAACCCTGAGATGTCCATGGCTCGGGGGAGATTACGGCAATGGCGGACTCAGTGCATACAATGGTAGTCGCCGCGGAGCCGGGTCCGATCGAGGTCGATTGGGGTAGCACGGCGCTTCTCATCATCGATATGCAGCGCGACTTCATGGAGCCCGGCGGCTTCGGCGAGACGCTCGGCAACGACGTCTCGCAACTGGCCCGCGCCGTTCAACCGATCGCTGCGGTGCTGCAAGCGGCGCGCGAAACCGGCATGCTGGTGGTGCACACCCGCGAAGGCCACCTGCCCGATCTCTCCGACGCGCCGCCGGCCAAGGTCGAGAGAGGCGCACCTTCCCTGAGGATCGGAGATCCCGGCCCGATGGGGCGCATTCTCATTCGCGGCGAGGCCGGCCACGACATCATTCCAGCTTTGTATCCGGTGGAAGGCGAGATCGTCATCGACAAGCCCGGCAAGGGCGCGTTCTACGCGACGTCGCTCGGCGCCGACCTCAAGGCGCGCGAGATCGACACGCTGCTGGTATGCGGCGTCACCACCGAGGTCTGCGTCAACACCACCGTGCGCGAGGCCAACGACCGCGGCTACCGCTGCATCGTGCTGGCCGACGGCTGCGCCTCCTACTTTCCCGAATTTCACGAGATGGGCCTGAAGATGATCAAGGCCCAGGGCGGCATCTTCGGCTGGGTCAGCGACTCCGCCGCGGTTCTTCAAGCACTGGAAAGCACACCGGAGACTTCAAACAAACTTGCAGCAGGAGCATCACGATGAGCACGACCACGGGGACTGCCGGCAAATCCGACTTCAAGCCTGTTCTATGGACGCCGGGCGACTGGAACGCCTTCTTCGGCTTCGGCACCAACATTCTCGTCAACATGCTGGTGCTGACCGGGCTGTTGCGCTTCGTCATCAAGATGCCGGACTCCATCGTGTTCGGCCGCATCCTGCCGGCGCTCGGCCTGATGATGTGCCTCTCGACCATCTACTACGCCTACCTCGCCTATAAGCTGGCGCAGAAGACCGGCCGCACCGATGTCTGCGCGCTGCCGTCGGGCGTTTCCGTCCCGCATATGTTCATCGTCACTTTCGTGATCATGCTGCCGATTGCGCTCAAGACGAATGACCCGATCAAGGGTTGGGAAGCCGGCCTTGTCTGGGTGTTCTTCCAGAGCTTCATCCTGATGATCGGCGGCTTCATCGCGCCGGTCGTTCGCAGAATCACGCCGCGGGCCGCGCTGCTCGGTACCCTGGCCGGCGTCTCCATCACCTTCATTTCGATGCGCCCCGCACTGGAAATGTTCATGACGCCGCAGATCGGCCTGGTCTGCTTCGCCATCATCATGGTGAGCTGGTTCGGCGGCGTACGCTATCCGAAAGGCATTCCGGCTGGCCTCGTCGCCATCGCGGTCGGCATGATCATCGGCTGGGGATCGACGCTGCTCGGCCTCGATATCGGCAGCCTGTCGGGTGCCGGCGTAAAGGCTGCATTCTCAAGCTTCGGCTTTTCAATGCCGCTGCCGGCCGTCGACCATGTGTTCTCCGGATTCGAATATCTCGGCGTCATTCTGATCACCGCCATCCCTTACGGCATCTACGACCTCGTCGAGGCGATGGACAACGTCGAGAGCGCCGAAGCCGCGGGCGATCATTACCCGACCACGCGCGTGCTGACTGCCGACGGCGTCGTCAGCCTGATCGGCTGCCTGATGGGCAACCCCTTCATCAACGCGGTGTATATCGGCCATCCCGGTTGGAAGGCGATGGGCGGCCGGATCGGCTATTCAGCGGCAACCGGCCTGATGGTGATCGTGCTGTCGTGGTTCGGCATCATCTCGCTGATGCTCGCGCTCATTCCGGTGGTCGCGATTTCACCGATCCTTCTCTATATCGGCATGCTGATCTGCGCGCAGGCGTTCCAGACGACGCCGAAAGAGCACGCGCCCGCCATCGCGCTGGCGATCACGCCGCACCTCGCGGCCTGGGCCACGGTGTTGTTGAGCGGCGCGCTCGGCGCCGCCGGCATGAACTTCGGCGCCACCCACGCGCCGGAATTCGTCGGCAAGATGGCGCAGAATGGCGTGTTGTTCCACGGCCTCGAAGTGATGGGCGGCGGCTCGATCCTGACCGGCCTTGTGCTCGGCGCGATCGGCGTCTTCGTCATCGACCGCAAGTTCGTCAATGCATCGGCCTTCGCGCTAACTGGCGCGGTGCTGACCTATTTCGGCTTCATGCACGGCGAGGCCATTGGCATCGGCGGCGGTTTGGGGGTGACGCCGGGCGTCGCCCTGGCCTATGCTATCGTGGCCGCCGGACTGTTCGCAGTGGAAAAGTACGGCACCGCCAGCCTGTCCGTCCCGCAATCGGAGCCACCTCTTGCCGTGCCTGCTGAATAACGCTTTTTCCTTCCGCGGATGGCGCGTTCGCGCCATCCGCAGCAGGTTCGCATCGTGACTGAAACCGTTGCTGCCATTGTCGCTGCGCATCGCGCCCGCACCCTGACGCCCGCCCAGACCGTGGCGCGGAGCTTTCAGCGAATCCGCGACTACAACGACACCGCGATCTTCATCACCCTGCGCAATGAAGCCGAGGCCATCGCCGAGGCCGAAGCGCTGAGCGCCAGGGACGCGTCGTTGCTGCCGCTGTACGGCGTGCCGGTGGCAGTGAAGGACAATATCGACGTCGCCGGCCTGCCCACCACCGCCGCCTGCCCGGCCTTTGCCTATACCGCAACCCGGGATGCCAGCGCCGTGGCGCGGCTGCGCGCTGCCGGCGCCATCATCATCGGCAAGACCAATCTCGACCAGTTCGCCACCGGCCTGGTCGGCGTCCGCTCGCCCTATGGCATTCCGAAGAATGCGATGCGCGACGACCTGATCCCCGGCGGATCGAGCTCGGGCTCCGCGGTCGCGGTGTCCGCAGGCCTGGTGCCATTGTCGCTCGGCACCGACACCGCCGGCTCAGGCCGGGTGCCGGCGATGCTCAACAACATCGTCGGGCTGAAGCCGAGCCTCGGCCTGATCCCGACTGCCGGCGTGGTGCCGGCCTGCCGCACGCTCGACTGCATCTCGATCTTTTCGCTCACCGTCGATGACGCCGTAGCCGCGCTCGGCGTCATGGGCGGCTATGACGCGCACGATCCATACTCGAAAAAGCGGCCGCTGGCGGCACTGACGGAATTTCCAAAGGGGCTGCGGCTCGGCGTGCCCCGCAACGGCCAGTTGATCTTCTTCGGCGACACGGTTTCCGAAAAAGCCTATGGCGACGCGCTGAAACGCTGGACGTCGCTCGGTGCCGATCTGGTCGAATTCGACCTCGAGCCATTCTACGAGACCGCGCGGCTGCTCTATGACGGCCCCTGGGTCGCGGAACGCTATCTTGTCATCCGCAATCTCTTGGCCTCGGCGCCGGACGCGATCCATCCGGTCACCCGCGAGATCACGCTGGCCGGCTCGCGGATCAGCGCCGCCGACACCTTTGCCGCGCTGTATCAGTTGCAGGATCTCAAGCGCACCGCGGAACAGGCATTCGAGTCAATCGATGCGCTGGTGCTGCCAACCGCGCCGACGGCGTACACGACGGCGCAGGTGCTGGCCAATCCGGTCGAACTCAACAGCCGGCTCGGCACCTACACCAATTTCGTCAACCTGCTCGATCTCTGCGGCCTGGCTTTGCCCGCCGCGATGCGCGCCGACGGCATTCCGTTCGGCATCACCCTGCTGGCGCCCGCCGGCCATGACGCGCAGCTCGCCAGCATCGGCCGCGTATTCCATGCCGATACCAAGCTCACCATGGGCAGCAAGGCGCTGCCGCAGCAACCGCTCGCCGCATTGCCCACGCCAAGCGCCGACGAGATCGCCATCGCCGTGGTCGGTGCGCATCTGTCGGGCATGGCGCTGAACGGCGAACTGCTGGCGCTCGGCGGAAGGCTGCTCAAGGCCACCGCCACCGCGCCGGACTACAAGTTCTACGCGCTGAACGGCACCTCGCCCGCAAAACCCGGGCTGTTGCGCGTCGCAGCCGGCGCAGGCTCCGCGATCACGGTCGAAGTCTGGGCGCTGTCGGCGGCGGCGTTCGGCAATTTCGTCGCGGCGATTCCCTCGCCGCTGTCGATCGGCACGCTGCAACTGGCGGACGGATCGAACGTGAAAGGCTTTCTGGTCGAGGCCACCGCCATCGATGGCGCGCGCGACATCTCAAGCTTCGGCGGTTGGCGCGCCTACGCGGCGGACGCGAAAAAGTAAATCTCGTGTCCCGGACGCGGTGCGGCATTCTCAGGCGATGCGAAGCATTGCCGACATGCCGCTCCGCAGATTCCGGACCCATTCTTCTTTCACAATGATGGGCCCCGGATCAGCTGCGCACCACGCCGCCAAGACGGCGCGTTGCGCAGCATCCGGGGCACGAGGCCGTGACTACGCCGCCCGGATGTTTTCCATGAAGCGATCGAGTTCGGCGCGCAGCCGGGTGCTTTCACTCGACAGCGTCTGCGCCGAGTTCAGCACCTGCTCGGAGGCCACGCCGGTCTCGGTGGCGCCACGGTTGACCTCGGTGATGTCGCCAGCGACCTGCTGGGTGCCGTGGGCGACGCGCTGAACGTTCTGCGCGATCTCCTTGGTCGCGGCGCTCTGCTGTTCGACCGCACTGGCGATCTCCGACGCAATGCCGGAAATCTGGCCGATGGTGCTGCCGATCTGCTTGATCGCGGTGACCGATTCCTGCGTCGCGCTCTGCATCCCCGCAATCTGCGTCGAGATCTCGTCGGTGGCCTTCGCGGTCTGGCTCGCCAGCGATTTCACTTCCGCCGCCACCACGGCAAAGCCGCGCCCGGCCTCGCCGGCACGGGCCGCTTCGATGGTCGCATTCAACGCCAGCAGGTTGGTCTGTTCGGCAATCGCCGTGATCAGATCGACCACGTCGCCGATCCGCTGCGCCGCGCGCGACAATTCGCCGATCCGCGCGTCGGTCTGCTGGGCCTGCAGCACCGCGCTGTCAGCGATCTTGCTGGAGGTCTTCACCTGACGGCCAATCTCGTTTACCGACAGCGACAATTCCTCGGTAGCGGTGGCCACCGACTGCATGTTCGACGAAGCTTCTTCCGACGCCCCGGCAACGCGGCCGGACAGGCCCTCGGTGGTTTCCGCGGTGCGGGTCAGCGTCGAGGCCGCAGTCTCCAGTTGCCCCGCGGACGCCGACACGTTGGAGACGATGGCGCCGACCGCGGATTCGAAATCGTCGGCGAAGCGGATCAGCTCGGCGCGACGCGCGGCGCCGGCGGATCTGTTCTGCTCGTCATGCGCGGCCGCATCGCGCTCTGCCTTGGCGACGGCCTGCACCTTGAACTCTTCCACGGCGGCGGCCATGTCGCCGAGCTCGTCGCGGCGCCCGAGGCCCGGCAGCACCACGTCGAAATCGCCGGCGGCGAGCTTGCGCATCGCCGCGCACATCGCCGTCATCGGCTTCGAGATGCCCCTGCCCAGCAATCCCGCCAGCAAGGCACCGATCACGAAGCCGCCAAGCCCCAACATCGCCACCAGGCGTTCGGTCTCGTGGATCGCCGTATCGGATTCGTTTTCGAGGCGCTGCTGGTCTGACAACAGATCGGCCTTCATCGCGGACGACAGCTTGGTGATCGCCGCCGCGGTTTCAGACATCTCCTGGAAGAGTGCGTCGATCGCCTTGGTGTTCTCGACGAACTTGGAGAAGGCCGAACGATAGGCCTTCACCTCATCGGAGATCTGTTTCACCTTCTGGGTGATACCCTCATTGTTCGCATAGATCGTGGCAAAGGAGTTTTCCAGGAACTTGGTGCGTGCGAAGGCAGCGCTCGCGGTCCTCTCATCCGCCTTCCCGATGAAGGTGTTCATCAGCGACGAAGCCGTAATGAACTGCGTAATGATATCCTTTACCTGATCCTGAATCGACGACAGGCCCGCCATGGTGGCGGTGTCGGCGAGGTCATCGAGCTTGGTGCGCAACATCAGGCTCGTGCGGGAAATCTGATTGGAGGCGATCAGGTCGTTCTCGCCCTTGACCTTCAGGATATCGGCAAACACCTTCGTGAACATATTGAACTCGCGGCCAAGCCTGGTGATCTTGTCGAGCCGCGCGGAATTGGTCGTCGCCTTCATGGATTGATCGATCGCGTCCTTCAGGCTCGCTTGCGCTGCCAGTGCGGCCTTGGCGTCGTCTTCCTTGCCGGTGAGGACATAGTAACGCGTCAACGCCTGATAGGAGGTCAGTTCGCGGTCGATATTGCGGGCGAGGCCGGACTCCGCGACGCTGGTGCGATACGACACCACGCCGGCGGAAACGCGCTCGAAGCCGACATAGGCGAGCCCCATGCTCAGCGCGGAGATCGCCAGCACGGCGGCGAAGCCGAGCGTGACCTTGGCGCGAAACCGCAGGGCCGGAAGTTTCAGTGACCGCGGCTGCGGCCGGACAAGCGTCTTCAATCCCACGTCAGGCTCCGTTCGCTCCTCATGACATCGTGTGCCCGGTCGCTACAGCGCTCGAACCCGATGGCTAAAGCTACGGCAGAATGGCTAAAACGGAGTAAACATATGCCGGGGCATCTGCAGGTTGCGGCTCAATTCACGCCACGCACATTATCTTCTGTCGTCCCGGCGAAGGCCGGGACGACATCGAGTTTGTATCTACGAGTTTGTGCCTATGCCGCCATCGCCGCGGGCGGCGCCAGGGCCTGCCAGCTATTGGCCAGTTGCAGCTTCGGTTCGGTGATCGCCTGCAGCTTTTCCAGCGTCATGCCATCGACCATCTCCACCACGAACAGGCCCTGCGGCGTGACGTCGATCACCGCGAGGTTGGTGTAGATGCGCTTGACGCAGCCCGCCGCCGTCAGCGGCAGGGTGCAGTGCCTGAGGATGCGCGGATTCCCCTTCTTGTCGGTGTGCTCCATGATCACGCGAATCTCCTTCGCGCCGACCGCCAGATCCATGGCGCCGCCGACGCCGGGCGGAAACGATGGATCCTCGGTGGTCCAGTTGGCGAGATCGCCGGCCTCGGAGACCTCGAAGGCGCCGAGCAGGCTGACGTCGAGATGGCCGCCGCGGATCATCAGGAAGGCGTCGGCGTGATGCACGTAGCAGCCGCCGGTGATCAGCGTGGTGTAGTTCTTGCCGGCATCGATCAGGTTTTCATCTTCCATGCCGGGTTCGGGCTTCGGCCCCAGACCGAGCACGCCGTTCTCGCTGTGGAAGATCACCTCGCGGTCGCCGGGTACATAGCTCGCGGTCAGGGTGGGTATGCCGATGCCGAGATTGACGAAGGCACCTTCGGGCAGGTCCTGCGCGGCGCGCCAGGCCATCTGTTCACGGGTCAGAGGCTTATGAGAACTGGGTTTCATGCGTTTGCTCCTACGACAACGACGCGATCGACAAAGATGCTCGGCGTCACCACGGCTTCCGGATCCATGGTGCCCAGCTCGACCATTTCATTGACCTGAACCACGCTCAGGTCGGCGGCCATTGCCATCACCGGATTAAAGTTTCGCGCCGATTTGATGTAGGTCAGGTTACCCCAGCGATCGGCCTTGTCGGCGCGCAGCAAGGCAATGTCGCCCTTCAGCGGCTTCTCGAACACATGCAGCTTGCCGTCGATCTCACGGGTTTCCTTGCCGTCGGCGAGCTTGGTGCCGGCCGAGACCGGCGAGAAGAAGCCGCCGAGCCCCGCGGCATGGCAGCGCATCCGCTCGCTGATGGTACCCTGCGGCACCAGTTCCAGCTCCAGGCTCCTGGCGCGGTAGGCGTTGAGGAAGGCGCTGTAGTCGCCGGAGCGCGGGTAAGAACAGATCACCTTGCGGACCCGGCCGGAATTGATCAGCCGGGCGAGGCCCACATCGCCATTGCCGGAATTGTTGGCGACGATGGTCAGCTCGCGGGCGCCCTGCTCATGCAGCGCTTCGAGCAGGTCGTCGGCGACGCCGACGGCACCGAAGCCCGCCACCAGCACGGTCGCGCCGTCCTTCACCCCGGCCACGGCCTCGGCCAGGTTTTTCACACGCTTGTCGATCACTCCCAAAACTCCCTGTGGCGGAATTATTATTGTCGGCAGCCGCTTGCGGCATTTGTTGCAGCGCGAATAGAGCATCAAGCGGCAGGCGCATAAAGCCACAAATTTGCAGGCGGGGTACGCGCGCTTCCTTACCCTCCCCTGGAGGGGGAGGGTAAGGAAGAACGAATCGCGCCCACGACGTCACGATGACAGCCCTCCCCAAAATCCCGGTTGCAAAGTTTTCGGGGCGCGCTTCTAATTGGAATAATTAAAAAATATCGGGAGGTCTGCGTGTCCACAGTCAAACTGACGGTCAACGGCAAATCTGTCTCTGTCGATGTCGAAGACAGAACGCTTCTCGTCCACCTGCTCCGCGAGCACCTCAACCTCACCGGCACCCATGTCGGCTGCGATACCAGCCAGTGCGGCGCCTGCGTCGTGCATATCGACGGCAAGGCCGTGAAATCCTGCACCACGCTGGTCGGCCAGGTCCACGGCGCCAACGTCACCACCATTGAAGGTATCTCGCGCGGCGACGAGCTGCATCCGATGCAGGCGGCGTTCCGCGACAATCACGGCCTGCAATGCGGCTACTGTACGCCCGGGATGATCATGACATCGATCGACATCGTGAACCGCCACGGCAGCGATCTCGACGAGGAAACCGTGCGGCAAGAACTCGAAGGCAACATCTGCCGCTGCACCGGCTACCACAACATCGTCAAATCGGTGCTCGACGCGGCGTCGCGCATGAAGGTGTCGATGGCGGCGGAGTGATCCGGCGCCATGCGGCTTTGCAATCGATTGAGAAGCAATAAGCGACTGCGGCAGCGCCTTTTACCTTTGCGCTGATCATGCGGTCCGGCAGGGAGAGCGATCATGGGCGTTGAAGGCATTGGCGCAAGCGTCGTGCGCAAGGAAGACAAACGTTTCGTTACCGGCCGCGGCCGTTATGTCGATGATATCAAGGTGCTGGGCCTGACCCATGCGCATTTCATCCGCAGCCCGCACGCCCATGCCAAGGTGAAGAGCATCGACGCGTCCGCGGCGAAGGAGATGCCGGGCGTGGTCGATGTGCTGACCGGCCAGCAGATCGTCGATGACAAGGTCGGCAATCTCATTTGCGGCTGGGCGGTGTCGTCGAAAGACGGCACGCCGATGAAGATGGGCGCATGGCCGGCGATGGCGCCGGATACCGTGCGCTTCGTCGGCCAGGCGGTCGCCGTGGTGATCGCCGAGACCAAGAACCAGGCGCGCGATGCGGCGGAAGCCGTGGTCGTCACCTACGAAGAACTGCCGGCGGCGGCGCATATCAAGGCCGCGATTGCGAAGGGCGCGCCGCAGCTGCATCCGGAAGCGCCCGGCAACGTCGTCTATGACTGGGCGCTCGGCGACGAGAAGGCGGTCAACGACGCCTTCGCCAAGGCCGCCAACGTGGTGTCGCTGGAGCTGACGAACAACCGGCTGGTGCCGAATGCGATGGAGCCGCGTGCGGCCATCGCCGAATACAACGAAGCCGAAGAGCACTTCACGCTGCACACCACGTCGCAGAATCCGCATGTAGCGCGCCTCGTTCTGTCGGCGTTCTACAACATCGCGCCGGAGCACAAGCTGCGGGTGGTCGCGCCGGATGTCGGCGGCGGCTTCGGCTCGAAGATATTCATCTATCCGGAAGAGATGGTGGCGCTGTGGGCCTCGAAGAAAGTGCGGCGCCCGGTGAAATGGACCGGCGACCGCTCCGAGGCGTTCCTTACCGACGCCCATGGCCGCGACCACATCTCCCATGCGGAGATGGCGTTCGATGCCAATAACAAGATCCTGGCACTGCGGGTAAAGACCCACGCCAATTTCGGCGCCTACATGTCGCTGTTCTCGTCGTCGGTGCCGACCTATCTCTACGCCACGCTGCTATCGGGCCAGTACAACATCCCCGCGATCTATGCCGAGGTGATGGGCGTCTACACCAACACCACGCCGGTCGATGCCTATCGCGGCGCCGGGCGGCCGGAGGCGAGCTATCTGCTGGAGCGGCTGATGGAGACCGCGGCGCGGCAGTTGAAAATCGATCCGGCGGAATTGCGCCGGACCAACTTCATCACCCAGTTCCCGCACCAGACGCCGGTGATCATGGCCTATGACGTCGGCGACTTCGGCGCCTCGCTGGATGCCGCCATGAAGGCGATCGACTATGCCGGCTTCCCCGCACGCAAGGCCAAGGCGAAATCCGAAGGCAAGCTGCGCGGCATCGGCTTCTCCTGCTACATCGAGGCCTGCGGCATCGCGCCGTCGAAAGCGGTCGGCAGTCTCGGCGCCGGCGTCGGCCTGTGGGAATCCGCCGAGGTGCGCGTCAATCCGGTCGGCACCATCGAGGTACTGACGGGATCGCACAGCCACGGCCAGGGCCACGAGACGACGTTTGCGCAACTGGTCGCGGACCGGCTCGGTATTTCCGTCGATCAAGTACAGATCGTCCATGGCGACACCGACAAGGTGCAATTCGGCATGGGCACCTATGGCTCGCGTTCCGCAGCCGTCGGCATGTCGGCGATCTTCAAGGCGATGGAGAAGATCGAGGCCAAGGCGAAGAAGATCGCCGCGCATCAGCTCGAAGCCTCGGAAGACGACATCGTCATCGAGAACGGCGAGTTCAAGGTCACCGGCACCGACAAGTCGATTGCGCTACCGATGGTGGCGCTGGCCGCCTACACCGCGCACAACCTGCCGGACGGCATGGAGCCCGGCCTGAAGGAGGGCGCATTCTACGACCCCACCAACTTCACCTTCCCGGCCGGCGCCTATATCTGCGAGATCGAGGTCGATGCCGGCACCGGCAAGACCCGCTTCGTCAACTTCGTCGCAGCCGATGATTTCGGCCGGCTGATCAACCCGATGATCGTCGAGGGCCAGGTCCATGGCGGCCTCGCGCAAGGCATCGGCCAGGCGATCCTGGAGGGCGCGGTCTATGACGATTCCGGCCAGCTCGTGACGGCATCGTTCATGGACTACACCATGCCGCGCGCCGACGACCTGCCGTCGTTCAAGCTGTCGCACACCACGACTTTGTGTCCGGGCAATCCGCTCGGCGTGAAGGGCTGCGGCGAAGCCGGCGCGATCGGCTCCTCGGCGGCGGTGATCAACGCCATCACCGACGCGATCGGCCACAACAAGCTCGAAATGCCGGCGACGCCAGACAGGGTCTGGCACGCGATCCAGTTGCAGCAGGCGGCGGAATAGCTGTGTCCGTCATTGCGAGCGGAGCGAAGCAATCCAGCGCGACAAAGCAAGACTGGATTGTTTCGTCGCAAGCGCTCCTCGCAATGACGGCGTTCCGATTCAGATTCTGAGGGAGATTTGCCATGTATGAAACAACCTATCACCGCCCCGCCAGCGTCGCCGAAGCTGCGGCTTTGTTCGCCAAGGGCGCGGATGCAAAATATCTCGCCGGTGGCCACACACTGATCCCGGTGATGAAGCAGCGGCTCGCGGCGCCCTCCGACGTGATCGATCTCGGTCGTATCAAGGAGCTGGTCGGCATCGAGGCCACCGCCGATGCGCTGATCATCAAGGCGGCGACGCCCTATTACGACATCACCCAGAGCGCCGCGGCGAAGCGGGCGATTCCCGCCATCGTGCACCTGACCTCGACGCTCGGCGATCCCGCCGTACGTTATCGCGGCACCATCGGCGGCTCGATCGCCAACAACGACCCGGCGGCGGACTATCCCGCCGCGGTGCTGGCGCTGGGCGCCACGGTCATGACCAACAAGCGGCTGATCCCGGCCGATGAATTCTTCAAGGGGCTGTTCTCCACGGCGCTGGCCGACGACGAGATCATCACCGCGGTGTCGTTCCCGATTCCCGCCAAGGCGGCCTATTCCAAAATGCGCCATCCGGCATCGCGCTTCGCGCTGACCGGCGTATTCGTGGTCAAGACCAGAGCCGGCGACGTCCGCGTCGCCGCCACCGGCGCCTCGCAAGACGGCGTGATGCGGGTACCGGCGATCGAGGCCGCGCTGAAGGCGAACTGGTCGGCAGGGGCGCTCGACAGCGTGACGATTTCCGCCGACGGGCTGATGAGCGATATCCACGGCTCCTCGGATTACCGCGCCAACCTGATCAAGGTGATGGCGCAGCGCGCGGTGGCGGAAGCAGGCTGAAATTAGATGTCGTCCCGGCAAGCGAGCTTGCGAGCGCAAGCCGGGACGACGAAGGGAGAGTGAGCACCGCGCATAGCGGCATGCATGTTTGCGGCCAAAAGCTGCTTGCCCTCACCGCCGCCAGCATAGACAGTTTTCCGCAACGATCGTGCTCGCCATCGGCGACAAACAAAATATGGGAAACCCAAGGTGCAGGACACAGCGACCGCCACAACTCAGCCGCAACCCACCAGCAAGCCCCGCGCCAGCGGCCCGCTCGCGGGGATGCGGATCGTCGAATTCGCCGGCATTGGCCCCGGGCCCTTCGCCGCCATGCTGCTGGCCGACATGGGCGCCGAAGTGATCACGCTGGTGCGGCCGAAGCAGATGCTGAAAGGCGCTGCGTCGCGCGGCCGTCACATCATCGCGATCGATCTCAAGGACAAGGCCGTGATCGCTCAGGTGCTGGCGCTGCTGGACGGCGCCGACGCGCTGCTGGAAGGCTTTCGCCCGGGCGTGATGGAGCGGCTCGGGCTCGGACCGGACGCCGTGCACGCGCGCAACAAGAAGCTCGTTTACGGCCGCATGACCGGCTGGGGCCAGGAAGGTCCGCTGGCGCAGGCTGCCGGCCACGACATCAACTACATCTCGATCACCGGTGCACTGGCCGCCATCGGCGGCGCTGAGCGGCCGGTGCCGCCGCTCAACCTGGTCGGCGATTTCGGCGGCGGCGCGCTGTATCTGGTGGTCGGCATGCTCGCCGCGTTGCTGGAAGCCAGCCGTTCCGGCCAGGGCCAGGTGGTCGATGCCGCCATGTGCGACGGCGCGGCGTCGCTGATGACCATGTTCTTCGACATGACCGCGGCGGGCCGCTGGAAGGAAAGCCGCGAAAGCAACATGCTGGACGGCGGCGCGCATTTCTACGGCGTCTATGAATGCAAGGACGGCTGCCCGATCTCGATCGGCTCAATCGAGCCGCAGTTTTACGCGCAGCTGCGCGAACTCGCCGGGCTCGACGATCCGCATTACGACGGACAGATGGACCCGAAGAACTGGCCGGCGCTGAAGGAAAAACTCACCGCCGTGTTCAAGACCAGGACCCGCGACGAATGGTGCGCCATCATGCAGGGCACCGACGTCTGCTTCGCGCCGGTGCTGACCATGTCGGAAGCGACGCAGCACCCGCACATGGTGGCGCGCGAGGTCTTCATCAAACACGAAGGCTACACCCAGCCGGCACCGGCGCCGCGCTTCTCGCGCACGCCATCCTCGGCGCGGGCGGCGGTGACGGCGGATCTGGCGGAGGTCGTGAAGGAATGGCAGGGCGGAAGGTAGCGTCAGATCCACACCGACCTATCCACGTCATGGCCGGGCCTGTCCCGGCCATCCACGTCCTCCCCTATACCGACGACTTCAAGACGTGGATGCCCGGCACAAGGCCGGGCATGACGTGGAGGGTTGGGCGTTTGAACGCTGATGCTTGAGTGCTCGGTGAACGCCGCCGCTGTTACGCCGCACCTTTCAGATGCAGCACGCCGCGACGGATCTGGTCTTCCTCGATGGATTCGAACAGCGCCTTGAAGTTGCCCTCGCCGAATCCGTCGTCGCCCTTGCGCTGGATGAATTCGAAGAAGATTGGCCCAATCGCATTGGCGGAGAAGATCTGCAGCAGCACCTTGGTTTCGCCGCCTTCGACCACGCCTTCGCCGTCGATCAGGATGCCGTTCTTCTGCAGCCGCGCAATGTCCTCGCCATGTTTCGGCAACCGCGCATCGATCTTCTCGAAGTAGGTCTCCGGCGGCGCCGGCATGAACGGCAGCTTGTCGGCGCGCAACTTCTCGATGGTCTGATAGATGTCCTTCACGCCGCAGGCGATATGCTGAATGCCCTCGCCGCGATAGATATTGAGATATTCCTCGATCTGCCCGGCATCGCCGGCGTCCTCGTTGATCGGGATCCGGATTTTTCCGTCCGGGCTGGTCAGCGCGCGTGAGAACAGGCCGGAGGCGCGGCCCTCGATGTCGAAGAAGCGGATCTGGCGGAAGTTGAACAGTCGTTCGTAGAAGCCGGTCCAGACATCCATGCGGCCGCGATGGACGTTATGGGTAAGGTGATCGAGATAGAACAGGCCGGCGCCTTCCGGCCGCGGGTTCTTCTCGCCGAGCCAGTCGAGTTCGAGATCGAAGGCCGAGCCCTTGGCGCCGTAGCGATCGACGAAATACAGGAGACTTCCGCCGATGCCCTTGATCGCGGGCACATCCAGCGTCTTCTGCGCCGATGTGGCATCGGCCGGCTCCGCGCCGAGCGACAGCGCGCGCTCATAGGCCTGCTGCGCATTGACGACGCGAAACGCCATCGACGGCGCGCAGGGACCATGCGCAGCGACAAAGTTGAAACCGTGGGTGCCGGGTTCCTCGTTGACGAGATAGTTGATGTCGCCCTGGCGATACACCGTGATGTTCTTGGTCTTGTGCCGGGCGACGGGCACATAGCCCATCAGCTTGAACAGCGCGTGCAACTCTTGCGGATTCGGATGCGCATATTCGACAAATTCAAAGCCGTCGGTACCCATCGGATTGTCGGCCGAAATCAGCGCGGGCGGCGCATCGTGCGGAAACGGACCCATGGTGGTCTCCCCTGAATGGTTTGCTGACCGCAGTGTCGGTCGCTTTTCGTGCAAGGTGCATGCAATCGGGCGGGAAATATGCGACATTCATGCACGCTTTGCGCATGAATGGGGTGTTTGACGCATGATCTCGGTGGATGCCTTCGATCTCAAGATTCTCGCCGCGCTGCAGGACGACGGAAGGCTGACCAACCAGCAGCTCGCCGATGTCGCCGGTCTCTCGGCCTCGCAATGCTCGCGGCGGCGGATGCGGCTGGAAGAGGAGCAGGTGATCTCCGGCTATCACGCCGACCTTTCCAGCGAGGCGCTCGGCTTCAACGTCATCGCCTTCATCCACATTACGCTCGCGACGCATTCGCCGGACAATGCCAAGAAGTTTCGCGCGCTGGTCAACCGCGTCGACGATATCCAGGAGGCCTATTCACTGACCGGCGACGCCGACTACCTGCTCAAGGCGGTGCTGCGCGACCTGAAGAGCCTGTCGGACATCGTCAACAACGTGCTGATGCCGCACCAGAGCGTGGCGCATGTGCGGTCGTCGATCGTGCTGGACCGGCTGAAGGAGACGTCAAAGCTGCCGTTGAAGGCGGTGCGGTGACGTTTCTCCTCGTCATTCCGGGGCGCGCGCAGCGAAGCTGCGAGCGAGCCCGGAATCCATAACCACCGGCGTGAGTATGGATTCCGGACATGCGCCAAGAGGCGCATTCCGGAATGACATCTTACCGCTTCGCCGGATCGAAGCGCTTCTCCAGCCCCTTCCAGCAATCGGCGTAGTCGTCCTGCAGCGCCGGGGTCGTTGCGGCGAATTCGGTGACGCGCTGCGGGTAGCGGGTCTCGAACATGAAGGCCATGGTGCCGGTTAGCTTGACCGGCTTCAATTCGCTGTTGCTGGCGTGGTCGAAGGCCTCGCGGTCCGGCCCGTGCGGCAGCATCATGTTGTGCAGGCTGATGCCGCCGGGCGTGAAGCCTTGCGGCTTGGCGTCATAGACGCCGTAGATCAGGCCCATGAATTCCGACATGATGTTCATGTGATACCACGGCGGCCGGAAGGTGTTTTCCGCCACCGCCCAGCGCTCCGGGAAGATCACGAAATCGATATTGGCGGTACCGGCGGTTTCCGACGGTGAGGTCAGCACTGTGAAGATCGACGGATCGGGATGGTCGAAGCCGATGGCGCCGACCGGCGAGAAGCTGCGCAGATCGTATTTATACGGCGCGTAATTGCCGTGCCACGCCACCACGTCGATGGGCGAATGCGGCAGCCTGGTCATGAACAGCGTCCCACCCCATTTCACATAGAGTTCAGTCGGGGTGTCCTTGTCCTCATAAGCCGCCACCGGCGTGAGGAAATCCCTGGCATTGGCGAGGCAATTGGCGCCGATCGGGCCGCGTTCCGGCAGCGTGAAAGCGCCGCCGTAATTTTCGCACAGATATCCGCGCGCCGCGCCGCCGGGCAGTTCGACACGGAACTTGACGCCGCGCGGGATCACCACGATCTCGCCGGGCTCGGCATCGATGCGGCCGAATTCGGTGACGAACAGAAGATTGCCCTGCTGCAGCACGAACATCATCTCGCCGTCGGCATTGTAGAAGTGCTGATCGACCATCGACTGCGTGATAAGATAGACATGCGCGGCCATGCCGGCCTGGGTGCCGGCGTCGCCCGCCGTGGTCATGGTCTGCACGCCCTGAAGGAAGGTCATGTCCTCTTTCGGGATCGGCGCCGGATCCCAGCGCAATTGCGCGATCGGCAGATCGTTCTCCAGGCACGGCGCGGTACGCCACAGCCTGGCGTCAACCTTGGCGAAGCGCCCGGAATGCCGCACCGACGGGCGGATGCGGTACAGCCAGGAGCGCTCGTTGGTGCCGCGCGGCGCGGTAAAGGGCGAGCCGGACAGTTGCTCGGCATAAAGCCCATAGGCGCAGCGCTGCGGCGAGTTGCGCCCGATCGGCAGCGCGCCCGGCAAAGCTTCGGTCTCAAAGCTGTTGCCGAAGCCGGACATGTAGCCCGGAGTGACATTGGCCGTGTTGCGGCTGATCAGGTCCGGCGACGTGTTGATGTTCATGTCATCCTCCTTGCAAAGCGGCCCACATCTGGCGGTCGCGCTCGGCGGTCCAGATCACGGGGTCATCGATTCCCGAGGCTTCATCGAAGGCGCGCGACACATTGAACGGCAGGCAGTGTTCATAGATCGCAAAGCTGGAAAACTTCGGGTCCATCACCTCGCGCGACGCCGCCATGGTTTCCTTCAGGCTACGCCCTTTGGCCACCGCGGTCTCGGCCGCACCATATAACGTGGTCACAAAATCACGCGTCATGGCGATGGCATCGCGGCCGGTGGCGAGGCCCTTCAGCGCATCGCCGCGGCCGGGCGCAATCGCCTTCGGATTGAACGCGCGGATCTCGTTCAAGGTCGAAGGCCATTCCCGCAGCAGCGCGTCGCCGCAATAGCAGGCCGAATGATACTCGATCAGGTCGCCGGAGAACATCACTTCGGCGTCCGGCACCCAGGCGACGATATCGCCCGACGTATGCCCGGCGCCGAGCTGCATCAGCCTGACCTCGCGCTTGCCGAGATAGATCGACATCTCGCCTTCGAAAGTCAGCGTCGGCCAAGTCAGGCCGGGGATGCTTTCGGAACCCTGAAACAGGCGCGGGAAACGGCCGAATTCGGAATCCCAATCCTGCTGGCCGCGCTCTTCGACCAGCCGACGGGTTTCCTGCGACGAGACGACCGCTTCCGCGTGGAAGGCGGAAGCGCCGAGCACCCGCACCGCGTGGTAATGCGACAGCACGACATATTTGATCGGTTTGTCGGTGACGGAGCGGACGCGCTCGATCACCTTGCTGGCCAGTGCCGGCGTCGCCTGGGCATCGAACACGATGCAGCCATCGTCGCCGACGATCACAGCCGAATTCGGATCGCCTTCGGCCGTGAAGGCATAGAGATCGGTGCCGATCTCGGAGAAGGTGATTTTCTTTTCCGCCATGTCGGTGGTGGATGCGAAACCTTTGGCCATTCGTTCAAGTTCCTTTGTGATTTCAATTTTGTCATTCCGGGATGCACTGCAGACGGCGAAGCCGGCTGAAGTGTAGACCCGGAATCCCGAGATGGTTGATCATCTCGGGATTCCGGGCTCACTCGCAGCTGACGCTGCTCGCGCCCCGGAATGACGTCGCATTTTCGCCATTGCTACTAGTTCTCCGGCAACCTGCGCTTCGCCAGCGCCACCGCCTCGCGCAGCAAATCGGCGTCGCCGATATGATTGGCGAGTACCAGCACCAGCGCTGTATCGAGCGCCGCGCTTTGCTCGTCATCGAGGCCGCGATGCGCTTCCACGATCAGGCGATAGGCGGCATCGGGATCGACGAAATTGGATTGTGTGGACAGCGGCATGGTCGCTCCCTATGTCCGGCCGCTGGCGCGCGCCATGGCGGCTTCGATGGCAGCAGGCGTCGGGTGCCGAAAGCGCGCGGCGACGTAGCCATCGGGGCGCAGCAGATAGGCCGAGCCGGGTGCTGCGTCGTAACGTTTCGCGAACAGGCCGGCGTCATCGCGCAGCGGCGCGTCGGCGCCGACGCGGAGATGCGCGACGCCCCGTGGAATCTCGACGGCTGCGCCATTGGCATTTTCCAGCAGCACAAAGCCGCGGCCGGCCGAACTGAAGGCTTCGGTCAGATATATGGGTTCGCCGCTTGCCTTCGTCAGTGGCGCATCGAGCATGTGCGCGCCGGGCCGTGGTCCAGCATTCCATTCCTCGGCATCATCAGTCGATAGCGGCGACTCATAAACCGACGGCACCGAGAGCCGTCCGCCATTGACCATGCGTTTGGCAAAATCCGCCTCCTTCGCCAGCGACAGGACCGCCTGCCGCAACCGCCGCTCCTGCTTCGAATGCGGCGCGATGAAGTCGGTGGAACGCGTCGAGGCCCGGATGTTCTCGTCGGCCGCCAGCCCGCGCTCGGTCTCGTAGCTTGCGAGCAAACAGGCCGGCGCCTCGCCGCGCAAAACCATCGCCAGCTTCCACGCCAGGTTTTCCGCGTCTTCCAGCCCGGAATTGGCGCCGCGGGCACCGAACGGCGACACCTGGTGCGCAGCATCGCCCGCAAAAATCATCCGCTCATGCAGGAAGCGCTGCATGCGGCGGCACTGGAATTTGTAGATCGAGATCCATTCGAAATCGAAGTCATTGTGTCCGAGCATGCGCGCGATCCGCGGCCGGACGTTCTCCGGCAGCCGCTCCACGGCGGGGTCGGCGTCGGGGCCGAGCTGCAGATCGATGCGCCAGACATCGTCGGGCTGGCGATGCAGCAGCGCCGACTGGCCGGAATGAAACGGCGGGTCGAACCAGAACCAGCGCTCGGTCGGGAAATTCCTTGCGGTCATCTTGACGTCGGCGATCAAGAACTGATCCTCGAACATCTCGCCGGTGAAATCCGCGCCGACCATGCTGCGCAGGCCGGAGCGTGCACCGTCGCAGGCCACTACATAATCGGCTCGCAGCGTATAGGGACCGTCCGGCGTTTCGATGGTGAGTTCGGCGTGATCGTTGCGCTGGACGAGGCCGGTCACCTTGTTGCGCCAGCGCAGGTCGATGCCGGGCAGTTGTTGCACGCGATCGACCAGAAAGGCTTCGGCGTAATATTGCTGCAGGTTGATGAAGGCCGGCATCTTGTGGCCGTCGTCGGGCAGCAGGTCGAACTGGTACAGCATCTCCGGACCGAGAAAGATCTTGCCGACTTTCCAGACCACACCTTTTTCAATCATGCGGTCGGCGACGCCGAGGCGGTCCCACAATTCGAGCGAGCGCTTCGAGAAACAGATCGCGCGCGAACCATCGCCGATCCGGTCGGCATCGTCGAGCAGAACGACGCTCTGGCCGCGCTGCGCCAGATCGATCGCCAGCGACAGTCCCACCGGCCCCGCGCCCACCACGACCACCGGATGGCGCGCGGCATCCGCCCGATCCTGATCGGGATGGCGGCGATAGCCGAATTGCAGTGCGGGCTGCGCCATGTGTCAGCCCCCGGCCATTTCGATGATCGACGCTGGTCTGGCCAACGGATCGCGCTCCCTTTAAGATAGTCTCATTTGCAACCATCTAAACGCCGGCGGCGTGCCGGCGTCAACCCGTTTCTGGCAGGCGTTCCGTGGCAAAACTCGATCTTTTCAAATTTGTACCGTTCCGCCTGAACCGACTGGCGGCGGAGGTCAGCGCCGCCCTGTCCAGCGAATATCAGGCGCGCTACGGGCTCGATATTCCGGAATGGCGGGTGCTCGCGACGCTGGGCTTCCGCAACGATGCCTGCAGCGCGCAATATATTGCGCACTGCACCCGGACCCATAAATCCACCATCAGCCGGGCTGTGACGACGCTGATGACGCGCAACCTGATCGAGCGGGTCGAGAACGCCAGCGATCGCCGTGAATTCCGGCTGCGGCTGACGCAGCAGGGACGCGCGCTCTATGAAGAGCTGATCCCGCGGCTGCTGCGCAAGGAACGGGAGATCCTGTCCTGCCTGTCGGCGCAGGAACGCAAGGACTTTGCGGGCCTGCTCGGCAAAATCGAGGCGAGCCTCGAACTGGTGCAGACCAGCAAGGCCGCGAGCGAGATCGAGGCCTACTAAGCCTAAGCGCGCACGCGCTTCACGCGAACGAGCGCGATGGCGGCAGATGCAGTGCGTAGGCATCGGCCTTGCCGCCGGCGCGCGGATAGATCTCGCGCACCAAGGGATCATGGCCGGGAATGATGCGGTCGGGGTGGCCGGAGAGGCGTTCGGCGATGGCCCAGCCCTCGTGCATGTCGCCAATATTGTAGACGATCGGAAACGGACTGCGGCGCTGCAGGTTGCCGTAGTAATGCGCGGCATCCGACGCCAGCACCACCGGGCCGCGTTCGGTCCTGACCCGCACGATCTGCAACCCGTCGGAGTGGCCGCCGACGCGGTGCAGCGTGATGCCATCAGCGACCTCGCCGTCGCCATTATGGAAGGTTACGCGCTCATTGAAGACGTGGCGCACCATCAAGGTGACGTCCTCGGCCGAGAACGGATGCCGCAGCAGTCCGTTGCACATGCAGCGCCCCGTGGCGTAGCTCATCTCGCGGTCCTGCAAATGAAACCGCACATTCGGGAATCGATCGAGATTGCCGGCGTGGTCGTAGTGCAGATGGGTAACGATGACATCCTTGATATCGTCCGCACGCACGCCGAAATCGGCCAGCGCATCGACCGGGTTGAGGGTGAGCTTGCGGTTGCGGGTCTGCGCAGCGGTCTCGTTGAAGCCGGTATCGACCAGGATATCGCGGCCGCCGCCGCGGATCAGCCAGACGAAGTAATCGAGGTCGGCCGCCGCGGTATCGTGCGGGTCGGGCTGCAGGTAGTTCATCTGCGGCGTGCGCGGCGTCATGGTGGCATAGCGGATCGCATAGATTTCGTAAGCCTGACCCATCCCGTTTCATCCCGTTTTTGCTTTTGTTAGGTGGCACCAAGCCACCGTCGCCGGCAAAGGTCAAACGACCCGGTCGCTTCGGCCCCCGGTACGGGAATCTGCTTAGCCGCGCCGACCGCGCCCACGCGATGAATTGTCGCGGCTGCACAGGCGCTTGTGCGCGGTTGAGAGCCGCGACCGGGGCGGTTTGATAATGCGGATTGCGTGGACTAAGGTCGTAGCGGCGCAAGCTGGGATCGGCGCCGTTTTGGTTGGACCGGCCTCTATGAAAATGCGTTTTGCCTTGCTTGTCCTTTTGACGTTGTCCGTCGCACCGGTTTTTCGGGCTGATGCCGCAGAGAACCGGACCAGCCGGTTTGCGCTGGTGATCGGCAATGCCAAGTATCCGGACGCCGAGGCGCCGCTCAGGGAGCCGCTCAACGACGTCCGCGATCTCGCCACCGAATTGAAGCGCGATGGTTTCGAGGTCGATGTCGGCGAAAACCTCACCGGCGACGCCATGCGCCGCGCGCTCGACAAGCTCTATGGCAGGATCAAGCCCGGCTCGGTGGCCCTGATCTTTTTCAGCGGCTTCGGCGTGCAGTCCGCGCGACAGAGCTACATGATCCCGGTCGATGCGCAGATCTGGACCGAGCCCGATGTGCGGCGCGACGGTTTCAGCCTCGAGACCGTGCTCGGCGAAATCAACAGCCGCGGCGCCGGCGTCAAGATCGCGCTGCTCGACGCCAGCAGGCGCAATCCGTTCGAGCGCCGGTTCCGCAGCTTTTCCGCCGGCCTCGCGCCGGTGATCGCGCCAAGCGGCACGCTGGTAATGTATTCGGCCGCGCTCAGTTCCGTAGTCAGCGACACCGGCGGCGACCACAGCCTGTTCGTCGGCGAGTTGCTGAAGGAAATCCGCACCGCCGACCTGACCGCTGAAGAAACCCTGAACCGCACCCGCGTCGCGGTCACCCGCGCCTCGCGCAGTGAGCAGGTGCCGTGGATTTCGTCGTCGCTGGCGGAAGACTTTTCGTTCCTTCCGGAGGCGCGCCCGCAGACGGCGCCGGTCGCCATTGCGAAGCCCGCCGCCGATCCCGCGCCGCGCAAGGATTCGACGCCCGTAGCCGCCACCCCGGCGCCGGTTGCTCCGACACCCGCGCCAGCGAAGCCGGCTGAAGTTGCGCCGGTTGCCGCAGACGCGCCGCGCGATGAGGCCAAGATTGCGCTCGCCCTCGCCGAGGATCCCACCGTCAAATCGCTCAACAGCAAACTCGCAGAGAGCCCGGAAGATGCCGGCGCGCTGTATCGCCGCGGCCAGGTCTATGCCAGCAAGGGTGCCTATGCGCTGGCGATCAAGGATTTCGACGAGACCATCCGGCTCAATCCGAAGGACGTCGAAGCCTTCAACAATCGCTGCTGGGTCCGTACCGTGATCAATGAGCTCGCCGCGGCGCTGAAAGACTGCAACGAGGCGCTGCGGCTGCGCCCGAATTTCGTCGATGCCCTCGACAGCCGCGGGCTGGTCAATCTGAAGAACGGCCAGAGCAAGAATGCGATCGCCGATTTCGACGCCGCGCTGAAGATCAACCCGCAACTGACCTCTTCGCTGTATGGCCGCGGCCTGGCCAAGCAGCGCACCGGCGCGACGGCCGAAGGCGACCTCGATATTACCAACGCCAAGGCGATGGACCCGGATATCGTGAAAGAATTTGCCGGCTACGGCGTGCGTTAGCACGGCGTCCGATAGCACAGCGTGCGCTGAGGCCAGGATTGAAAATCGCGGGCAGGATTTGAACCCGCAGCGCGCAGCAGGACACTCTTATAGGCAAGCCGAAGCGCGCGATCGGCGCCGCTCGGCGCGATATTTGGAATTTGAATTCGTTTCACGCCGAAGGGATCCAGCCATGTCGACCATGTCCGGACGTTTCAGTTTCAAGGCATTTCGCACCATCGCACTGATCGGCATCGCGCTCTCGGCAGGCGCCGGCATGGCCTTGGCCGCCGACGATGTCACCTCCGATCAGATCCAGCGCGCACTGGCGCCGAAGCCGCTGACCCGCGGCCTCTCGATGACGTCGCCGACGGAACCTGCCGTCAGTGCTGCCGAAGGTAAATTCGTCGATGGCCTTCGCAACCGCAACACGCGATCGCTGTCATCCGGCGAACGCGAGCAGATCGCCACCATCGCCCAGACCAAGCCCAAGATCGATCTCGAAATCACCTTCGACTACAACTCGGCCAATATCAGCGCCAAGGCGCAGCCGGCGGTTCAGGCGCTCGGCAAGGCGCTGAGCAGCGACGACCTCAAGGGTTCCACCTTCGTCGTCGCCGGCCACACCGATGCGGTCGGCGGCGAAGCCTACAATCAGGACCTGTCGGAGCGCCGCGCCGACGCGATCAAGCGCTATCTGGTGGACAAATACGGTATTGCCGGCGCAGACTTGGTCACTGTCGGCTACGGCAAGAGCAAGCCGAAGGACGCCGCCGCGCCGATGGATCCGGCCAACCGCCGCGTTCAGGTGGTAAACATGGCGAACAAATCGACTGCGTCCAAATGAAGGCGCTGTAACCTACAAGTTATTGTTGCGGATTACCGCACCACCGCGTTCCCCAGCGCGTGGGGCGCTGTTGGCTTTGGCTATTGCCGACATCCCGTATAGATTGCCCGAACCTGCCGCCCGCACCGATCGAACGCCTCTGGTGCCCAACAATCCCAAGAATCACCCCAAGAACCATCCCATGTGGATCGATCCCGAATGAAGGCCCCTGTCCGTTTCGCCAAGCCCCTCGCAACCTGGTCGCTAGCGGCCGCGATCGCAGCGGCTGCCCCCGTCGCGTATTCCGCGGAAACCGCTCCGCCGAACGGGCCGGCCTCCCCGAATGGCGCGATGGTGCTGGTCGCGAAGGCGACCAATGCCTGCTTCTCCGACATGGTGCGGGTCACCGGCTTCATCGTGCCGCGAAAGGAAGCGCTGGTCGGCGTTGAAACCGAGGGATCGAAGGTCTCGGAGGTTCTCGTCCGCGAGGGCGACACGGTCACCGAAAATCAGGAACTGGCGCGGCTGATCCCGCCATCGACGCTCGGCAATACACGGCCCGGACCGGTCACGCTGCGCGCGCCGGCGGCGGGCCTCATCACCGCGGTCAACACCGTCGCCGGAGCTCCGGCGTCGCCGCAGGCCGGACCGATGTTCAAGATCGCCATCAACAACGACATCGAGCTCGATGCCGAAGTACCCAGCATTCACATCCTGAAGCTCAATCCCGGCGCTACCGCGCGGATCAGCCGCGACGACCAGCCCGACGTGATCGGCAAAGTCCGCCTGGTGTCGCCGCAAATCGATCGCGTCACCCAGCTTGGCCATGTCCGGCTGTCGTTCGCGAGCAATCCCGGCCTCAAGGTGGGCATGTTCGCCCGCGCCAGCATCGACGCCAAGCGCAGCTGCGGCGTGGCGATCCCGAAATCCGCGATCGACCATCTCACGGTTCAGGTGGTGAAGGGCAACACCATCGAAACGCGCAGGGTGAAGATCGGGCTGACCTCCGATACCACGATCGAAGTTCTCGAAGGCGTCGATGCGGGCGATGTGGTCGTTGCCGATGCCGGCACGTCACTGCATGACGGCGATCAGGTCAGGACCATGTTCGCCGAAGAACTCGATCGATCGCGGGTACGCTAATGTCATTGAACATCTCGGCCTGGTCGATCCGCCACCCGCTTCCATCGATCGTGTTTTCGGTCATCCTGCTGGCGCTGGGATGGATCAGCTTCACCAAGCTGGCCATCACCCGGCTGCCGAGCGCCGACATCCCGGTGATCTCGGTCGCGGTATCGCAATTCGGTGCGGCGCCGGCCGAGCTGGAAGCGCAGGTCACCAAGACCATCGAGGACGGCGTGTCCGGCGTCGAAGGCGTGCGGCATATCTCGTCCTCGATCACCGACGGACTATCGCTGACGACAATCCAGTTCAGCCTGGAAACCAATACCGACCGCGCGCTGAACGACGTCAAGGACGCCGTCACCCGCGTCCGCAGCAACCTGCCGCAAAATGTCACCGAGCCGCTGATCCAGCGCGTCGACGTGATCGGACTTCCGATCGTCACCTATGCCGCGATCTCGCCGGGCAAGACGCCGGAACAGCTGTCGTGGTTCGTCGATGACGTGGTCAAGCGCGCGCTGCAAGGTGTCCGCAACGTCGCCCAGGTCGAGCGCATCGGCGGCGTCGAGCGCGAGATCCTGGTCTCGCTCGATCCCGACCGGCTGCAGGCTGCCGGTCTCACCGCGGTCGATGTCAGCCGCCGCCTGCGCGGCACCAATGTCGATCTCGCCGGCGGCCGCGCCGAAATCGGCAAGAACGACCAGGCGATCCGCACCCTGGCCGGCGCGAAGACGCTCAACGAACTCGCCGGCACCATGATCAGCCTGCCGTCCGGCGGCGAGGTCCGGCTTGAGGATCTCGGCACCGTCACCGACACCATTGCCGATCGCCGCACGTTTGCACGCTTCAACGGCGAACCGGTGGTGGCGCTCGGCATCAAGCGTTCCAAGGGCGCCAGCGATGTCGTCGTCGCCGCCGCCGTGCAGAAGCGCATCGATGCCCTGAAGGTGGCCTATCCCGACGTCGACCTGAAGCTGATCGATACCTCGGTGGATTTCACCAAGGGCAACTACGAAGCCGCCATGAGCACGCTGTTCGAAGGCGCGACCCTGGCAGTGATCGTCGTGTTCCTGTTCCTGCGCGATTTCCGCGCCACCGTGATCGCCGCGATATCGCTGCCGCTGTCGATCTTCCCGGCATTCTGGGTGATGGACCTGCTCGGCTTCTCGCTGAACCTGGTCAGTTTTCTGGCCATCACGCTGTCCACCGGCATTCTCGTCGACGACGCCATCGTCGAGATCGAGAACATCGTGCGGCATATGCGGATGGGCAAATCACCGTACCGCGCAGCGCTCGAAGCCGCCGACGAAATCGGCCTCGCCGTGATCGCCATCAGCCTCACCATCATCGCGATCTTCGCGCCAGCCAGTTTCATGTCGGGGATCGCCGGGCAGTTCTTCAAGCAGTTCGGCATCACCGTTTCGGTGCAGGTGTTCTTCTCGCTGCTGGCCGCGCGCTTCGTCACGCCGGTGCTGGCGGCCTACTTCCTCAAGGATCATCCGCACGACGATCCGCCGCCCGGCCGGGTGCTGCGGACCTATACCAGGCTCGTGACCCTGTCGGTGAAGCACTACTACCTCACGGTGCTGGTCGGTCTCGGCATTTTTGCGCTCTCGATCTGGAGCATCCAGCTGCTGCCGCAGGGTTTCCTGCCGGCGCAGGACACCGCGCGTTCGCTGCTGGCGATGGAACTGCCTCCGGGTTCGCAGCTCGCCTTCACCGAAAAGACCACCGAGGAGATCGTGCAGCGGCTGCGCAAGCGGCCGGAGATCAGAAGCGTGTTCGTCGACGGCGGCAGGGTGCCGCCGGGCCTGTTCGAGGTGCGGCGCGCGGCGCTGATCATCAACTACACGCCGAAGGCCGACCGCAAGATCACCCAGCGCGAACTTGAACTCGAGATCGGCAAAGAACTCGAAAGCGTGCCGGACATCCGCTACTGGTTTCTCGACGAGAACGGCCTGCGCGCGATCTCGCTGGTGGTCACGGGCGCCGACGTCAATATCGTCGGCAACGTCGCCAACGAACTGGCGACGCAGATGAAGCGGATTCCGCTGATCGCGAACGTCATCTCGGAGACCTCGCTGGACCGGCCCGAGCTGCGGGTGCAGCCGCGCGCCGATCTTGCCGCCCGGCTCGGCGTTTCCACCGAGAGCCTGTCGGAAACCATCCGCGTCGCCACCATCGGCGACGTCGGGCCGGCGCTGGCGAAATTCGACGCCGGCGATCGCCTGGTGCCGATCCGGGTCCAGTTGGAGGATAGTGCGCGCGCGGACTTCCAGGTGCTGGAACAGTTGCGGGTGCCGCTCGGCGGCGGCCGCGGCGGTGTGCCGCTCTCGGTGGTGGCCGATATCAAGCTCGACCAGGGCCCGACCAGCATCAACCGCTATGACCGGGAACGGCAGGCCACTGTCGCTGCCGACCTGGTCGGCACCGCCGCGCTCGGCGATGCCATGAAGAAGATCTACGACCTGCCGGTCATGAAGAGCCTGCCGAAGAATGTCAGCGTCAAGCAATCCGGCGACGCCGAGAGCCTCAACGAACTCTCCGATGGCTTTGCCACCGCGATCTCGGCCGGCCTGATGATGGTCTATGCGGTGCTGGTGCTGCTGTTCGGCACTTTCCTGCAGCCGATCACCATCCTGTTCTCGCTGCCGCTGTCGATCGGGGGCGCGATCATGGCGCTGCTGGTGACCGGCAAGCAGCTGACCACGCCGGTGTGGATCGGCATATTGATGCTGATGGGTATCGTCACCAAGAACGCCATCATGCTGGTGGAATTCGCGGTCGAGGCGATCCGCAATGGCAAGCCGCGCGAGGAAGCGATCATCGACGCCGGCATGAAGCGGGCGCGGCCGATCGTGATGACCACCATCGCCATGGCCGCGGGCATGATGCCATCGGCGCTGGCCTGGGGCGCCGGCGGCGAGTTCCGCTCGCCGATGGCGCTGGCGGTGATCGGCGGCCTGATCTTCTCGACCCTGCTGTCGCTGATCTTCGTGCCGGCGATGTTCATGATGATGGACGATGTCGGCGAGCTGTCATGGCGTTACGGCAGGAAGCTGCTGATTTCGAGCGGCGAGGAAGACCGTCCGGGCGCGCCGCCGGCAATCGAGCCCAAGGTGAAATGACCATGCCGATCCATCCTCCCGCCGCGCGCGGGCTGTCTGCAACACTGGCGACGCTGATGCTCGGCGCGCTGTGCCTGCCGGCCTGTGCAGCAGATGAGCCAGATGCGCCGAAGGGCGCCGCAGTGACCGTCCTCACCGCCACAAAATCCTGCTTCTCGGCGATCGTCGAGGTGTCCGGGATTCTGGTTCCGAAAGAGGAAGTGTCGATCCGCCCGGATCGACCCGGCCTGAAGGTCGCCGAGGTGCTGGTGGATGCCGGCGAGACCGTGACCGCCGGGCAGACTCTGGCCCGATTGACATTGCCCGAGGGCGGTTCACTGCAGGTGCAGGCGACCGTCGCCGGACTGGTGAGCGCATCCAGCGCTGTCGTCGGCACCATCGCGTCCGGCAAGGGCGAGGCGCTGTTCAGCATCATCGCCCGCAGCGAATTCGATTTCATTGGCCAGGTGCCGACCCGCGACCTGCCCAAACTCAAGGTCGACCAAGCCGCCAAGATCAAGGTGATCGGCACCGGCGAGATGGACGGCAAGGTCCGCCGCGTTGCCGCCACGGTGGAACCGAACAGCCAGCTCGGCCAGGTCATCGTCTCGATCACCTCGGCGCGGCGGTTGATGAGCAACGCCTATGCGCGCGCGATGATCAAGACCGGCGAGAGCTGCGGCATTGCGGTGCCCTTGACCGCCATTCTCTACGGCACCGGCGGCACGGTTGTGCAGGTGGTGCGGCGACAGCGCGTCGAAGCCCGGCGCGTCGAAGTCGGATTGATGTCGGCGGGACGGGTGGAAATCCGCGAAGGATTGAGCGAAGGCGACATCGTGGTCGCGCGCGCCGGTGCGCTGCTGCGCGAAGGCGATCCGGTGCGGCCCGTGACGGCAAGTGCCGATACGAAGTGAAAAGCCGCGCGAAAGTTTCACCAGCACTCTTCTACTACTCTCACTCTTCACATTGCACGGTTCCAACATAGATTTTTCGCACGGTTCCAGAAGCGGAACTAATAGCGATCGTGCAGTGACTCGCACTGTTACAGAAATAACGCAGCACGAAATTACGAATCGCTTTCTCGCGTAGTTCCCCACAGTCGTAAAACTCTTCATCGATTCCTTAAGAGGAATGTTAAGGCTTTCCGATATCCATCGGACAACGACGGAGTTCTGTGTGGCAAGTATCTTCGATGTTCAAGGCTTTGGTGCGCTTTCCGAGTGGAACGGGCAATTTGCGAGCGCCTCCGCCAATCAGGCATTTCAAACCATCGCAGCGCTCGGTTCCAACTCGATCGAACTGACCGCGCGCATCTGGACCCAGAGCGGAACCAGCAACACCGTATTTGCAGAACCAGCCAAGACGGAAAGTGACGCGAGCCTGCTAGCAGGCTTTCAGGCCGCGCATACCGCCGGACTTTCAGTGGTCTTCAAGGCTGCGATATCCGGGCTGGACGGAACCATTTCATCCCGCCTGGCGCCTGCCGACGCCAGCGCCTTCTTTGCCTCCTACAAGACCGAAATCGTGCATCTCGCCACCATCGCGCAAGCCGGCGGCGTTGAGACGTTTGCCATCGGCAATGAGATGAGCAAGCTTTCGGGACAGCAATACAGCAGTTACTGGACCGATTTGATATCGTCGGTTCGCGAGGTCTATCACGGCGAACTGACCTATGCGGCCGCGACCGACGAGGCTTCCAAAGTTGGATTCTGGGATCAGGTCGACACCATCGGTGTCAACACCTATCCGCCACTGACATCCAGCAATGCTCCGACCGTGCAGGATCTGGTTCACGCCTGGAACGAGGTTCCGTTCAATCCCTATTATGCGGCTGCGTTCGAAAACAAATCCCCGGTCGATTTCCTTCACTCGTTGTCCGAGCAGTATGGCAAACCCGTATTGATGACCGAGGTCGGCTATCGCAGCATCGATGGCACCGCCATCAATCCGGGAGGCGGGTCGTCCAAGGCGCCCGCGGACGCGGCCGAGCAGGCCGACGCCTACAACGCCTTCTTTCAGGTCTGGACCGCGCATGGCGGTAGCTGGCTGAAGGGCGTCGAACTCTGGCAATGGGATCTCAACAACAATTATTCCGAGACTGGTTATTCCGTGCAGGGAAAACCTGCCCAGGACGTGGTCTCGCAATATTTCCACGGTAACGGCACCGTGCCCAACCTCGTCGTCACCGGATCATCAGTCGCCGACACGATTGACCTCGGTTTGGGCAACGACACCGTCTACGGCGGCCTCGGTCAGGACGCCATCAACGGCGGGGCCGGAAACGATGTCATTGTCGGTGGCCCCAGTGTAGCCGGGAAGCTGGCGACAACGACCGTAACCCTGACCGGCTACGGATCTGTCGTGAACGGCATCGGTGCGCAGGTGCAGATTCTGGTCAACGGCATACCGGTATCCGGCTTGCTCGAATTCACGCCGGCGACCGACCCGTCGGGCTACCAGACCTACACGGTGACGTTCGACAACCCGGACCAGATCACTAGCATCGATATCTCGCTGACAAATTCCGCGCCGGGGCGCGCGCTGCACGTCAAGGATTTTTCCGTCAACGGCGTCGCCCTTGGTCCCGGTGACGGCACCAACGCCAGTTCCCCTGGGTCGTTCGATCTCTACGTCCGCACCATCCACTTCGATACGACCAGTCATCAGGACTGGTTTTTCGGTGCGTCGAGCGACAGTGACGTGATTCATGGCGGCGCCGGCGACGATTTGATCACAGGCGGCATTGGCAACGACTTCATCGATGGCGGTGTTGGAACCGATACGGCGATCTTCTCTGGCAAGGCCACCGACTACGACATCAGCTTTGTCGGGAACCAGATTGTTGTCACCGACAGGATCGCCGGCCGTGACGGCAGCGATTACCTCTCAAGTGTGGAGGCCCTGAAGTTTGCTGATGTCACGATCGCAACCGCCAATATCGTGGCAAATCAATCCGGCCTTTCCACGAGCGACTCGTACCAGATTCAGACGACCGACAGCGCCGGAAACATCACAAGCGAAACGGTTCGCCATGCCGACGGCTCGCGCGACGTCTACAGCTCCGCAATTGCCGGCAAGGATTATACGTCCGAGCATGATGTCATCAATAGCAGCGGCCATACCACACTGATCGAAAGATTTTTTGCGGACGGCGACCTCGCCTTCCGGCAGGTAGTCAACGGCGACGGCTCGGCCGATATCACGGGCTATGACACCGCGGGCCATCTCACAACATTTGCAAAGAACTATGCCGACGGCTCGTTCGATCAATTCACCTTCAATGCGGCGGGATCCGAAACCAGCGAGACGATCCGGCACGCCGGCGGGTCGCGCGACATCTACAATTACGGTGTTGTCGGCAACGACTACACCTCCCTGCATACGGTCACCGATGCCTCGGGGCACAGCGTGCTGATCGAAGGCTTTCGCGACGACGGTTCGCTGGTCATGAAGCAGACAGTCGACACCAGCGGCATCAAGACGCTCGACCGATATGACGGCCTCGGCCATCTCGGCCAGGAGACTGTGACGCAGAAGGACGGCTCTTACCTGCAGTCCAGCTACGCTTCGGACGGCACCCTGACCTCCGAAACCCTCCGCCATTCCGATGGCTCGCGCGATATCTACACCTACGGGATCGTCGGCAAGACCTATACGTCCGAGCACAACGTTCGCGACGCTTCCGGTCACAGCGTGCTGATCGAGCAGTTTCATGACGACGGCACGCTGGCCCTGAAGCAGACCGTCGATCTCGACGGCGTCCGGACGCTGGATCAGTACGACAGCCTCGGCCACCTCGCCCAGCAGACGGTGACGCAGAAGGATGGCTCCTACCTGCAGTCCAGCTACGCTTCGGACGGCACCCTGACCTCCGAAACCCATCGACACGCCGATGGCACGCGGGACGTCGATACGTTTGGGATCACAGGGCAGGTCTATGAGGCGCGACACGATGTGCTGGATGCGTCGGGACACAGGGTCGCATCGACCTTTGACAATAACGATGGTTCCCACACCATGACGGCCTATGCGTCAGGTGTGACGTTAACGTCCACATCGACGAACGACGTGATGAACAGCTCCGGCGGAGATACGTTCGTCTTCAAGCAGATGTCCGGACACGACATCATCAACAATTTCAAGCCCGGAGATTCCGCGGGCCATGACGTCATTCAGATCGACTCGACCGTCGTGACTGACTTTGCTCAGCTTTCTTTCCACACCGTCGGTCATGACACCGTCATCGACCTCGGCCACGACGCGTCGGTGACGCTGACCGGTGTCACAACGCCGCTGACCTCGCATGATGTATGGATCGTGTAGTTTCGAGAGCCGGTTTCGGTAACCCGTCTTCATCAAACCCGCATCATGCGAATTTGGCGACGCGCCCGAATCCGGCAACGGGCAACGAGTCCGCGCCTAGCTGCCGGCCTTGTCGACAGCGCTGGCAACGCCGGTGCCGAACGGGACTTCCTCGACCAGCGACGACGACACCGCCGGGACCTGCTCGCCATCGGAGGCGCGGGTCACGGCGACGCGGGTATTGCTGAACACGGCTTCGGCGCCGGCCGGCTTGGCATTGAGGTTCTTCAGCAGCTCGGTGACCAGCAGGCTGTTCTGGCCGTTGGCATCGTCCGCGACCTTGCCCGGCGTGGCCGACGACAGGATCAGCGCATTGTCCGGCACATCGATCGGCGCGAGGCCGCGGGAATAGCCGCGGAAGCGTCGTTCATAGGGGTTGCGGCGCGAGGCGTCGATCACAACCAGCTTGGTGTGGGCGCCGCGGTCCTTCATCGCGTCGAGGACGGCTTCGACGCTGATGCCGTCGCGGCGGATATCGTGCTCTTTCCAGATCGCGGCATCGACCGGGATCATATAGCTCTGACGACCGACCTGAACGCCAAAGCCGCCGAAATACAGCATGACCACGGAATCGGGCTTGATCTTCGCCTTCAGGCGCTCGACCGCACGGGCCATGTCATCCCGGGTGGCATCTTCCACAACGTCGACGTCGAACCCGTCGCGGCGCAGCGCGCTGGTCAGGGCACGGGCATCGTTGATCGGCTGGGTCAGCGGCGCATTGGCGTCGGGATAATGACCATTGCCGATCACCAGCGCGATCCGCGCGGTCTTGATGCCGGCATCGTTTTGAACCGCAGTCGCGGCAGCGGCGGCATCCGGCAATCGCTTGTTCAGGGCCGCATGGGCGCCCAGCACCAGCGAGACCAGACCGACAAAAGCTGCGGCGATGGTGATCGAGCGACGGGATACGCGAAACTGCCGTACGTTCATTACGATCATTCCTGCATCGTTCATGCGCAACCATTCAGTCGCGCGAACGTCGATTTAGGTTTGAGGGGGTGCCGGACTCATGAGCATCAATTGCGCTCAATTTGCGGCACCGCAGCAAACCAGTTGTTAACCCGCTGGGGCCATTAGGGCAACCGGTAACCGCTTGAATTTAAGACACAGTTACTTACGCGACACATCGTGCAGGGCGGTATCGGCGCGCCTCGAAGGAGCACCACCAGCAATTGTAATTCCTCTTTATTTGTGTAACTTTTCAATCACTTGCAGATTCAGGAGGCCGGCCTGGTCGCACTGGCGGCGGGCGGGTTTTCGGGACGTGCGCCGGGGCCGCACCGAAAGAAACCCGATGAGTGTGACGTATTTCGCCGGCGCCACTTACCGTGCGCTGACCGCCCGCAAGGACGGCCCGTCGCTGTATGACCTCTGCGATCCCGTCTTCCTGAAGCATACCGGTGGCGACGCCCATATCGTCAAATTCTACAAGACGGCACTCGGAAATCCGGCGCTGCGGCCATTGCTGTGTCGCGCCGGCCTGCCGGAATTGCGCGACGAGGGCAGCTTCAAGGCGCTTCAACAGGCACTGATCCGCGCCCGCGACGACGACGCACCGGACTGGGCGGCGATCGGTCGGCCAGTGGCCGACTTGCTCGACACCATCAAGCTGCAGCACCCCACGCCGAAGCCGACAGCAGCGCCCGTCTACGCGCCGGCACTCCACGAGATCGACGACGTGATCCGGAGCTGTGGCGCGCATCTGCTGCGCTCGTTCGGCAGCAACGGGTTCATCCCGACCTATGCCGCGTTCAATCTGATCGGCGATCCCGACATGCACGGCCGCGAATTCCTGATGGCGCTGAGCGGCCTGAATTCGCGCGGCTACAAGAACTCGACGCTGCTGTTCAACCTGGCGCGGATCTTCATCGCCCGCTCGCCCGCGGGACAGTTGATCAACCCTTCCTGGAAGGGGATCGCCGAGCCCTTGTGGGCGCCGATCCAGATCCGGCACCGCTCGGCCTATTACGACGCGTTCTTCACGGAAGCCCTGCTGAACTTCCTTGAGACCGGCCTGGCCTCCTCCGATCAGGTCTCATCGTCGCAGCACGCCATCGATGCCATGATGGATTTTTGCCTGACCACCAGCCGGGAGGAGGTGCCGTCCCAAGACGGCAGTACCATCAGCGTCATTACCGCGCTGGCGCCGCTGCCGCATCCGCACTTCAGTCGGTTCTTCGCGCAAATCAAGCAGGACCTCGGCTTCGGTATCTATGTGCCGGATTGCGACACCACCGCCTGCGTGTTCTCCGCTGCGACCCAGGCCGGCTCCACCGATCCGATCCTCGATCAGCCCCTGCTCGACTTCTATGCCGGCTATCAGGTGGGCGACGGCGCCAACGAGCCTCTGGTTACCGTGCCCCTCAACGACACCATCGATTACGACGGCGGCGTCGTCACCTGGATCGACAACCTCGCCGGCGAGCGGCCGTTCGGCAACGACCTCGATCCCACCCTCAACCTCGACATCCTCGAAGTCAGCTTTCGCAACTGCGCGCGCTGGAAAGTGATCGAAACGCCGAAGCGGCTGGCGACCGTGCAGGGGATCATCGGTTTCCAGCGCCGTCTCGTCGTGTCAGGCGCCTTTACCGATCCGAAGTCGCATATCTATTATTTGCCGGAATTGTATTGCGCCTATTTCGGCCGCTGCTACGCCGCGTTCCGCGCGTTGCCGGAGGCGGCGCAGCAGGCGATCGATCCCAATGGCGCCTTCGCCTTTATCCGGCTGCAGGTACTGGCCTATGTACAGGAAGAACTGATCGCGGCCGAGATGAACGTGTTCGACGCAGCTCTGGCGCTGATCGCGCTCGGCCACCTCGGCGCCGAGGTGACAAGTTTCACTCCGGCGCTGCATTGCATCGTCAGCGCGCGCGGCGAAGGCGGCCGCAAGGGGCCGTTCAAGGCCTATGAATGGAACAAGATGAAGACGCCGACGCGGATTCTGGTCGGAGGCCCCGAGGTGACATCGGCCTTCGTGCTGATGGGACTGGCGCTGGCGCGGCGGGCGATGCTGCAGGCGCGCGCGTAGCGTCATCGCGCGAAGTTGAAGCTACCGCGCTGGCGTGCGCGGCGAAATACACGCACACTTTGCCGCCATGTTGCCGCCATTTCCCGCTGAAACGGTCTTTTGATGTTCAAAAAATTATTTCTTGCCATTCTGATTCTCGCGCCAGCGCTGGCGCATGCCGCCGATGTCACCGGCGTGCCAAAGATCCGCGATGGCGACCAGGCCATCTTCGGCAACACGCGGATTCGCCTCGCGGGGATCGACGCGCCCTCCCGCGACCAACTCTGCCTCAATGCCACCGGCGAGCGCTGGACCTGCGGCGTCGCCGCCCATGACGCGCTGGTGAGCCATGTCGGCGACAAGAGCTGGACCTGCCACGTGCTGCGCACCGACCGTTTTGGCCGTTCGGTGGCGAAGTGCGAGGTCGATGGCGAGGACATCCAGCAATGGCTGGTGAAGAGCGGCTGGGCCTTGTCCTATGTGCGCTTCTCGCATGCCTATGACGCCGACGAGAAAGCCGCACGTGAGGCCAAGGCCGGCCTCTGGGAAGGCGCCTTCATCGCGCCCTGGGACTGGCGCGTCCGCAACAAGAAGACGACGATCCTGGGTTCGGTCAAGCCGCCGGAAAGCGCCATCGCGATCCTGCTGGCCTCGGCATCCGGCCCGGTCGCGCCATCGCCCACCTGCACCATTAAGGGCAACGTCAATCGCGCCGGCGAGTGCATCTATCACACGCCGAGCAGCCGATGGTACGCCAAGATCAGCATGCACATCAGCAAAGGTACCCGCTGGTTCTGCTCGGTGGACGAAGCCGAAGCCGCCGGCTGTCGCGAGACCAGGCGGTAGCGCTTGCGCGGATTGATGCATCGGCGAGCACCGGCGGTGCGCCCCCTCGCCCCGCTTGCGGGGCGAGGTTACGTGTTACGCTCCGCTCCTGAACCGGAATTCTGAGAGCGCGACGCCTTGGCTGACACCGAATCTGTTCCGCTTCCACCGAAGCCGCGGCGCGGGCGAATCCATCGCTCGCTGCGGGTGACGGTTTATGTGCTGATCGGCTACGGCCTTGTCGCCTATTTCCTGCTGCCGACGTTCTGGACCCATTACGAGCACCAGAAGCGCCTTGCCGGGCTGCCGATGACCACCATGACAGCGCAGGGCATTCCCGGCGATCCCATCAATGTCGGGCTGATCGGCGACAACAAGGACGTACTGTGTGCGATGCATGAAGCCGGCTGGTATCCCGCCGATCCCGTGACCTTGCGCTCGTCGATCGAGATCGTCGGCAGCGTGCTGCTCGACCGTCCCTACAAGGATGCGCCGGTGAGTCCGCTGTATTATCTCGGGCGCCGCGAGGATCTCGCTTTCGAGAAGCCGGTCGGCAGCAGCGCCGACCATCGCCATCACGTGCGATTCTGGAAGGTACTGGACAAGGGCGAGGAGAACCGCCCGGTCTGGCTCGGCGACGCCACCTTCGATCGCAGCGTCGGCATCAGCAACTACACCGGCGCGATCACCCATCACATCGCCCCCGATATCGACGCCGAGCGCACTGTGCTGTCTGGCGACCTCGAAGCCGCCGGCATGGTGGAGGCGAAATATCAAGTCACCGGCATCGGCCCGACGGTGGCCGGGCGCAATGGCGGCGGCGATCTGTATTACACCGATGGCGAGGTCTGGATCATGAGGCTGGTGGAAGGCTGCCAGAAACGCACCGGCCCGGCGATCACGATCCCGAGTCCGGCGGCGACCGAGATCAAGGACCAGATTTTTGGCGCGATCGCCGGCGCGCTTGGAAAATGAAGAACCTGAGAAATGAAGAATTCGGAAAATAACATGCCAGCGCCTTGAATTTCGCACAGACACGCGGCATCCATCATATCCCACCTTCGCTCCGCCATGCCGCCATGGCTGCGTTGCCAACAAGGACACAGAATGGTCGTTCGCGCAGGGCGTGAGTTTCTCGCCATCCCCGGCCCCAGTACGATGCCCGACGAAGTACTGCGAGCGATGCATCGCCCGGCGCTGGACATCTATTCCGACACCATGGTGCAGATGACCGGCAGCCTGCTGCGCGATCTCGGCACGCTGTTCGCGACCAAGGGGCAAACCTACATCTACATCGCAAACGGCCATGGTGCGTGGGAAGCGACGCTCAGCAACGTGCTGTCGCGTAGCGACAAGATCCTGGTGCTGGAAAGCGGCCGCTTCGCCGTCGGCTGGGGCAACGCCGCCCGCGCCATGGGCGTCGATGTCGAGGGCCTGAAAGGCGACTGGCGCCGCGCGATCCGCCCGGCGGAAGTCGAGGCGCGGCTGCGCGCCGACACCAGGCACGAGATCAAGGCGATCCTCGCCGTGCAGGTCGATACCGCATCCGGCGCGATCAACGACATCGAGGCGATCGGCAAGGCGATCAAGGCCGCAGGTCATCCGGCACTGTTCATGGTCGATGCGGTAGCGTCGCTCGGCTGCATGCCGTTCGAGATGGATGGTTGGGGCATCGACGTCGCGATGTCCGGCTCGCAGAAAGGCCTGATGGCGCCTCCCGGCCTCGGCTTCGTCGCTGCCAACGATCGCGCGCGCGAAGTGCACAAGACCGCGGATCTGCGCACGCCATATTGGGACTGGACCGAACGCGAGGGCACCGAGCACTATCACAAATATTCCGGCACCGCGCCGGTGCATCTCTTGTTCGCGCAGCGCCAGGCCATCGACATGCTGTTCGACGAGAAACTCGAAAACGTGTTTCGACGTCACCGCCTGCTCGCCGAGGCGGTGCGCCGTGCCGTCACGGTGTGGTCGGAAGGACAGGTGCTGGGTTTCAACATCGCCGAACCGAATGAGCGCTCCAACACGGTCACGACGGTGGCGATGAAAGACCCCGCCGCGTTGCTCGCCTACTGCAAGAACATGTGCGGCGTGATCCTCGGCGTCGGCATCGGCGACCTGCAGGGCAAGGCGTTCCGCATCGCCCATATGGGCCATGTCAACGCGCCGATGATTTTGGGCACGCTGGGTGTGATCGAGATGGGCCTGCAGGCGCTCGGCATTCCGCATGGCAAGGGCGGCACCGAAGCGGCGATCAATTTTCTCGGCGAGACCGTCGCGGCCTGAATCGCGACGCGCTGACCAAACCTCTCCCGCTTGCGGGGCGAGGGAGCGCACGGCCGGCGAGCATTCATCAAATCACGCCAGCAGCTTGCGCAGTTCTGCTTTGGCCACCTTCTCCAGCGTCGAACGCGGCATCTCGTCGACGAAGCGGATTTCGCGCGGCACCTTGAAATCGGCCAGCGCGTTGCGGCAGGCGGTCATGACGTGGTCGTGCAGCGCCGGCGGTGCCTTCGCGGCACCGCCATGCGGGATGATGAACACCACCGGCACCTCGTCGAGCATCGGATGCTTCATGCCGACCACCGCGGCCTCGCGCACGCCGGGCACGGCGATGACGACCTGCTCGATCTCGGACGCCGCGACATTCTCGCCGCCGACCTTCAGCATGTCCTTGGTACGGTCGCCGAACCTGATGAAGCCGTTGTCGAGCAGCGTGACGCGATCGCCAGTGATGAAATAGCCGTGCTCGTCAAAACTCTCGCGCGTTGCCTTTTCGTTGTGCAGGTACTCCTTGAACAGCGACAGGCCGGGCACGCCCTTGATCGAGAGATTGCCGGTTTCGCCCGTGGCCGTCGGCGTGCCGTCATCGTGGGTGACGCGCAGGCTGTATTCGGTGGCGGCGCGACCGATCGCCATCGGCGTGTTGGGCTGATCGACCTCGCCGATGAGGCCGTGGGTGATGGTCTCGGTCATGCCCCACCAGCCGATGATCTTGACGCCGAAGGCGCTGAACGCCGGCGGCTCGCAGAACGCGGTGCCCCAAAGCCGAAATGTGTGCTGCTTCGGAATCTTGTGCTCGAGCAGCGCCTTCATGCAGAAACCGATAGTGGAATTCCAGGTGCAGCGGTGCTCGGCCGCGACATTCCAGAATCGCCGCGCGGAAAACCGCGGCTGAATCACGCAGCTGCCGCCGACCCACAGCGTCGAGAGCATCGAATAGGCCAGCGCATTGGTATGAAACAGCGGCAGATAGGCCATGTGGACGTCGGCGGCGTGCAGGTCCTGATGCGCCGCATTGACCTTGGCGCCCCACAGCGCATTGGCGTGAGTCCACAGCACCGCCTTCGGCCGCGACGTGGTGCCCGACGTGTACTGCACGCTGCATGAGGCCCATGGATCGGTGGCGCGGCGCGGCCGGTCGGCGCTGTCGGCGAACAGGGATTCGAAGCGATCGGCTTGCGGCACCACGTGGCCAGCGGCGGGCGCGACGCCGGCGTCGTGCGAGATCACCGCGATCCAGCGCAGCTTGCGGCAATTGCTGGAAACGAGCTCCGCATAGGCCGGCTGGGTGATCGCAGCGACCGCGCCGCAATGCTCGGCGAAATATTCGAGTTCGGCGGCGGCAGAACGGGTGTTGGTGGTCACGGCGATGGCGCCGAGTTCGGCGCAGGCGAACCAGGTCAGCATCGCCTCGATGCAGTTATCGAGATGGATCAGCACGTAGTCGCCGGGCTTGATGCCGCGCTTGACGAGGCCCGCAGCCAGCGCGCCGACGCGGTCGTGAAATTCGCCGTAGGTCCAGGGCCGCGCCGGCGCATCGAATGGCGCCCAGATCAGGAACGGATGGTCGCGCCGGGTCTCGGCGTGCATCCGCACCAGCCACGGCACATCCATGCCGGCGAAGGGCCCGACCACGCCGGGCGTCATTGCTGAATTCGGCATCATTCCTCCCGGTGGAAATCCGCCGATGGGCACCCGCTGTTGCGCAGGAAGGCAGCTTCCGTTTGTTGTTATTCTTGTGCCACCGGATGCCGGTGCGCGCAAACGGTGCAACCGTCATTGCGAGCGAAGCGAAGCAATCCAGAAGCCACAGGCGAAGACTGGATTGCTTCGTCGCAAGAGCTCTTCGCAATGACGGCTGGGACCTCAGCCTATTTCGTAGGACGAAATTTCAATCAGGCTGCCATCGGGATCCCTGCAATAGACCGATTGCAAAACGCCGCGCGCGCCCTGCTTCGCAACCGGGCCTTCCTCGATGGCGACATTGCAGGCATCGAGATGCACGACCACTTCGGCCGGCGACGCCGCGGTGAGAAAACACAGGTCGTCGCTGCCGGCCATCTCGTGGTCGGCGGTGAACCATTCGATCTTGTCGGCGCTCACGGGCCGCAAATTGATCTTCTGGGCGCCAAAGCTCACCGAGGTCCGCGGCGTCTTGCCATGGCCGGGATCGAACACCTTGATCTCCATGCCCAGCACTTTTTGAAACCAGGCAGCAGATCGCTGCACGTCGGCGACGTTGAGAACGAGATGGTCGAGCGCGGTGACCGTGACGGACATGGCTTTTCCTTGATTCCGGAGGTGCTGGTGCGCGCTGGAGCCGCACTGGCCGATAGTTGAATTGTTTGATACAACGCGGCGTTGTCAATTCAATACACGCTGACCGCGCAGCAAGCGCGGCAGCCGGGAGAAACAAAAATGGCTTCACGTCGCGCCGTGATCGGTCTGATCGCGATGGGCTTTTCGACTTTGATTTCAATTGGCAGCGCGGCCGCGCTGGACTATCCCACCCGGCCGGTGCGCTTCGTCGTCGGGCTATCCCGCCGGTGGCGCCACCGACATTCTGGCCCGCGTGATCGGCCAGCGGCTGTCCGAACGGCTCGGCCAGCAATTCGTGGTCGAGAACAAGCCGGGCGCCGGCAACAACATCGGCACCGAGGCGGTGGTGAATGCGGAGCCGGACGGCTACACGATCCTGCTCGTCAATCCGGCCAACTACATCAACGCCACGCTCTACACGAAGCTGAATTTCAACTTCCTGCGCGACATCGCGCCGGTGGCTGCCTTCAATCGGACAGCCAATGTGATGACCGTCAGCCAGAACGTGCCGGTGAAAACCGTGGCCGAATTCATCGCCTATGTGAACGCCAATCCCGGCAAGGTGAACATGGCGTCGTCCGGCAACGGCACCTCGGTGCATCTGTCCGGCGAGATGTTCATGATGATGTCGGGCGTGAAGATGCAGCACATCCCCTATCGCGGCGCCGCGCCGGCGATCACCGACATGCTCGGCGGCCAGGTGCAGCTGATCTTCGACAACATGCCGTCGATCATCCAGCATATCCGCGCCGGCAGCCTGCGCGCGCTCGCGGTGACGACAACGACGCGGTCGCAGCTGTTGCCGGACGTTCCGACGGTGGCCGATACGGTCCCCGGCTACGAAGCCAGCGCCTTGTTCGGCATGGGCGCGCCGAAGAAGACGCCGCCGGAGATCATCGCCAAGCTCAACAGCGAGGTCAACGCTGTGCTGGCGGAGCCGGCCATCAAGGCCAAGCTGGCCGAACTGGGCGGCGATCCCCTGATCGGAACGCCGGAGGCCTTCGGCAAGATGATCGCCGCCGAAACAGAAAAGTGGGAGAAGGTGGTCAAATCCGCCGGTCTCAAGGTCGAGTGAACCGATGCGGCATCGCGGCGTCTCATTCCGGTGAACGCCGTGCTACAAGCGATCACGAGACCGGGATTCGACGGAGCCGGCGGAACGTTTGACTGTCGGCTCCGTTTTTCCTGACAAACCCGATTTTCCGCAGCCGCGGAGGAGAGAAGATCATGCGCAATGTGATGCTGGCCCTGCTGGCTGTTGGAACGATGTCTGCCGTGGCCTCCGGTCCGGTCGCGGCCGCTCCGGTCTATCCCTATTGCATTCAGTCCCAGCAGTTCGGCACCGACTGTTCGTATCCGACCTACAATGCCTGCCTGGCGACCGCTTCCGGCCGCGGCGTCCAATGCATCGTCAATCCGCGCCTCGCCTTCGATCCGCAGCCTTACGCCGAGCCGCGCCGCCAGAGCCGCCGCAGCTATTACTGAGACATCGACGTCAGCAAAAAGCCCGCTATTTCATCGGCCGCGTCGCGATCCAGATCACGTGACGCGCGCCGCCACGGGTGCCGGTGGCGCGAATCTTGATTTCCTCGGCGGCAAAGCCGACCTTGCCGAGACGTGCGGTGAACTTGTCGTTCGGCCCCGATGACCACACCGCCAGCACGCCGCCGGGGCTCAGCGCCGCGTAGGCCGCCTGCAGGCCCTTGAGATCATACAACGCGTCGTTGGACTTTCGCGTCAGCCCTTCCGGGCCGTTGTCGACGTCGAGCAGGATCGCGTCGTAGCTGCCGCGCCCCGCCGCGATCGCCTGCACCACATCGGCTTCGCGAATCTCGACGCGCGGATCGGTCAGGCTGTCGCCGGATAGTTCCGCCATCGGCCCGCGAGCCCAGGCGATGATCGCCGGCACCAGCTCGACCACGGTGATCTTCGCCTGCGGGCCCAGCACCTTCAACGCGGCGCGCAGCGTGAATCCCATGCCGAGGCCGCCGATCAGCAGCCGTGGCGCGGCGAGCGCCTTGATGCGGAAGCAGGCCAGCGTCGCCAGCGCCTCTTCGGAGCCGAACAGCCGGCTGCTCATCAGCTCGTTCTGGCCGAGTTTTATCGCGAATTCGGTGCCACGCTGCATCAGGCGGAGCTGAACTCCGCCGCCAGGCACGTCTACGGTATCGATCAGCTTCCAGGGAATCACGGGCGTCTTTCATCAGGCATTTTACGCGCCGCGACGAGACCCGTGCGATCAAAGCCGGAAGTGGTTGATCCCCGCCTTCGCGATCTCGTCGAACGATTCGTCGTAGCCGGCGTCTGCATAGCGCATTATGCCGGTGGTCGTATCGTTGGTCAGCGCGAGTTGCAGCCGTTCCTTGGCCGCCTGGGTGCCGTCCGCGATCAGGGTCACGCCCGCACTGGTCATGTAGCCGGAATAGCCGCCGCCACCGGAATGAATCGCCACCAGGTCGGCCTGCGAGGAACAGGCCACCATGGCGTTGAGCAGCGGCCAGTCGGAGATGGCGTCGGAGCCGTCCTTCATGTTCTCGGTCATGATGTTGGGATGCGCCATGGCGCCGGCGTCGAGGTGGTCGCGGGTGAAGGCGATCGGGCCGGACAGCTGGTGCTCGCGCACCATCTGGTTGACGGCGAGGCCGAGCTTGGTGCGTTCGCCATGGCCCAGCCAGGCGATGCGGGCCGGCAGGCCTTCGAACGGCACGCGGGCGCGCGCCAGATTCACCCAGTTGGTGACGATCTTGTTGTCGGGAAACATCTGCAGCAGCAGATCATCGATCTTGCGGATGTCGTCGGCGTCGTTCGACAGCGCGATCCAGCGGAACGGGCCGATGGCGCGGGCGAACAGCGGCCGCAGAAACGCTTCGGTGAAGATCGGGATGTCGAAGGCCTTCTCGACGCCGCCGTTCTTCGCATGCGTCCGGATCAGGTTGCCATTGTCGAATACGATGGCGCCCTTGCGCTGGAACTCGAGCATCGCGGTGACGTGGCGGACGATCGACGCCATCGATTCCTGCATCAGCAGCGCCGGATTGTCGGTGCGCAACTTGCGGACTTCATCCAGCGTGTAGCCGGCGGGAATATAGCCATAGACCAGATCATGGGCCGAGGTCTGGTCGGTAACGACATCCGGCACCAGCCCCCGCCGCACGATCTCCGGAAAAATGTCGGCGGCATTGCCACAAAGGGCCACCGACAACGAGCGCTTCTCGGACTGCGCCTGTTGGATCATCGCCAGCGCTTCGTCGAGCGACGACGCCTTGGTATCGAGGAAGCCGATGGCGATACGCTTGTCGATGCGGGCTTCGTCCATCTCGATGCAGAGGATCGCCGCCTTGGCCATGGTGCCAGCCAGCGGCTGCGCCCCGCCCATGCCGCCGAGGCCGGATGTCAGCACGAAGCGGCCGGCGAGATCCTCGCCGAAGTGCCGTGCCGCGATCCGCATGAAGATTTCGTAGGTGCCCTGGATCACGCCCTGCGAGCCGATATATTGCCAGTCGCCGGCGGTGAGGCCGCCCCAGCAGATCAGGTTCTTATTGGCAAGTTCGTAGAACTTTTCCGCCTTGGCCCATTGGCCCACCATGTTGCAATTCGCCATGATGACCACCGGCGCCTTGGCGTGGGTGCGGATGGTGCCGATCGGCTTGCCGGATTGCACCAGCAGCGTCTCGCCGTCGTCGATGGTCTTCAGCGCATCGACGATCTTGTCATGGGACGGCCAGTCACGCGCGGCGCGGCCGAGCGCGGCATAGACGATCAGGTTTTCGGGATCTTCGCCGACGGCGAGAACATTCTCGAGCAGCCGAAGCAGGCCCTCCTGCCGCCAGCCGCGGCAGCGGATCTGACCGCCCGATGTGACCGTGAATGTCCGCGCCATGTGGATGCCCTCAGCTCAATGCATAGTCGGTGAGGTTGATGCCCAGCGCCTTCTCGACGATGGGATAGACCGAAGGATCGGTGACGCTGGACGATAGCGGGATCACGTTCTTCGCGATCCGCAGTACCAACAGTTCGTCGCCTTCGCGCAGTTCGCCGACGCTGACCGGCACGCCGTCTCGGTTCAACGTGGTGATGACATCCGGGAAACCCGAGAGCCGCTGGCCGTCCGCGCCCTCCACCGCCATGTATTCGTTCATGACATAGAGCGTCACGGCCTTGCTGCCGGTTCCGATGCTGACGGTGCCGACATCGAACGCTTCCCTGGTGTAGGTCACCGCCTTCTTCGTCACCTTGCCCTGGCCGATGATGCTGCCCTTGGTCTGCATGCAGATCGCGTCGATCACAGCACTCCCGCCCTTCGCCTCGGCGCCCAGAATGGCTTCGCCGAGATCGAGCGCGATCGAGATGCCGCCGAGCGCGGCGTTCTTCTTCACATAGGATGCCGGCAGGGGATTGCGGCACGAGGCGATGAAACCGCCGGCCATGTCGCCCGCCGTCCGCAGCACCGGCGAGATCTTGGCGGTGGCGCCGCGCACCACCAGTTCGATGTAGGAATTGTTGGCGCGATTGCCGCCGACCGCGGACTGGATCATCTGGTCAGGCGAATTGGCCATGCCGATCGAGCCCATGTCGCCGGTGGGGTGGGCGCGGATGTCGCCAACCGCATCGACCACCTTGCAGCCGAGAATCGCCGACGGCAGCCAGCCGTTCAGCGTGCTGGACTTGCCGTTCTGTCCGATCATCAGGCCATAGATCGGTGCACCCAAGGCTTCCTGCACCAATTGCACCGACTTGACGTAATCGACGCCGCGCATTTCCCAGTCGGTGGTGCCGGCCGGCGCACCGATCGCCGCCGCGGTGGCGATCCAGGCGTCATCGGGGACTTCATCCATCGAGACCAGCTCGGGCTTGCCGGCATTGACCGCGGCGGTGCCGAGCATGCGGCCGTGATCGGCCCAGCCGCCACCGCCCGCGGCGAAAACCGAGCCGCCCTTGACCGCGGCTTCAACATCTTTAGCACCCAGAATGCGTCGCATCGGATTCTCCTGTTAATGAGGTGCGGACAACACCGGCGGCCGCACGAAACGGCCGTTGCCGGCTTCGGCTGTGACGTTGGTGCCGTCATAGATGGCCTTGCCGCGCAGATAGGTGGCGACCGGGCGATACGGCAGCTCGATGCCGGCATAGGGGCTCCAGGTCACGAAGTTATGGCCTGAAGCGGCCGGATCGTAGCGATGCGGCGCATGCGCCATGACCACCAGATCGGCGTCGCGGCCGGGCTCGATGGCGCCCTTGCGGTGGCCGATGCGAAACAGCCGCGCCGGATTGGCGGAGAGCAACCGCGCGGCGTGGCTGATGTCGAGATGGCGTTCGGTGAGGCCCTTCACCAGCAAAGCGTACAGAACTTCCAGTCCCGGCACGCCGGAAGAGTTCTTCAACATGTCCGGATCGTTCTTGCGGTTCTCCGACCAGGAGACGTGATCGGTGGAGACCACGGTGACATGGCCGGCGGCGAGATGCCGCCACAGCGCCTCAACCTCATGACGCGGCCGGATCGGCGGGTTGATCTTCGCCTTGCCGACCAGCCGCGAGACGTCGTTCTCCTCGTCGAGGATGAGATAATGGATGCAGGCCTCCACCGTGGCGTCAAAGCCCTGGCGGCGATAGGATTCGCAGAGCTCGTAGCCGCGACCCACCGAGCAATGCACCACATGCGCAGAGCAGCCGGCCTGGGCACCGATCTCATAGACCTCGGCCATCGCCAGGGTCTCGGTCACCGGGGGCCGCGACAGGCCGTGGGCGCGATAGTCTGATATCCCCGAGGCTTCCACCGCCGCGATGGCGGCGCGCACCATCTCGTCATTCTCGTTGTGCACGCCGGCGGCGAGGCCATGCCTGCCGATCTCGGTGAAGCATTCATACAGCACCTGCGGCGCGATCCGCGGAAAACGCTTTGGATCGGTGTTGAAGGTGGAGAACTTGAACGCGGCGACGCCGGCTTCGACCATATCGGCGATGTGCTTGGCGCCATCTTCCGGCGCGATGGTGCCGTACAGGGCAAAGTCGACCCGCGCCTGCGCGCCAGCTTCTTCGATCTTCTGCCGGACGCGGTCGCCGGTGCAGACCAGGAAGCCGGCGTCATAGGGCATGTCGACGATGGTGGTGACGCCGCCGGCTGCCGCCGCCCGGGTCGACCAGATGAAGTCCTCCTGGTTCAGCTGCGATTTCGAATGCACCTGGGCGTCAATCGCGCCGGGCAACACGTAAGAACTGCCGAAGTCCTGGCGCTCCGCCGCCTGCGGCGCCGGGCCGTTGCCGACGCGTTCGACGATGCCGCTGCGAACAGCGACATAGCCGTCGTCGAGGACGCGGTCGGTGAGCACCACGCGGCCGGTGACGACAAGATCAAAATCACTCATATCAGGTTACTCATGGCAAGTTACTCATGGCAGATCCAATTCAGTGTTAATTCACGAAGACGTCGAACAGTTGTTCGTTGTTGATGGCGTCCGCCGAGACGCCGGAGAATGCCAGCACGCCGGATGTCATGACGCAGACATGGTCGGTGAAGTTCAGCGCGCGGGCGGTGTTCTGCTCGACGAGGAGGATGGTGACGCCATCGGCCTTGAGGGCAGCAAGTGCATCGAAGCAGAGATCGACCATCTTGGGCATCAGGCCGAGCGAGAGTTCGTCGATGAGAAGAAGGCGCGGCTCGGCCATCAGCGCGCGGCCCATCGCCAGCATTTGCTGCTCACCGCCGGACAGCGATCCCGAAATCTGCTTGCGGCGTTCTGCGAGGCGTGGAAACAGGTCGTAGACGCGCGCGCGATTCTTGCGGTCATTGGCGATGGCATGGCGATAGCCGCCCACCGTGAGGTTTTCCTCAACGCTCATGTCGGAGAACAGCCGGCGGCCTTCCGGCACCACGGCCACGCCGAGTTCGACGCGCTTCACCGGCGGCACATGGGTGATATCCTGACCGTCGAGCAGGATGCGGCCGCCATGGATGGTGGTGTGGCCCATGATCGCCATGATGGTCGAGGTCTTGCCGGCGCCGTTGGGACCGAGAAGCGCCAGCGACTGGTGCGCGGCGAGATGCAGCGAAACGTCCTGCACGGCGCGCACCGAGCCGTAGCCGCAGCTGAGATTTTCAAGCCGCAACATGATCGTCGGCCTTTCCGATATAGGCTTCGCGCACCGCCTTGTTGGCCATTACGGTCGTCGGATCGCCATCGGCGATGATGCGGCCGCCGTCGAGCACCAGCAGCCGCTGGCAGACCCGCAGCACCTCGCGCAGATTGTGCTCGATCAGCACCGTGGTGACACCGCCAGCATTGAGCGCGGCGATGGTGTCGACCTGCTGCTCGGCCTCGCGGTGGTTGAGGCCGGCCAGCGGCTCGTCGAGGATGATGAGGTCCGGCTCGACCGCGAGCGCACGCGCCACTTCGAGGCGCTTGAGCATGCCGAGCGGCAACGCGTTGACATCGCTCTGTTCAAGGCCGCCAAGGCCAACGCGCGCGAGGATCGCGCGGGCGCGCTCGTTCTCGGTCTTGCGCGCCTTGTGAAACAGCGCGGTGAGCGGATTCGAGGTGAAGCGATGCCCGGCCGCCAGCGCGGCGTTGTCGAGCACCGTCATCGAGCGGAACGGTCGCACGATCTGGTGGGTGACGGCGAGACCTTTGCGTACGCGCGCAGCGGTCGGCAGCGATGTCACATCTCTGCCGCCGAGCAGGATTTTTCCGCTATCCGGCGCCAGCACGCCGGCGACGATCTTCAGCAGGGTCGTCTTGCCGGCGCCGTTCGGACCGATCAGCCCGACCAACTCGCTTTTCTTCACGCTGAACGACACATCGGTCAGCGCCTGGACGCCGCCGAAGGCGATCGCGATGTTCTGAACTTGCAGCGTCTCGGTCATGCCCGTCGCAGCCTCCGCGTGGCTGACGTGACGATGCCGGCGAGACCGCCCGGCGCAAAGCGCATCACCAGCACCAGCAGCCCGCCGAAGATCAGCAGGCGATACTCGTTGATGAAGCGGAACGCCTCCGGCAGCAAAGTGAGAATGACGGTGCCGACCACCACGCCCCAGGTCGATCCGGTGCCGCCGATCACCACCATGGCCATCAAGGTCACCGACAGGATGAAGCCGAAGGAATCCGGCACGATGAACTGGGTGAAATAAGTGTAGAGCCCGCCGGCGAGGCCGGCGATGGCGGTGCCGATCGCAAACGCCACCAGCTTGTAGGTCGAGGCCGGGATCGCCAGCGTGCGCGCCGCCTGCTCGTCGTCGGCCACGGCGCGGAAGGCAAAGCCCATCCAGCTACGCTTGAGATAAAGACTGAAGGCGATGGTGGCGAGCGCGAACAGCAGGATCATGACGGCGTTGCCGTCGGGACCGAGGCCGCTCGCCGGAATCTTGCTGATGCCCATCTCGGCGCCGAGCCAGGACTGCTTGCGGACGAAGCCGACGAGGAGAAAGCCGACGCCGATAGTGGTGACCGCGAGAAAATCCTCGCGCAACCGCACCGAGGCAAAGCCGACGATCAGGCCGAGCAGGCCCGCGACAAGCAAGCCGGCGAGCAAAGCCACCGGAACCGGCATGCCGGCGACAGCGCAGAGCGCCGCTGCATAGGCGCCGGCGCCGAAGAACGCGCCGTGGCCGAGGCTGACCTGGCCGCAGAAGCCGGTGATCAGGTTGAGGCTGACGGCGAGCATGATGTTGATGCCGACGATGGACAACAGGCTGTAGGCGTAAAGGCTCATGCGGTTTTCGCTCCCGCAAAACCCTGCGGCCGGATCATCAGCACGACGATCAGGAACAGGAAGGCCAGAGCGTCGCGATCAAGCCAAGCACCGACCGCGATAGTGCCGAAGGATTCGATCAGGCCCAGCGCAAAACTCGCCATCAGCGTGCCGCGGATGCTGCCGAGGCCACCGAGCACGATAATCGCCAGCGCCTTGTAGCTGACCACAAAACCCATCGACGGTTCGACGAAATTGTTCAAGAGCGCGATCAGCGCGCCGGCAAGCCCGGCCAGCGCCGAGCCGATGAAGAAATTCATGTAGCGCACCTGGATGGCATCGACGCCGAAACTGGTGGCAATCGTCGGATTCGAGACCGTGGCGCGCCAGGCGACGCCCATCCGTGTCTTCGTGGTGAACAGGCCGAGCGCGACCAGACAGACGGTGGAAACCACCAGCATGGCGATCTGCACGGCGTTGATGGTGAGGCCGAAGATATCGAAGATTTGCGTCGGATAGGGATTGCGGCGGAAGGTCAGGCCCTGCTCGCCGAACACGATGCGGAACGCGTCTTCCATAAACACCAGCAGGCCCATCGACGCGATCATCGCCACATAGGGCGGATACACCAGCAGCGGCTGGTACAGCAGCCGATAGATCGCGCCGCCGAGCAAGGCCGAGGCGATCATCGCCAGCACGATGCCGAGCGCAATGCTGCCGGTGGCGTTGGCGACGATGACGGTGATGAAGGCGCCGAACGCATAGACCGCCGCATGAGCGATGTGCAGGATCCGCAGCAGGCCATAGACCAGCGTCAGGCCGACGGCCATCAGCGCATACATGCTGCCGAAGATCAGGCCGTTCAGCGTGAGATCGAGATAATACACGAGGCCTCGAATACGGACATGGAGCGCAGGATCGGGGGCTTCAACAAGGGCTTGTCATTCCCCGACACGCCAGTTGGCGTGTCTGAGGATGCGCCCTCTTGGCGCAGGCCCGGAATCCATATCCCCCGCGGTGGTTATGGATTCCGGGCTCGCTCGCAGCTTGCGCTGCTCGCGCCCCGGAATGACTGTTGGTTCTTACTCGGTCGGCGGAGCCAGCAACTTCAGATCGTCGATCCAGGCGAAGTGCACGAACTTGCCGTCCTTCACCACATTGACGTTCATCGGCATGTTGATCTCGCGCAGGCTGTTGAAGCTGACGAGGTCACCGGCGAGGTGCGAAAAGTTCTTGGTGGCGGCCAGCGCGTCCCGCACCTTGGCGGGATCGGTGCTGCCGGCGCGCTTGATCGCATCGGCCATCAGCATGACGGCGGAGTAGCTGGTGGCGCCGACGTTCTCACCGGGGTAGCCGGCCTTCTTCTGGAAGTCGGCGAGATAGGTCTTGAGTTCGGCATTGTCGCGGTCGCGATTGAGGCCGCCGACGATGTAGACGCCTTCGACCGCAGAGCCCGCGATATCGATCAGCTTCTGCGCGTCGAAGGCCTGCGAACCGATGATCGGCACGGTGATGCCGGCGGCGCGCAGCTGCGTCGCCAGCGGACCGGCGGTGAAGAAATAGCCGGTGATGTAGATCGCCTTCGGATTGTCGCGCTTGACGCTGGCGACGATCGAGCCGAACTGGCGATCGCGCAGCGGATAGCTGTATTCGCCGAGAACCTTGATGCCGAACTGGCCGGTCGCGGCCTTGAAACCTTCCAGCGTCGCCTGGCCGTAGTCATTGTCCATGGAGATGACGGAAATCTCCTTGAGGCCGAGATTGTCACCGATGAACTTTGCGGCGGCACGGCCCTGCGGCTGGCCGAGATGCACGGTGCGGAAATCGTAGTCGCCGGCACGGGTGATGTCGGGATGCACGCCGTAAGCCGAAATGAACGGCACCTTGGCGGTCTGGAAGATCGGCGCCGCGGCGCGGCCGGAGGCCGAGTAGCTGCCGGACACCGCGAACTTCACACCGTCCTGGCCGACGAGCTTGTTGGCGGTGAACACCGCCTCGTCGGTCTTGGCCTGGTCGTCATAGGTGACGAGTTCGACCTTCTGTCCGAGCACACCACCGGCAGCGTTGATGCGCTCGACAGCGAGTTCGGAGGCCACCTTGGCGGAGACGCCGTCGGTGGCGGCCGCACCGGTCAGCGGCGCCTGGAAGCCGATCTTGATCTGCGCTGAAGCAGGGATCGCCGCGAAAGCGGCGATCGTCAGTGTCGTCGCGCCCATCAGCAAGGATGCTGAACGGGACAACCAGGTGGAGCGGTGTGTCATCGGTTTTGCCCTGTCTTGAGCCAGGCAGGAGGAAGCTCTCCGCCGGCGCAGCCAAAAGTTGACGTGCATGGTGACGTGTCGGCGCCGGTCTGCGGCATGCGCAATCCGGAACATGGTCGAAAGTGTGAAACCCGGCGGCTCTGCCGGATAATACATTTCGCAAATGACGGACATCAGATTGGGCTATACCATGGCGTGAAATGGATGGGGCGCGGCATGGATTTCCGGCAACTACGCTATTTCACCGCGACCGTCGAGCAGCGCAGCATGAGCGCGGCGGCGCGGATCTGCCGGGTGTCGCAGCCGACGCTCAGCACGCAGATCAGCGACCTGGAGGTTGAACTCAACGAAACACTGTTCAAGCGCGTCGCATTCGGCGTGCGTCCGACGCCGGCGGCGCAGGCGTTTTACCGGCGGCTCGCACCGGTGCTGTCGGATGCCATCCACGCCTTGCGATACATCCGCTCCGGCGATGTCAGAGGGATCCAGGACATCTCGATCGCGATCGATCAATCAGCGGCAAGCCTGCTCAGCCTGCTGGTCGGCCGTACCGCACGGCAGGTTGAGGCAAAGCATCCCCATCTCAGGATCGCGTATGGCACGTCTGAATCGGCGACGCCGCGCGAGCGGACCGGCATCCGGCTCAGCCACCGCATGGGGAAGCCGGCCGCGAAGGCGCTGTCATTCCCCGATCGCTGGGTGTTCGTCGAGATCGGTGCGCCGCGCGGGCCCGGCGCGCGCGGCGTGATCCGCGGCGGCGATCTGTCGCCATTCGACGGCTATATCGATGTGCCCCGCCTCTCCAACGAGATCCGCGCGGCGCTCGCGCAGTGGAGCGACGCCGGAACGCCGATCCTGATGAACATGACCGACGAGGATGCCGGCGAGGTGATCGCGTCGATTCTCGCCAACAACCGCGGCAGGGCACTGCTGCCGCTGCTGGCGCTGAAGCCGGACGTGCTGAAGCACCCGCGGTTGCGGATCAGCGACATCGACGCCGGCCTGCCGCCGCTGCATGTCGCGATCGAGATGTTCGACCCGCCGGACGCCGCGCGCACCGCGCTCGTCACAGCGCTGGTGAAACCGGTGCGCATGGCGACGCTGGCCGGCGATCCGCCGCCGGTGCTGCTCCCCGATGCCCGACAGCTGCGTTATTTTCTGCGCGTGCTGGAGGAAGGCACGATCTCGAGGGCCGCAGCGCGGCTCAACATCGTGCAACCCGCGGTGAGCATGCAGATTCGTGCGCTGGAGCGCGCGCTCGGCGGCGCCCTGATCGACCGCACCCATCAGGGGGTCTCGGCGACCGACTTTGGCCGCAAGGTCCGCAACATCTTTACGCCGATGATGATGGTGCTGCAGGACGTCAACCTCGCCGCGTCGTCGGACCGCAAGAAGGCGCGGCAGGTGCTGCGCGTCGGCACGCTGCCGGGATTGAATGAAGAAAGCCTGCTGGTGACGGCCACCACGGCGACGGTGATGGAATGGCGCGCGGCGTTTCCCAATATCGAGTTGCGGGTGGTCGAGGCGTATAGCGGCGTGCTGCTGGAATGGCTGACCGGCAACCAGATCGATATCGCCGTGGTCGAGGACATGCACGGCCTGACCTCGTTCAAGGAGACCGTGCTGTCGTCGGAGCCGCTGGCGATCCTGACCAGTGCGAAACAGGCGATCTGCGCGCCCGGCCCGATCGACATGAGCGAGCTGTCGAAACTCAATCTGGTGCTGCCGTCGCCGCGGCACGGGTTGCGGGCGCTGCTGGATCGTAAATTTGCCGAGGAAGGCCTGCAACTGGTGCCGAAACTGCAGCTGGATTCGATGCTCTCGGCCATGCGGCTGGTCAAGGCCGGCGGCTGGGCCACAGTGATGCCGTCATCCGCCGTGCGTCAGGACATCGACGATGGCGTGCTGGTGGCGCATCCGATCGTGCGGCCGGTGATCGCGCGCGAACTGCGTTCGGTGCAACTGGCGCGCAATCCAAAGCGCTCGTGGGAAAATGAATTCATCCGGCTGTTGCGCGCGCGGCTAACGACGACATTGCTGTCTTAAGCGCTGCGCTGCGTCGCGCCGCTACGAGCAATACAGGGTCGATCGAATGGAGCGGCCGGACCAGCGACGCGACAAGGGATGATGCTTATTACCGTGCAAAGCCTTTAGTTAAAGCCATTCCATGATTCCTTAACTGCCGGATAACTACCAGGAAGGGTTTCCCGGCCATTTCACCGCTAGTAATTGCAAACGGTATTCCTTGCTTCTAGTGAGTATCAGCCAACGCATCTTCGGGTTGTGCTTCGACTTCGGCATGGATGAAGACGCCTTGTTCGTCGCGAATTCACTGGCTCACCTTGGAAGGATCAGCATGTCGAAAATCCTGCACAACATGGCGGTGTGTCTTATCGCCATCTTCATCGTGTCGGCTCCGGCGAGTGCCGCGCCGATGATCGGACAGAGCATCACCACCGACTCGCTCACCACACTGGTGTCGGGCGGTTGTGGTCCGAACGGCTGGCGCGGCCCCTGGGGCCATTGCCGCAACACGCCGTATTACGGACCGCTGCCGGGCGGCTACTATCAGGAAGGTCCCTATGTGAATAATGATTGCCCACCCGGCTACTGGCGCGGTCCGTGGGGTCACTGCCGCAACACGCCGTATCACGGCCATCTGCCAGATGGCGGCTGGAAGTAAGGTTTGATCGTCTGCCCGTTGGCGCGGGTACCGCGCCAGCGTAAGTGTTCTCAGCACCAACGATATGGGAGGCCAGCCACAAGGCTGGCCTTTTTGTTGCGAGCGATTCCACTGCTGCGTCGATCTCTGTTGCACGAGCCCTGTTTACTTTCAGTAGCGTTTCCGCTTTCAGTCGGGAAAAGCCTTTGGGGGAAACATGAACAGTCACTCCGCGCCAGCCCGCGCCGCATCGTCTGAGTCCGTGGAATTCGACTACATCATCGTCGGCGCAGGTTCAGCGGGATGTGTGCTTGCCAATCGGCTCAGTGCGTCCGGCAAGAACTCCGTGTTGTTGCTGGAGGCTGGTCCGAAGGACCGCAATATCTGGATCCATGTGCCGCTCGGCTATGGCAAGCTGTTCAAGGACAAGACCGTCAACTGGATGTACCAGACCGAGCCCGAGCCGGGACTGGACGGACGAACCGTCTTTCAGCCGCGCGGAAAAGTTCTCGGCGGATCGAGTTCGATCAACGGCCTGCTCTATGTGCGCGGCCAGCACGAGGATTACGATCGCTGGCGCCAGCTCGGCAACAGCGGTTGGGGCTATGACGACGTGCTGCCGTATTTCAAGAAGGCGGAGGATCAGCAGCGCGGCGGCGACGCGTTTCACGGCGCCGGCGGTCCGTTGCCCGTCTCGGATTGGCGGCATGCGGACCCATTGTCCGAAGCCTTCATCGCGGCCGCTGCCGAGACCGGCCTGCCCTTCAATCCCGACTTCAACGGCGCATCGCAAGAAGGCGTCGGAATGTTTCAGACCACGACGCGGCGCGGGCGAAGGGCCAGCACCGCGGTGGCGTATCTGCGTCCGGCCTTGCGCCAGGGCCGTCTGCGCGTGGAGACCTCCGCGCTGGCGCAGCGCATTCTGTTCGAGGGTCGTCGCGCGGTCGGCGTCGAATACAAGCGGGACGGCATTGCCCGCACGGCGCGCGCCCGCAAGGAGGTCCTCGTCTCCAGCGGCGCCTACAATTCGCCGCAGCTGCTGCAGCTCTCCGGCGTCGGCCCCGCCGACCTGCTACGCCAGCACGGCATCGATGTGGTGATGGAGGCCCCGGGCGTCGGCCACGATCTGCAGGACCATATGCAGGTCAGGATGGTGATGCGCTGCGCGCAAAAGATTACGCTGAACGACGTCGTCAACCATCCCCTGCGCAAGATCTGGATGGGCCTGCGCTACGCCGCCTTCCGCACGGGGCCACTGACCATCGCCGCGGGCACCGCCGGCGCGTTCTTCAAGACCAGTCCGCGGCTGGCGACGCCGGATATCCAGATCCATTTTCTACCATTCAGCACCGACAAGATGGGCGAGGCACTGCATTCCTATTCCGGCTTCTCGGCGTCGGTCTGTCAGTTGCGGCCGGAAAGCCGCGGCTCGCTGCGAATCAGGAGCGCCGACCCTTCGGTGCCGCCAGAAATCCGCATCAACTATCTTGCCACCGAAGTCGATCGCACCGCCAATGTCGAAGGCCTGAAAATCCTGCGCCAGATGCTGCATGCCCCGGCGCTGCGCCCGTTCGTGACCGAGGAAGTCGAACCTGGCGCCAAGGTGATGAGCGATGAGGAACTGCTGGCCTACTGCCGCCAGCGCGGCAGCACGATCTATCACCCGACCTCGACATGCCGGATGGGCAATGACTCGCTCGCCGTCGTCGATCAGCGATTGCGGGTGCGCGGCATCGAAGGCCTGCGGGTAATCGATGGATCGATCATGCCGGACCTCGTCTCTGGCAACACCAACGCGGCCATCATCATGATTGCCGAAAAGGCGTCAGAGATGATTTTGGCGGATGCGCGCGGGGCCTGAGCTTTGGCGCTACGCCAAAGCCTTCTTCACCCACACCTTGTTGTCGTGGAACGCGGCGCCGCCATAGGGGGCGACGGGTTCGGCGCCGGTGAGCATGTTGATGCCGTGGCCGCCGATGTGGGACTTGTTCGGGTGCACCGATTCCGCGATCAGCACGCCGCGGCGCAACCCGGAGAAAACGCGCGCGATCAGGGTCGTCTCGCCGCGCGCATTGCCGAGGGTGACGGCATCGCCATCCGCGATGGAAAGCCGCGCTGCGTCTTCCGGATGCATCATCACGCTGGGCGCGCCTTCGCGCGCTTTCGACGACGGAGTCTCGTTGAAGCTGGTATTGAGAAAGCTCCGCGACGGGCTGGTCGCCAGCCGGAATGGATGGGCGTCATCGACCGCCTCGATGATGGCCCAGTGATCCGGAAACGATGGCATCTGCTCCCACGCGCCCATCAGCCCGGCATTGGGCATCGGCACCTGCGACCAGTCGGCCTTGAAGTGAAACTTGCCGTCGGCATGGGCAAAGCCGTCGAGATAATGCGCGGTGCGGAAATCCGGCTGGATGTCGCGCCACAAGTCCGCCTCAAGCGCGTCGATGCCGCCGCGACCGCTGACCTGCAGCGTTTCGTCGATGATCGCGCGTGGCGTCATGTCGAAGGCGCGATGATTTGCGCCGAGCCGCGACGCAAGAGCCTGCAATACATCGTGGTTGGAGCGGCATTCGCCGGGCGGATCGATCAATTTGGCGCCGACCGAAATATGCTGGTGGCCGCCGCCGTAATAGAGATCGTCATGCTCCATGAACATCGTCGCCGGCAGCACGATGTCGGCCATCGCCGCGGTCTCGGTCATGAACTGCTCATGCACCGCGACGAACAGATCTTCGCGCGCAAAGCCCTGCCGGACCAGCGCCTGCTCCGGCGCTACCGTCATCGGATTGGTGTTCTGGATCAGCATCGCCTTGACCGGCGGACCGTGATGCAGCGCTTCGGTGTCGCCGGTCAGCACGCGGCCGATCTTCGACTGGTCGAGCCGGCGCGTGGTCGGATCGATCGTCTCGAGTCCTTCGATCAGCGTCTTGTCGAATTTCCAGATCGCGGCGTTGTTGAAGAAGGCGCCGCCGCCCTCATGTTGCCAGGCGCCGGTGACGGTCGGTACACATAATGCGGCATGCATTTGCGCCGCGCCATTGCGGCTGCGGGTAAACCCATAGCCGAGCCGGAAATAGGCGCGCCTGGTTTCGCCAACCAGTTTCGCAAAGGCTTCGATCTCCGCGACCGGCACGCCACAGATGGCTGACGCCCACTCCGGCGTCCGCGTGGCGAGATGCGCCTCCAGTTCGGCAGAGTGGTCGGTGTACCTTGCGAGATAGGCACGATCGGCAAGGCCGTCACGGAACAACACATGCATCACGCCGCAGGCAAAGGCGCCGTCAGTGCCAGGCCGCAGCAGGATCTTGATGTCGGCCTGCTTCATGGTGTCGTTGTCGTAGATGTCGATCGCCGCGATCTTCGCGCCGCGTTCCTTACGGGCACGCGTCGCGTGGGTCATCACATTGACCTGCGTCGATACCGGGTTGGTGCCCCAGATCACGATCAGGTCGGACTTCGCCATTTCGCGCGGATCGACGCCGGCAACCCTGCCGGTTCCGGCCGCGAAGCCGGCCCAGGCGATGGTGGCGCAGATGGTGCTGTAGAAGCGCGAATACTTCTTCACGTTGGCAAGCCGGTTGATACCGTCGCGCATCACCAGCCCCATGGTGCCGGCGTAGTAATATGGCCAGACCGACTCCGCGCCGAAGTCGCGCTCGGCGGCGTCGAAACGGGCCGCGATTTCGTCGAGCGCCTCGTCCCATGTGATGCGCGCGAACTGGCCAGAACCCTTCGGGCCGGTGCGGCGCATCGGATGCATCAGCCGTTCGGGGTGATGGACTCGTTCGGCGTAGCGCGCAACCTTGGCGCAGACCACGCCAGCGGTGTAGCTCTGCTGCTTCGAGCCGCGGACCCGCCCGATGGTCTGTCCATCGATCACCTCGATGTCGAGCGCGCAGGCGGAGGGGCAGTCATGCGGGCAGGTCGAATGCCGGACGTCGATCTTGGCTTGGATGTTCATGCGGGCAGGCTATCACAAGGCGGGAACGGCGAAAGCCGTGGTTCTGCGTATTCAGACAGCAGCGCGGTGCCGAAACCAGTCGTCGCGGCTGGTATTGAGCCGCGCGGCGGCTCTATTTTGCCAGCGCGTCGCGTTGGGCCAGGAGTTTGTCGAGTTCCTCGTTCTGCTGGGCAAGCCGATCGGCGATGCGTTCCTCACTCTGCTCGCCGGAGGCCGCGGCCGCCTGTTCGATCAACTGCCGGATGTTGTCGCGAAGCACCGCGATGCGATCATCGAGTTCGGCGGCTGAAAAGGTGGCGTTCATCGTCAATGCTCCTGGTCCGTTGCGGGCCGCAACGAGTTTACCGCGCGCGACGGCTGCTTCCTATCGAAATATCCACGCGCTAGCCGGCGCCGTAGAACGGATAGTCGGTGTAACCGGCAACGTCGCCGCCATAGAAGGTCGCGCGGTTATACGGCGTGAACGGCGCGTTCTGCTTGATCCGCTCCGGCAGGTCCGGATTGGCGATGAAGGCGCGGCCGAAAGCGATGGCATCGACCCTGCCGGAGGCGACGGCAGCCTCGGCGGAAGCTGAGTCGAAACCACCTGCCGTGATCAGCACGCCCGGCCACAACGGCCGGAATAGCTCGAACGCCGAGGGCACGTCGGTATGGTTAACCTCGGCGCGGCCGGCGCCGCTGCTGCGCGGCTCGACGAAATGCAGATAGGCCAGACCCCGCATGCCGAGCTTGCCGATGACATGGCTGTAAAGCGGCATCGGATCGGCCTCGCCGCTGTCGTTGGCGACGCCGTAAGGCGACAGCCGCACCGCAACACGGTCGGCGCCCCAGACCTCGATCACGGCATCGGTGACTTCCATCAGCAGCCGGGCCCGGTTCTCGATCGAACCGCCATATTGGTCGGTGCGCAGGTTCGACCGCGACTGCAGGAATTGTTCGAGCAGGTAGCCATTGGCGCCGTGGATCTCGACGCCGTCAAAGCCAGCTGCCAGGGCGTTGCGGGCGCCCTGCCGATAAGCGTCGACGACGCCGGGAATCTCGCTGGTCTCCAGCGCGCGCGGCACCTCATAGGGTGCCGCCACACCCGAGGCTGTACGGGTGCTGCCGGAAATCGCAATTGCCGAGGGGGCGACGGGCAGCACGCCGCCGGGCTGGAACGAGGAATGCGACGCACGGCCGACATGCCAGAGCTGCAAAAAGATGATGCCGCCTTTGGCGTGCACAGCGTCGGTGACCTGGCGCCAGCCTTCGATCTGCTCGTCCGAATAGATACCCGGCGTATCCGGATTGCCACGCCCCGTCGGCGTCACCTGTGACGCCTCCGCGATAATCAGCCCGCCCGGCGTCGCGCGCTGGGCATAGTATTCCGCGTTCAGCGCCCGCGCTGCGAGACTTGTCGTGTCTGCACGCATCCGCGTCAGCGGCGCCATGGCGACGCGATGATTGAGTTTGTAGGGACCGATCTGCAACGGCGTGAACAGCATGGGGAAATTCATCGGGACTCCATTCGAACTTCAAATCGGGCGATTGGGAAAGGTGCGCAAGCGGTAAGCGATGCTTGCTATCTATGCCGGGCTGCCCCGCTGGTCGACAAGCGGATTATGCATTCAATGAAAGTTGATGCGCATTCGTTATTGCACCGCACGCTTTGTGCTAGCGTCTTTCCAAACGGCCATATGGGCCGCTCTTGCGGCAAGGACGAATTCGCGATGGCAAAAAAACAGGTCACCGGTGTCGAGGAATATCAAGGCGCAGCCGCAGGCTGGGGTGCTCTGAAGGCCGTGGCAAATGCATTGCGCGGGCAGATGGCGGTCGTGAACGAAACCCATGGCCTGCTCACCATGAACCAGCCGCACGGTTTCGATTGCCCGGGCTGCGCCTGGCCCGACCCGAAGCATACTTCTTCGTTTGAATTCTGCGAGAATGGCGCCAAGGCGGTGTCGTGGGAAGCGACGTCGAAGCGCACCACGCCGGAATTCTTCGCGGCCCACACCGTGAGCGAACTCTGGGGCTGGAAGGACTTTGACCTCGAGAACGAAGGCCGCCTCACCCATCCGATGGCCTATGACCCGGCCTCCGATCGCTATCTGCCGATTTCGTGGGAAGACGCGATGACGCGAATCGGCACAGCGCTACGCGCGCTGCCGGATCCCAACATGGCGGAATTCTACACTTCCGGCCGCGCCTCGAACGAGGCAGCGTTTCTGTATCAGCTGTTCGTGCGCGAATACGGCACCAATAATTTTCCCGATTGCTCCAACATGTGCCACGAGGCCACCAGTGTCGGGCTGCCGGAATCGATCGGCGTCGGCAAGGGCACAGTGACGCTGGAAGATTTCGACCATGCGGATGCGGTCTTTTGCATCGGCCACAATCCCGGCACCAACCATCCGCGGATGCTGACGACCTTGCGCGAATGTGCCAAGCGCGGCGCGGCGATCGTCTCGATCAATCCGCTGCGCGAGCGCGGGCTGGAGCGCTTCATGTCGCCGCAGAGCCCGGTGGAGATGATGACGCTAAGCTCGACGCCTATTTCATCGGCCTACTATCAGGTGAAAGTCGGCGGCGACATCGCCGTGCTGAAGGGCATGATGAAGACGCTTGTGGCGCTCGATGCCGCGAGTCTAGCGGAAGGCGGCCCCGGCGTGCTCGATCGCGCTTTCATCGCCGCACACACTGTAGGCATCGACGCGCTGCTGGCAGACATCGATGCAACGTCATGGGAGGCGATCGAGAAATCCTCGGGCCTGCCCCGGGCCGATATCGAGAACATCGGCACCATCTACGCCAGGGCCAAGAGCGTCATTATCAATTACGGCATGGGCATCACCCAGCATCGCCACGGTACCGGCAATGTGCAGCAGATCGCCAATCTGCTGATGCTGCGCGGAAACATCGGACGCCCCGGCGCCGGCATCTCGCCGCTGCGCGGCCATTCCAACGTGCAGGGCGACCGCACCGTGGGGATTACCGAAGTGCCGAATGCGGCCTTGCTGGACGGCATCAAGCGCGTGTTCGGCTTCGAGCCGCCGCGCGACCATGGCCATGACGCCGTCGCGGCGGTGCGGGCGATCCGCGATGGCCGCTCCAAGGCGCTGATCTGCCTCGGCGGCAATCTCGCTGTGGCGATGTCGGATCCCGAGGCCACATACCCCGCGATGCGCGGCCTCGATCTTGCCGTGCATATCGCTACCAAACTCAATCGCTCGCATCTGCTGCTGGCGAAGCAGTCGATCCTGCTGCCATGCTTGGGGCGTACCGAGATCGACGTGCAGGCCTCGGGCCCGCAATCGGTCACCGTGGAAGATTCGATGTCGATGGTGCACGCCTCGCGCGGCGGATTGAAGCCGGCCTCGGAACATCTGAAATCCGAGACCGCGATCATCGGTGCCATGGCGATGGCGACGCTGCCGAACACAAAGGTGCGCTGGGCCGAACTGGTCGCCGACTACAGCAAGATCCGCGACGCCATCGAGGGCGTGTTTCCTGCCTTCAAGGATTACAACACCCGCATCAAGGAGCCCGGCGGCTTTCGCCTCTACAACGCAGCGTCAGAACGGGAATGGCTGACGCCGGGCAACAAGGCGAATTTTCTGCTCTTTCCCGGGCTCTATGAAGACGGACCCGGCGACGAAGCACTGACACTGACGACGATCCGCAGCCACGACCAGTACAACACCACGATCTACGGCATGAACGACCGCTATCGCGGCATCACCGGCCGACGCGATGTCGTCTTCGTCAACGAACAGGATCTCGCCAGTCGCGGCCTGAAGCATGGCGACCTGATCGACATCGCTGTTGCCGCGCCCGGCAATGTCACCCGCGTGATGCGGCGCATGACAGCGGTGTCCTACAAGATCGCGCAGGGCTCGGTCGCGGCGTATTATCCCGAGGCTAACGTGCTGGTGGCGCTCGACCAGCACGATGCGAAGTCGGGAACGCCGGCCTACAAGTCGATTCCGATCCGGATCGAAGCATCCGCCAATTAGGCTGCGCCGCAACATGACCGCTTCCCATCGGGAGGCGGTTGCCGTGCGTGCGTTTTCAGCGTACCGGGGCGCCCATGAACAGCGCCATCGAACCCGCAACAAAGCCCAGTCCTGAAACCACCACTTCGCGCATCGGCGCTGCGCTGATGGCGGCCATGGTGATCCTGACCTGCGGGCACATTCTATCCAATCTGCTGCGCACCACGCCGGCCATGGCCATCGACCTGATGGCGGTGGATCTCGGCTCCACCGCTCAGGCTTTGGCAGCGCTGACCGCGGCCTATCACTTTTCCTTTGCGATCTGCCAGATTCCGATCGGCGTAGCGCTGGATCGCTACAGTATCCGGACCGTTTCGCTGACGTTATTCGCGGGCACCATCGCCGGCGCCTGCCTCGCGGCGCTGTCGCGCGGCCCGGTGAGTTTCTTCCTGGCGCAGTTGCTGCTCGGCATGGCGACATCGGGCATGCTGATGTGCCCGATGGCACTCGCTGCCAAGCGATTGTCGCCTGCGCAGTTCGGGCTGTGGTCCGGACTGATCCTGTCGCTCGGAAATGCCGGGATGCTGCTGTCGGCAAGTCCCCTCGCCTTCGTAGTGGAGCATTGGGGCTGGCGCACCGGCTTCTGGCTGGCGGGCGCCGCCGCCTTCGTCGTCGCCGGACTGGTGATGCTGATCGTGCCCAATGACAGACCGGTGCAAGCGAAGAGCCGAGCCCTGCTTGCGGAGATGACGACGGTGCTGCGGCTCGGTGGATCGCGGGCACTGCGCGGCATCGTCATCCTCGCTTTCGTCTCGCTGGCGGTGCAGATCGTGCTGCGCGGGTTGTGGGCCGGCCCGTGGCTGATGAACATCAAGGGCCTGTCGCGACTCGAGGCCGGCAATGTGCTGGCGGTGTTCACGGTCGCACTGGTCGTGGCACCGGCGCTGATGGGCATTCTGGATCGCAAGCTCGGGCAACGCCGCCTGCTGTTGTTGGCGACGCAGCTGCTGGCCGCCGGCCTGTTCGTGGCGATGGCGCTGGGCGCGCCCGGTTTCCCGCTGGCCAATGCGTTCGGCGTCGCCTTGATGCCGGCCTCATTCGACGTCGGCGTGCTGGTGTCGATCGGCTTGCTGGTCTGCGTGCAGCCGCTGATCTACGCGATGACGCGGCAGGTCATCGCGGTCGAAAACACCGGCAAGGCACTGTCGGCGGTTAACCTGTCGTTCTTCCTCGGCACCGCGGTGCTGCAGTCGGTGACCAGCCCGATCGCCGCGGCGTGGGGCCTGCCGGCGGTGCTGATCGCAATGGCGATCTTCCTGAGCACCGCAACCGTTGCATTCTTCGTGTTGACCCGCCCTGCCGCGCCGCGCCTGGCCGCATAATTTTACCACGACGTTACGCCGGCAAGTTGCTGGAGTTGCGCGTTGCGCTATGCTCTGATGCCCGACGCGATGCGACGAAAATGTCGTGCGCAGTCTTTGCAGGGAGGACGTCACTTGCCTTTTTTCGTCAAGGGGACTGATACGTCAGGGACCATCTCGCTGCGCCGCGATAACGCTGCGGCCGCCGTGAAGAAAGCCAAAGAACTCATGGACGACGGCTGCTGGGATATCGAGATCACCGGCCCGGACGGACATGCCCATGAGCTGGCTGCGTTCGAGGCCCAACAAACTGCCGGCGCGGATCGCGCCGGTTGATCGATACGGTGACGGCACCGGAACTTATTCTGCATCACTACCCGCGTTCGCCGTTCGCCGAAAAAGTCCGCACTGCATTCGGGCTGAAAGGCCTGCGCTGGCGCTCGGTGATCCAGCCGCGGATCGCGCCGAAGCCGGCACTCATTCCGCTCACCGGCGGCTACCGCCGAATCCCGGTGCTGCAGATCGGCGCCGATATCTATTGCGACAGCCGCCGGATCCTCGCCGAACTCGAATCGCGCTTTCCCGAGCCCAGCCTTTATCCTGATGGCACGCGCGGCCAGGCCGACCTGATCGCGGCATGGGCGGATCGCTGCCTGTTTCCCAATGCGCTCGGACTCGTGTTCGGCCTGCACGGCGACCGCTTTCCGCCCGAGTTGCACGCCGATCGCGCCCGTTTCACCGCTGGAAAATTCGATGGCTGGGACAGTGCGAAGATGCAGGTGCAATTGCCGGCGCTGCGCGACCAGTTTCGCGTCCACCTCGCCTGGCTTGGTGACTGTCTTGCCGATGGCCGCCCGTTCCTGCTCGGCGCCGCGCCATCGCTGGCCGATCTCGCCGCATATCATCCGCTGTGGTACGCACGCAGCAATCTCGGCGAAGCCGAAGGGCTCGCGGACTATCCGCGCCTACTCGCATGGATGGATCGCATCAATACCATCGGTCACGGCACTGTCGAAGAACTGCCGCCCGAGGACGCGCTTGGCATTGCCCGCGATGCGCAACCGGCACTTGCATCAAACATGACAAACAACACCGGGCATCGCTGGACGCCCGGCACGCGGCTGTCGATAACGCCGAGCGACTGGGGCTTTGACCCCATCCTCGGTGACTTCGTCTCGGCAGGGAAGGACACCATCGCGTTGCGGCGGGACGACCCCGACGTCGGTGCGATCGTGGTGCATTTCCCGCGCGCGGGCTTTGCCATCGCGGAGGCATGACAGGCCCATCGCCAACGCATGGCCCGCATTCGCGATTTCCGCAGGTCGCAGTTTGACGGCATCGCGCAAACCCGGCTAAGTCCGGCGAAACGCTGCAAAGCCGCAGAATCCAACTCTGCGCATCGGTGCCTACAATTCAGCGCTCAACGATAAAACAAGCTGGCCCGTCGCTTCGGCGATGCGTCGAAATGGAGGATAACGCCATGACCATCAGCCGCCGCACATTCGGAATTGGCGCGTCTGCTCTGTTGGCCGGCCCGATCGCGGCGCCGTTCATCCGCAAGGCCGGTGCGGCCGAGCCGGTGATCCGGATCGGTGTGGTCAATTCGATGAGCGGCGGTCTCGCGGCCTATGCGCAGGAAGGCCAGCCGGCGTTCGAATACATCATCAAGAAGATCAATGCCGAGGGCGGCATCAAGAGCAAGGGCGGCGCCAAGATCGAGCTGGTGCTGGCCGACGATACCAGCCAGCCGGCGCGCACCGCCGCCGAAGCCCGCAGGCTGATTACCGAAGAAAAGATCCAGCTGCTCACCGGCACCATCCTCAGCGCACAGATGCTGGCGCTGACGCCGGTGGTCGACGAAGCAAAAATCCCGACGCTGTCGGTCTGGGCCGGCGGCTCGCAGTCGAACTACATGTTCACGCTCGGCTATCCTTACGACCGCGGTTACGCGCAGACGATGCATGATTTCGTGATCTCGCTGCGCGACGACAACAAATTCGCGATCAAGACCGCTGTCATGGCCTATTCGAACTACGAGGCCGGGCAGCAGTCCAACAAATTCCTGGTCGAGAAGTTGAAGGCCAGCGGCATCCAGATCATCGGCGAGGCCGCACTCGATATTCGCGCCCAGGACCAGACCGCGGCGATGGTGCGGATCCGCTCGCTCAAGCCCGACGTCGTGGTCGGCCTCGTCACGCCGCGCGATGGCATCCTGCTGCATCAGGCGCGCTACAATCTGAACTATCACGGCAGCATCTTCTGCGGCGGCACCGGCGGCTATTCGGATCTGTCGCTGTGGAAGGATCTCGGCCCCGAGATCGGCAAGGCGGTGTTGACCAGGAACCTGTTCGGCATGACCGGCTTCAGCGAAGGCGCCAAGATCCCGTCGATGCAGGCGATCGTCAAGGAACTGCGCGACGTCGCCAAGCTCGAGAAGATCGGACAGGGCGCCATTCAATATGCGCAGGCCGCGCGCGTGCTGCAGCAGGTGCTGGAGAACGCCAAATCGCTGCAGAGCGATGCGCTGCTCGACGCCCTGAAGAACGTCAACATTCCCTATGGCGATCCCAACCTCTACGTCTCTAAACCGAAGGGCCTGCAATTCGCCGAAGACCGTCTGCTCAAGGATGGCTCCGCGATGTTCATCCAGTGGACGCCGGAGCAGGACCAGCAGGTCGTCTTCCCCAAGGAATTCGCCCAGGTGCCGCCGCGGCCACGGGTTTAAGAGGTCGCCGTGGCATTTCTGGAAGTCGCCAACATCACCAAACGCTTCGGCGGGCTGGTTGCGCTGAATGCGATCAGCTTCTCCGTCGAGGAGGGCGAGATCGTCGGCATCATCGGCCCAAACGGCGCCGGCAAGACCACGCTGTTCGGCGTTATCTCCGGCTTCATCGCGCCTAGCGTCGGCGAGGTCACCTATGACGGCGAGAGCATCATCGGCATCTCGCCGGATCGCCTGGTCCGCCGCGGCCTGATGCGCAGCTTTCAGATCGTGCAATCCTTTGCCGACATGACCACGCTCGATGTGGTCACCACCGCCGCGCTGACGCGGCGGCCGATGCGCGAGGCTGTCGACTATGCGGCGCAGGCGCTGCTCCGTGTCGGTCTTGGCGGCAAGGAGAACAAGACTCCGCTGACGCTGTCGTTGCAGGACAAGAAGCTGCTGGAATTGGCGAAATGCATCGCCACCGATCCGCGCTGCATCCTGCTCGATGAAGTGATGGCTGGCCTCACCATGGCGGAAACCGCGGCACCGATCGCGATCATCGAGGAATTGAACCAGCAGGGCGTCACCATCGTGATGGTGGAGCATGTGATGCCGGTGATCATGCGGCTGGCGACGCGCATGGTGGTGATCAATTTCGGCGAGAAGATCGCGCAAGGCACGCCCGACGAGATCCTCAAGGACCAGCGCGTCATCGATGCCTATTTCGGAGATCACATCGATGCTTGAGATCGACAACCTGGTCGCCGGCTATGGCGGCGTCGCCGTGCTGCGCGACATCAACGTCAAGATGGCGGCCGGCGAGATTGTCGGCCTGCTCGGCGCCAACAATGCCGGCAAGACCACGCTGATCAACAGCCTGTCCGGCATGGTGAAGCCGATGTCCGGCCGCATCATGTTCCTCGGCGAGGACATCAGCAAGATGACGCCGCAGGCGCGCGTCGAGCTCGGCATTGTCCAGGTACCGGAAGGCCGGCTGGTGTTTCCCGAAATGAGCATCCGCGAAAACCTTCTGCTCGGCGGCATCAATGCCCATGCGCGCAAGAACCGTCCGCAGCAGATGGAAAAGGTGCTCGCGCTGTTTCCGCGACTCGGCGAGCGGCTGTCGCAGAATGCCGGCTCATTGTCCGGCGGCGAACAGCAGATGCTGGCGATCGGCCGTGGCCTGATGGCGGAAGCCAAATTGCTGATGCTCGACGAACCCTCGCTCGGCCTGTCGCCGCTGTTCGTGCAGTACATCTTCGAGATCATCGACAAATTGCATGCCGACGGGCTGACCATCCTGCTGGTCGAGCAGAATCTGAACCTGACATTGCGCCACGCCAGGCGCTGCTACGTGCTGGAGCGCGGACAGGTGGCGGTCGAGGGCGAGGCGGAGGTCGTGAAGAACGATCCGCGCACCCGCAGCGCCTATCTTGGTTTGTGATCGGAGAGTGATGTGACCGAACTTTACCAGGCCCTCGCCCAGGGCCTTCTGATCGGCAGCACCTACGGGCTGCTCGCGCTCGGCATGGGCCTCGTCTACGGCGTCAGCGGTGTCGTCAATTTCTCCCACGGCGATTTCATCTCGCTCGGCATGTTCATGTGCCTGGCACTGTATTCCGCCTTTTCGCTGGACCCCTACGTCTCCGCCATCATCACCATCCCGGCGATGACGGCGATCGGCGCTGTCGTCTACATCTTCCTGATCCGGCCGATGGTCGGGCATCAGTTCCTGATGGTGGTGCAGCTGACGCTGGGTCTCAGCCTGGTGCTGCAGAACGGCATCCTGATGATCTTTGGTGGCCAGCCGGCGCGCACGCCGTCGGTGGTTGAGTCGAAACTCTTTATCCTGGGCGACGTCGTGCTGCGGGTGCCGCACATCATCGCCTTCGTGGTGTCGTTCGTGCTCGCCATCGGCCTCTACATCATGCTGCGCTCGACAGACTTCGGCCGCTCGATCCGCGCTGTGCATCAGAACGCCCATGCAGCGGCGCTGATGGGCATCAATGTCGGCCGCGTCCAGGTGCTGACCTTCGCGCTCGGCATCGGCATTCTCGCGCTGGCCGCGGCGCTGCTGCTGCCGGGCACGCCAATCCAGCCGACGCAAGGGCTGCGCTACACCGTCATCACGCTGCTCGTCGTCGTGCTCGGCGGCATGACCAATTTCGTCGGTATCATGCTGGGTGGCCTGATCATCGGCATTGCCGAGGCCTTCGGCACCATCTATCTCGACGGCCCGCTCGGCCTGCTGATGCCCTACATCATCTTCGTGGCGATCATGCTGTTCCGGCCGCAAGGCCTGACCTGGAGCGCTTCGCGATGAGGGAGGAATTCTACAAGACGCTGTCGTCGCCGATCTGGTGGGGCGCGCTGGCGCTCGCCGCGATCATGCCCTTCATGCTGTCGAGCTACTACGTCCATATCCTCACGCTGTCGCTGGTCTATGTGGCGCTGGCGTCGTCGTGGAATATCGTCGGCGGCATGGCCGGGCAGATCTCGCTGGCGCACAGCCTGTTCATCGGCGTCGGCGCGATGCTCTCCAGCGCGCTGCTGCTCAAGCTCGGCATCAACATGTGGCTGGGCCTGGTGATCTCCGCCGCGATCTCCGGCGTGCTCGGCGCCATCATCGCCTGGATCGACTTCCGCTTTCAGCTCGGCCATCTCTCCTTCGTGCTGATCACACTGGCCTTCGCGGAGATGGGCAGCATCATCGTCGATGGCTGGGAATTCCTCGGCGGCGCCTCCGGCCTGTTGCTGCCCAAGGACACCGGCAACTTCCTCGCCTTCCAGTTCGGCGGCGGCCATGGCGCATTCTGGATGATGCTGGCGCTGGCAGCGATCTGCGTGCTCGTCAATGTCGCGATCCTCAATGCGCCGCTCGGCTATTACCTGCGCACCATCCGCGACAACGAGAAGGCGGCACAGGCGATCGGCGTCAACATCCTGCGCTACAAGATCATCGCCATGGTGATTTCCGCCGTGCTCGCCTCCGTCGTCGGCACCGCCTATGTGCGCTACCTCACCTTCGCCGATCCCTATCTGCTGGTGTCGCCGGTGATCACCATCGAAATCGTGTTGTTCGCCACCGTCGGCGGGCTCGGCCGCGCCTATGGCCCGGCGCTCGGCGCGCTTCTGCTGGTGCCGCTCGGCGAAGTGCTGCGCGGCAAATTGGGCAGCACCCTGCCCGGTCTGCATTACTTCATCTACGGCATCGTGGTGATCTCGGTCATCCTGGTGACGCCGCGCGGGCTGCTGCCACTGTTCGAACGGCTGTGGGCGCGCTGGCGAAGCCCGCAGCCGGCGAGCAAGTGACTGGCGCCCCCGATCGCGGCCATGATCCCGGCAGTTAATTGATACCGTTCTAGTTGGCGGATCGCACAAGCGCGGCTAATCTCTTCCCTGGCAGGTGTGGACTGCGTCAGTGAGGGGAGCGAGCCATGATTTACGTGCTTGGATTGCTGATGGGGTTGGTCGCCGGGCTGCGGGCCATGACCGCGGCGGCGGCGGTCAGCTGGGCCGCCTATCTCGGCCTGCTGAATGTCGCGGGCGGCTGGCTATCGTTTCTCGGCTCGACCTGGACCGTCATCATCCTCACCGTTCTCGCGATCGGCGAACTTGTCACCGACCAATTGCCATCGACGCCCAGCCGCAAGATTCCGATGCAATTCGGCGCCCGCGTGCTGATCGGCGCGGTCGCCGGCACCGCCATTGCAGGCTCGGGCAATTGGCTGGTCGGCGCACTGGCCGGCATCGTCGGCGCGGTGGTTGGCACGCTCGGCGGAGCCAGCGTTCGCAGCCAGCTCGCGACAAATTTCGGCAAGGACGCACCGGCGGCCTTCATCGAAGACGCCGTCGCCATCATCGGCGCGGCCCTGATCGTGCTCGCGCTGAAATGACCCGCCGCTTCGACGCCATCGTCATCGGTGCGGGACAAGCCGGCCCGTCACTCGCCGGCCGCCTAAGCAGTGCTGGCATGTCCGTCGCCATGATCGAGCGAAAGCTGTTCGGCGGCACCTGCGTCAATACCGGCTGCATGCCGACCAAGACCCTGGTCGCCAGCGCCTATGCTGCGTATCTCGCCCGCCGCGGCGCCGATTTCGGCGTCATGATCGACGCTGTCAGAATCGACATGCCGCGCGTCAAGACGCGCGCCCAGACCGTAACAATGAATGCCCGCAACGGTGTCGAGAGCTGGCTGCGCGGCATGAAGAACTGCACCGTGATCCAGGGCCATGCCCGCTTTGAATCTGCCAACACGATTCGCGTCGACGACGAGTTGCTCACCGCGCCGAAGATTTTCATCAATATCGGCGGCCGCGCCGTGGTGCCGGACATGCCGGGGATCAACGACATTTCCTACCTCACCAACACCAGTATCCTGCAATTGGATCGCGTGCCCAAACATCTGGTGGTGATCGGCGGCAGCTATATCGGGCTGGAATTCGCGCAGATGTATCGCCGCTTCGGCGCCAAGGTGACTGTGGTCGAAAAGGGCGCGCATCTGGTGTCGCGCGAGGACGAGGAGATTTCCGAAGCGATCCGAGACATTCTACTGGCGGAGGGCATTCACATCCGCACCAATGCCGAATGCATCACCTTCAGGCCGCATCCGGACGGCATCGGCGTCGGCGTCGATTGCACCGAAGGCGATCCGGAGATCGTCGGCAGCGACGTGCTGCTCGCGGTCGGCCGCCGTCCCAATACCGACGACCTTTCCCTCGACAAGGCCGGCGTCGCATTGGACGCACGCGGCTACATCAAGGTCGATGACGGCCTCGAAACCAACGTCCCCGGCATCTTTGCGATGGGCGATTGCAACGGCCGCGGCGCCTTCACCCATACCGCCTACAACGATTTCGAGATCGTCGCCGCCAACCTGCTCGACGGCGAACATCGCCGGGTCAGCGACCGGATTCTCGGCTATGCGCTGTACATCGATCCACCGCTCGGCCGCGTCGGCATGACGCTGGCGCAGGCCCGCGCTACCGGCAAAAAGCTGCTGATCGGCCACCGGCCGATGACCCGCGTCGGCCGTGCCGTGGAGAAAGGCGAAACGCAGGGGATGATGCAGGTGGTAGTCGATGCCGAAACGAAGAAGATTCTCGGCGCAGCGATTTTGGGCACCGGCGGCGACGAGGCGATCCACGGCATTCTCGACGTGATGAACATCGGCGCGGAATACACCGCGTTGCAGAACGCAGTGCCGATCCATCCGACGGTGTCGGAACTGATCCCGACGATGCTCGGCGAGATGAAGTGATGTGCCTGACAGCGTGACCTGAAGACTCTCATTCCGGGACGCGCCACTTGGCGCGGGCCCGGAATCCATACTCCCGGCAGTGGTTGGATTCCGGGCTCGCTCGCAGCTGTCGCTGCTCGCGCCCTCAGGCGCGCCAATTGGCGCGCCGGGGAATGACAGCCGGTAATTATGTCTCAGAATTTCTTGACGATCATCAGCGCGAGCAGGATCGTCGCGCAGGACGCCATGACGACGGCCATGTTGATCAGATTGCGTGCCGCGATCGAGACCGCGGAGGTCGGATAGACCGCGTCGGAGGCTTTCGCCTTCTTGCGCGGTGCCGGTCGTTTTTTAGCTGCCATGATGTCCCCGAAGAGGAGGGTCAGACCGCGATGCGGCCTGACCCTGACGCCTTCCCTGCCGGGGTTTGTTCCCCGATCATGCCAAGACCATCGCATGAACGGCCGCTGAATTGCTTAATCGAAGTGGTGAATCGAATCTGACCGGATTCGATGGTTTATGAATTTCCCTCTGCGGTCAGATGGTGCGGCCACCGTCCACCGGCAGGATCACGCCGGTCAGAAACTCGGATTCCTCGCCGGCGAGATAAACGCAGGCATTGGCAATGTCCGAGGGACGCGACATCCGGCCGAGCGGAATCGTCGAAATGAATTTGGCGCGGTTCTCCGCCGTGTCCGGCACGCCCATGAAGGCTTCCAGCAATCCGGTCTCGCCCATGACCGGCGCGATGCAGTTGACGCGGATGCCGTCGGGCGCGAGTTCCACGGCCATCGATTTCGACATCAGGTTCACCGCGCCCTTGGTGGCGTTGTACCAGGTCAGCCCCGGCCGCGGCCGCACGCCGGCAGTGGAACCGATATTGATGATGCGCCCGCTCTTTTGTTGGCGCATTACCGGTACGCAGGCATTGGTCATCAGGAATATCGATTTCACGTTGATCGCAAAGGTCTTGTCGAATTCGTCTTCGGTGACCTCGAGCAGCGGCTTGTTGCGAAAGGTCCAGCCGGCGTTGTTGACGACCACGTCGAGCTTGCCGAACCGATCGACCGCCAGCTTCACAGAGGCATCGACGTCAGCCTTCTTCGTCACATCGCCGCCGAGCGCGATGGCGCCAGCGCCGATCTCCGCCGCGACCCTTTTCGCGCCGTCGGCATTGAGGTCGAGAATCACCACCTTGGCGCCCTCGCGGACATAGGCCCGCGCGATCTCGGCGCCGAAGCCCGAGGCGCCGCCGGTGACGATCGCGGATAATCCCTGCAGTCTCATATTTCTCTCCCTGATCGCGCCTTGAACAAGCGCTTGGTCGGGAGAATGTAGACCGCGCCCGCGACGTTGAGAAGCTGTCGGACGAAAGCGTCTATACGAAACGCTGCACGTTGACCTCTTCGAGATCGAGCTCCTGCTCGATGGCGTGCAGCACGGTGTCGTGAATTTCCCCGCTGCGATGCAGCCGCAGCAATTCCTGGCGGCCGGCCGCAATTGCCGCCAGCACCGCGGTGAAATGCTCGATGCGATGCGGCGTCAGCGTTTCGGTTTCCTCGGAGAACCGCGTCGAGGCACGGACACGATAGGAATACTGCTCGAACAGCCGCGGATGGCGATGCGTGCCATCGGCATTCAGCGACTCCTTCTCTACCGCCGCGAGTTGCGCAGTGGCGACCATCGCACGGGCCTGCGCTTCCGAGAGCGTCGAGGTCTGCAGCGTCGCAAAGCTGCCCTTCGACAGCAGCCGTACCAGCGGCGCCAGCGTGGTGCCCTGCACCAGCACGGTGACCAGGATCACCGCGAAGGTGACCGCAAGAATGAAGTCGCGGCCGGGAAATCCTTCCGGCAGCGACAGCGCCACGGCAAGGCTGACCACGCCGCGCAAGCCAGCCCAGCTCATGATGAACGGCACCGCCAGCGGCGGATAGGGATCACGCGCCCGCAGCGACGGCACCAACAGACGCGGCAGATAGGTGCTGGGGAAAATCCAGACGAAGCGCGCGACGATCACCGCGGCGACGATCGCCGCAGTCGCCGGCAGCAGAGCCATCAGAGCATCAGCGCCGCCGAGACGCGTCAGCACGCCGCGCAGCGACAGCCCGATCAGGATGAACACCAGCGACTCCAGCACGAACACCATCACGCCCCACACTGCGACCGCGCGCGTCCGCGTCGCGGCATTGACGATCTCGTGCTGCTGCCAGCCCAGGATCATGCCGCAGGTCACCGTGGACAGCACGCCGGAGACGCCGAGCTTTTCCGCCGCGATGTAGGAAATCCAGGCATTCAGAAAGGTCCAGATGATCACCAGGTCGGAATCGCGTATCCGCTTGACGACGAAGATCGTGACGCAGGCAAAGGCCGCGCCGGCTAGCACGCCGCCGGTGGCAAGCCAGGCAAAATTCAGCGTCGCCTGGCCGATGCTGAACACGCCGGTCAGACTTGCAGCCAGCGCAAGGCGAAACAGCACCAGGCCGGAGGCGTCGTTGACCAGGCTCTCGCCCTCCAGCAGCATGATGACGCGCGGCGGCAGCGGCAGCTTGGCCAGCACGGCTTTTGCGGCCACCGAATCCGGCGGCGAGACGATGGCGCCGAGCGCGAAGCACGCTGCCCAGGGCAGCGACGGCATCACCAGATGCGTCACAACGCCGACCACCAGCGTCGTGAAGAAGACCGCGCCGACCGCAAGTTGCAGGATGATCCGGATGTCGGCACGAAAATCCCGCCACGAGGTGAACCAGGCGCTCGCCATCAGCAGCGGCGGCAGGAACAATACCAGCACCAGGTCAGGATCAAGCTCGACATCGGGCGTACCGGGGATCACGGCAAAGCCGATCCCGCCCAGAATCAACGCCGCCGCGCGCGGCAGCTCAAACCGCCGCGCGATCAGGTCGAGCACCACAATGACGGCCATCAGCAGCAGGATCAGTTCGAAACGGGAAACGGCGGTCATGCGGGCCTGTTGATGCAAGGGATGCTGGTTTCCGGCGCACGAAATGATGCACGTCCGAAAGCGGACCCCGTTTCTCGCAAATGTCAGGCAGGCTGTACAGGCTGCCCCGCAGTCTTGCGCTTTCAACCTGTCGTCCCGGCAAGCGAGCCTGCGAGCACAAGCCGGGACGACGCGTGGGGGCTGTGCCGGAGACCTCACGATGGCAAACAAAAGGGCGGCGATGAGCCGCCCTTGCGCTATTCGTACAATATGCTCTTCACGCTCTACTCCGCGCTCTGCACCAGCCTGATCTTCGGCGTGCCCACACCGGTAATCTCTCGATACGCCGCCATGTAGTCCAGCGCCATCCGCCGCGCGGTGAAGCGCTCCTCAAAACGCTTGCGGATCGCGACGCGGTCCATGCCTGCGAGACGCCCCACCGCCGCCGCGGCGCTGGTCTCGTCCTCGACGACGAAGCCCGTCAAAGCCTGGTCGACGATCTCCGGCACCGAGCCGCGGTTATAAGCGATCACCGGCGTCCCGCAGGCCATCGATTCGATCATCACCAGCCCGAACGGCTCCGGCCAGTCGATCGGTAGCAGCAGCCCGAGCGCGCCCGAGAGGAATTGCGGCTTCTCGTGATCGCCGATCTCGCCGATATATTCCACCAGCGGGTGATCCATCAGCGGGCGGATGATCTCGTCATAGTACTCCTGGTCGGCGCGGTCGATCTTGGCGGCGATCTTCAGCGGCATGTTGCAGCGGATTGCGATCTTGATGGCGCGATCGACCCCCTTTTCCGGTGCGATGCGGCCGAGCACGGCGAGATAGCTCGGCGTGATTGGCTGCGGCGTCAGCAATTCCTCCGGCAGTCCATGATGGATGGTGCGGACAAAATTCGCCTGCGGCACCGGGCGCCGCTGCGCATTCGAAATCGAAATGACGGGAGCTTTGTTGAAAGTGGTGAACACCGGCTGGTGCTCGGGAAGATCGAGCCGGCCATGCAGCGTCGTGAGGAAGGGGGTGGGCTGCCGGGCGAACAGCGAGAACGGATAGTAGTCGAGATGGAAATGCAGGAAGTCGAATTCCTCATCATCGCATTTCTGCCGCACGCGTTCCAGCATCTCCATATGAAGCGCGTTGGGATCGCGAACCGAACCATCGAGTCGAAGCGCCTTCGGCCATCCGGCGTCCAGCCTCGCCGACGTCCGCGAATCCCCACTGGCGAACAGCGTAACCTCATTCCCCAGAGCCACCAGTTCCTCGGTCAACCAGTGCACGACCCGTTCGGTACCGCCATAGAGCTTGGGCGGAACGGCTTCGGTAAGCGGAGCAACCTGCGCGATGCGCATCTACACATCTCCTGTTGTTGGTGTGATGAAAATTTTCTTCGTGAGAAGATTTCCTTCGCTACATGGGGCACCGGCGTGCCAAGTCGGGAACGTTCTCGCATCTGCGAAGTTCCTACGTAATGTGCGCACTTCGTCCACACTGTGGTCTTGCTGATGCCATCACGCCCGTTCAACTTTCCTGCACTAGCGATGCTGCCGAATTGTTGCGCAGTGATGACGAGAACATGGGAAATTTGCGATGGCGCTATTCACGCGAGCGGTCGAAAGCGCTGTCCGTCGAGATTCTGGTTCTCCTTCAATGGGTTTTGAACAGCACATGGACAGTCTTTCCGGATACTCACAACGCCCTTTTGCCTTTGTAATGCGCTACATCAAGCAGCGCTCGGCATCACATACCGTGATCCTGCTTGCTGTACTTGCAGCCGTCGCCTGTTCGGTAGGCACCCAGTACGGCATCAAGTATCTCGTCGATGGCCTGTCGACGGGCCCGAACGGCGGTAGCGGCGGGGTCTGGCTGGCATTTATTTTTCTGGTATCGCTGATATCAGCCGACATGTTCCTGTGGCGCGTTGCCAGCTGGACCGCGAGTTTTACATTCGTCGGCGTCACCGGCGATTTGCGTAGGGATATTTTCCGGCATCTGACCGGCCATGCGCCGAGCTATTTTACGGATCGGCTGCCGGGGATGCTGACCAGCCGCATTACCGCCACGTCGAATGCCGTCTTTACCGTCGAAAACATGTTTGTCTGGAATGTGTTGCCGCCCTGCGTTGCCACAATTGCGGCAATCGCCCTGATCGGCACCGTTAGCCTGCCGATGGCGGCGGGCCTCGCCGTGATCGCCGGCGCCGTCGTTGTCACGATGTTCAAGATGGCCGCCGCCGGCAAGGACCTGCATGACGACTTCGCCGACAAGGCCGCGGCGGTTGACGGCGAAATGGTCGATGTCATCAATAACATGCCGCTGGTCCGCGCCTTCTGCGGGTTGGGCTTCGAGCACGACCGCTTCGATGCCACCGTCGACCGCGAGTTGAACGCGCGCGGCCGCAGCCTGCGCTATCTCGAACGATTGCGTCTGACCCATGCCGCGATCACCGTCGTGCTGACCATCGCGCTCCTGGCTTGGGCGATCATGCTGTGGCAGCGCGGCGGCGCCTCGACGGGCGACGTGGTGCTGGTCTGCACCCTCGGTCTGTCGATCCTGCATGCCACGCGGGACCTTGCGGTGGCGCTGGTCGATGTCACCCAACATGTCGCGCGCCTATCGGAGGCGCTCGCCACGCTGCTGGTGCCGCATGAATTGAGCGATCATCCAGAGGCGGAGCCGCTGGTGAAGAACGGCGCGGCGATCGCCTTCAACAATATCTCGTTCCATTATCCCGGCGGCCAGCCGGTGTTCGAGAAGTTCAGCCTGCGGCTCAAGGCTGGCCAGCGCGTCGGCCTGGTCGGCCAGTCCGGCGGCGGCAAGTCGAGCCTGTTTGTCTTGCTGCAGCGTTTCTACGATGTGCAGAATGGCAATATCACTATCGACGGTCAGGACATTTCCCGCGTCACCCAGCTCAGCCTGCGCCAAGCGATCTCGGTGGTGCCGCAGGATATCTCGCTGTTCCATCGCTCGATCATGGAAAACATCCGCTATGGCCGGCCAACCGCCTCCGACGAAGAGGTATTGCGCGCGGCGATCGCGGCGCGCTGCGATTTCGTCGAGACCCTTCCGGAGGGACTGCACACTCAGGTCGGCGACCGCGGCGTGAAACTGTCCGGTGGCCAGCGCCAGCGCATCGCGATTGCCCGCGCCTTCCTGAAGGACGCGCCGATCCTGCTGCTGGATGAGGCCACCGCCGCGCTGGACAGCGAGTCCGAAGAAGCGATCCGCGAGGCGCTGAACCGCCTGATGCGCGGCCGCACCGTGATCGCCATCGCGCACCGTCTCGCCACGCTGCGCAATTTCGATCGCGTCGTCATGCTGCAGGGCGGCAAGATCATCGAGGACGGCAAGCCCGACAGCCTGATGCAGGGCCAGGGCCCGTATCGCGAACTCGTGACCCAGGAAATGAGCCGCCTCGCCCAACACGCGGCCTGACGGGTTTACGCTCATGAGCTGAGTCGTTCCCACAAACGGCCAGCACTTCACATCAACCGGCCGAGGCACCCATGTCTATCGACGCCGCAGCCAAACTCACCTCGATCCACGCCGATGAACCGGCGATGGAATCGCCGTTCTATATTCCGATGATCGGCCCCGCGGCGCGGCCGCGCCGTGCGCTGAAGCACGACGACACGTTCGTGGTGCTCGACAGCCACGGTGACATCGGCGCCTCTGCGGGCGGCCCCGATGGATTGTTCAATGCCGATACCCGCTATCTCGCACGTCTCGAGCTGGCGCTGGACGACGTGCAGCCGCTGCTGCTCGGCTCCAATCTGCGCGACGACAATTCCGCGCTGACCGTCGACCTCACCAACCCCGATATCTACCGCAACGGCCGTCTCGTGCTGCAGAAGGACATGCTGCACATCGTGCGCACCTTCTTCCTGTGGCGCGGCACTGCCTATCAGCGCGTCGGCCTGCAGAACCACGGCGAGCATCCGGCGAGCTTCGATCTGACGCTAATCTTCGACAATGATTTCGCCGACCTGTTCGAGGTGCGCGGCGAGAGGCGGTCGCACCGCGGCGTCGCCACCAGCCGGCTGCTCAGCCCCAGCGATGTTGCGCTGGAATATACCGGCCTCGACAACACGGCACGCAGCACGATGGTGCATTTCGATCCGCGTCCCACCCGGCTGGCGGCGAATGCTGCAACCTATCATTTCGAGCTGGCGCCGCAGCAGAGCACCTCGCTGTTCGTGGCAGCGAGCTGTAACGCAGCCGCCGGCCACAAACCGGTGCCGTTTTTCCGTGGCCTCCTCGCACATCGCCGCGAGATGCGGCAATTGACCAAGGGCGCCACGTCCATCGAAACCTCGAACGACATCTTCAACGAGGTGCTGTGCCAGGCCATGGCCGACCTCAACATGCTGATGACGGAAACGCCACAGGGACGTTATCCCTATGCCGGCATTCCCTGGTATTCGACCACATTCGGCCGCGACGGCCTGATCACCGCGCTGCAGATGTTGTGGATCGATCCGAGCGTCGCCCGCGGCGTGCTGAAGCGGCTCGCTGCGTTTCAAGCCAAGAGCGTCGATCCGCTCGCGGACGCAGAGCCTGGAAAGATCTTGCACGAGATGCGCGGTGGCGAGATGGCGGCACTGCGCGAGGTGCCGTTCGCGCAATATTACGGCAGTGTCGATTCCACGCCGCTGTTCGTGCTGCTCGCCGGTCTCTATGTCGAACGCACCGGTGATGACGAAACTTTGCGCGAGCTATGGCCGGCGATCGAGGCGGCGCTGCGCTGGATCGACGGGCCCGGCGATCCCGACAGAGACGGCTTTGTCGAATATCAACGGGCCTCCGAGCAGGGCCTCGCCAATCAGGGCTGGAAGGATTCGTTCGACGCGATCTTCCACGCCGACGGCAAACTCGCCGAAGGCTATATCGCGCTCGCCGAGGTGCAGGGTTACGTCTATGCCGCCAAGCAGCTGGCGTCGCGCCTGGCGCGGCGCATGGGGTTGATGGACGACGCCCGGCAGCTGGAAGCCGAAGCGCAAGCGCTGTCGGAAAAATTCGAGGATGCGTTCTGGTGCGAGGAATTCGGCACCTATGCGCTGGCGCTCGATGGCGAAAAGATGCCGTGCGAGGTGAGAACGTCGAACGCCGGGCAATTGCTGTTCACCGGCATCGTCTGCGAGGATCGAGCGCGGCTTGTCGCCGCCGACCTGATGCGGCCGCATTTTTTCACCGGCTGGGGTATCCGCACCGTGGCGCGCGGCGAGGCCCGCTATAATCCGATGTCGTACCACGACGGCTCGATCTGGCCGCACGACAACGCGCTGATCGCGCTCGGCCTCGCCCGCTACGGCCTTATGCATTCCGTCGAGGCGGTCTTCAAAGGCCTGTTCGACGCCGCCGCCTATATGGACCTGCGGCGGCTGCCGGAATTGTTCTGCGGCTTCCAGCGCGAAAAACGCCGCGGCCCGACGCTATATCCGGTCGCCTGCGCGCCGCAGGCCTGGGCCAGCGCCACGCCATTTACGCTGCTCGAAGCCGCGCTCGGCATCGAGTTCGATGCGCAACGCGGCGAAATCCGCTTCCGCAATCCGCGGCTGCCGGCGTTCCTGCATCAAGTGATCTTGCGCGACCTGCGGCTTGGCGAGTCCAGCGTCGATCTCTGTCTGCGCAAGCACGAAGACGACGTCTCGCTGGAAGTGCTGCGCACCCGCGGCAAAATCCAGGTCTCGATCGTACTGACGCATTGATATTTACCGCGCCCGATCATGGCGTGAGGCTGCACGAGATGGCTCGTGCGTCGAATCGAAAGTCTTGAGGGAGGCTGCATGCGCGCGACCCGTCTGACGCTGATCCTGGTACTCGCCTGCGCCGGGCTTTCGGCCGCGCCATCATGGTCCGCGGACGACACCGTTCCGCCGCAAGCCGCTCCGGCCGCGCCGCAGGAGAGCCCGGCGCCGCCAGATGCCGCGGTGAAGACCGACTCGGCACCCGCCAGTCCTGTTCCAACCCCTCCGCCAGCCGCCACGGCTGCGCCGCCGCCGTCCGTCACCGTCATCGAGGCCGTCGATGCTCACGGCATTCTCGGCCGCGACGTCCGCAGCCCCGCGAGTGAGAACATGGGCCGGATTGTCGACGTCATCGTTGATCGCGCCGGCCAGGTCCGTGCCGCAGTGATCGACTTCGGCGGCTTTCTCGGCGTCGGCAGCCGCAAGATCGTGGTCGAATGGAGCGCGCTGCATTTCTGGAACGTGGCCGACAAGAGCGCGAGCATCACGCTGGAGCTGACCCGCGAGCAGGTCCGCGCCGCGCCGGAATACAAGGACGACGCGCCGATCGTTGTGCTCGGCGCCTCCGGCGCACTGCATCCGCTGCGCTATCCGCCTTTGACGATGCAGGAGAGATAGGTTGCCGATTTATGCAACCATACGCGCACCTGACCGGCCACCTCGCGAAAACGAGGCGGTGCCTGACCTTGCCTGCGCGCCCGGCATTGCGCCCGAGCACGATCCCGGCGAACCGCGGCGGGCGCCGCCATCCCGGGAAAGTTTGCGCGGACTCGACTGGTTCGTCTTCTTCCTCGCCGATGTGCAGACCGGCTTCGGCCCGTTCGTCGCGGTCTATCTGACCACGCAGAAATGGACTCAGGTCGAGATCGGCTTTGTGCTGTCGATCGGCGGCGTCATCGCGCTGATCGGCCAGATGCCCGGCGGCGCCATCGTCGATGCCGCGCGCTCGACACGGCTGGTCGCCGGCGCCGCGGTGCTGACGATCGGATGCTGCGCGCTGGGCTATGCGGCGTTTCCGATCTTTCCCATTGTGGTCACCGCCGCGACGCTGCATGCGATGGCGAGCTGCGTACTCGGCCCGGCGATTGCCGCGATCAGCCTCGGTCTTGTCGGCCCACTGAAAATTGGCGAGCGGCTCGGCCGCAACGCGCGCTACGCATCGCTGGGCAATGGCGTCGCCGCGGCGGTGATGGGCACCTGCGGCTATTTTCTCTCCAGCCGCTCGGTGTTTCTCGTCACCTTCCTGCTGGCACTGCCGACGCTGTATGCGCTGTCGCGGATCCGCGCGCACGAAATCGACGCCGCGCAGGCCCACGGCGCAACGGCTGAACAGACCGAGAAACACGAAGCTATTCGTTTTCGCGATCTGGTGCGACAGCGGCCGTTGCTGACTTTTGCCGGCGCCGTGCTGCTGCTGCAACTCGCTAACGCCGCAATGCTGCCGCTGATGGCCGGCGTGGTCACCACGCGCTCGGCGGATTGGGCGCCGGTGCTGATCGCATTCTGTATCGTGGTGCCGCAGGCCATCGTGGCGGCGACTTCGCCAACTATCGGCCGCAAGGCGCAGCAATGGGGGCGACGGCCGCTATTATTGCTCGGCTTCGCCGCGCTGACGATCCGTGGACTTTTGTTCGCGACAGTGACCGATCCCTATGTGCTGGTCGCTGTGCAGCTGTTCGACGGCGTCACCGCAGCGGTGTTCAGCGTAATGATCCCGCTGATCGTCGCCGACGTCGCTTTCGGCAGCGGCCGCTTCAGTCTCGCGCAGGGCATCGTCGGCACTGCGACGGGAATTGGTGCCGCGCTCAGCACCGTGCTGGCGGGCTTCGTCGCCGACCGCTTCGGGGCTCCCGTCGCCTTTGTCGGGCTCGCCGGCATCGCGGCGCTCGGGCTTCTTATGATCTGGACCATCATGCCGGAGACGCGGCGCAGCAGCGATGAAATTTCGGCCCAGGCAGGGGGCTGACCAGGACTTTAAAATCCAGCCTCGCCGCAAGCGCCGGCCTGCCGCCGCTCAGTACGATCCGAGCGCCACCGGCCGGAACACCTGCAACAACTGCTGATCGAGCTTGTCGCCCATCTGTTCCATGATCTCGAACGCTTTGGCGTGGGTAAACGGCATCCGATAGGAGCGTCGTTCCACCAAAGCGGCGTGAATATCGACGATAGTCATCAGCCGCACGATGTCGCTGATCTGATCGCCCTTCAGCCCGTCGGGATAACCTGACCCGTCGAGGAATTCGTGATGATGCAGCACGACGTCGAGCATCTCGCGCGGAAAGCTGCCCTGCGCCACCAGCGCTTCGAAACCGAGCCGCGGATGCCTGCGCATTTCGGTCGTTTCGTCGTCGGTCAGCTTGCCCGGCTTGTCCAGAATCGCGACTGGGGTGAAGGCCTTGCCGACATCATGGACGAGTGCCGCACGGGTCAGACGGCGCTGATCCTCGTCGCGCATGCCGAGATGCTGCGCGAAGGCGACGGCGAAGCCGGTGACGAACAGGCAGTGGCGATAGCTGTGGTTGTGATGGCGGCCGACGGTGGCCAGCCATTCGCGCAGCGACGAGCGCTTGATCGCTTTCAGGATCGCACTTTCGGCCTGCATCACATCGTTGAAGGTCAGCGGCACGCCGGCCGGGAGCTTCTCGAAGATCTTGACCATCACCGCATGCGCCGCCTCGACGCCGCGAGTCAGCGCCTTGCCGCTGGCAGAAAAATCCTCGTCATGCGGATTCGGGAACGCCGCGCGGATCCGCTGCAGCACACCGCGCGCATCGAACGGCCGTGCGATGGTGTCGGTGGCGCCCAGCGCCCAGGCCTGCATCGAGCCGTGATGCAGCGCATCGGCCAGAACGAACAACCGCGGCACCGATTCATAGGCCTTGGCGCGCAGCTTGTTGCGGACGCGCTGCACGCTCTCCGCGGAACGCAGGTTGATATCGACGATGATCCCGGACAGCTCGCTAGCTGGCTTTTCCGGAATCTCGGACGTCGAGATGGTTTGGACCTCGCCGACCTTCTTCAGGATGTTAACGAGCTCACTGCTGTGATCGCTGCGGTCCGATGCCAGAAGCAACCGGCGGCGCGCAGGCGATTGTTTGACTGAGACGGTCATATGCCCTCGATCTATTGCAGCGACCAAGCCGCAAGCAGGACATACATACCTCAAAACCTGGTTCCTGAACCTTAAGGTGTATTGTTAACAATTCATGATCAGGGCGACAGGAGCCGCGACCGGCAAACGCCGCTATCAGGGAGTTACCACTGCCTGAGCGAGTTGATTTAAAATGTTGGTAATTGCGGGCTCGCCCACGCCACAAAAATCCGCCGGAAGCAGCGCTTCCGGCGGATTGAACTCTGGCTTGAGCGTTACGCCTTCATCGCGCCCTTCACGGCCTCGGCCGTGATCGGCAACGAGCGGACGCGGGCGCCGACGGCATTGAAGATCGCATTGGCCAGCGCCGGTGCGATCACCGTCACGGCGGGCTCGCCGACGCCGGTGGCCTTCTCGCCATTGGCGATGACGCTGATCGCCACCTCCGGCACCTGACTCATCCGCAATGGCGTGTAGGTGTCGAAGTTGGTCTGCTCGATGCCGCCGTCCTTCAGCGTCGCCTTCTCGTACATCGCCAGCGACAATCCCCACAGCGCCGCGCCTTCGACCTGGGCGCGGATATTGTCGGGATGCACCTGAGTGCCAACGTCGGTGGCCACCGTAAGCTTCTTCACCTTCACCTCGCCGGAGCCTGCGACTGCCACATGAGCGACGCAGGCGGTCCAGCTGGCGGTGGCACGCTCCTGCGACGACACGCAGGCGACGCCCATGCCTTCGCCCTTCGGCAAGGTCCGGGTTCCGTAGCCGGCGAGCCCCATCGCCGCGAGCAGCGTGTTGCGCAAGCGCTGCGCGCCGCCGGCATTGTCGCCCGCGCCATCCAGCATCGCGATGCGGAACTGCGCTGGGTCCTTGCCGGCCGCATGAGCAAGTTCATCGATCATGCTTTCCACCGCCCAGAAGGTCCAGCCCGGCGCCACCGAGCGCAACTGCCCGGACGGTGTGGCCTGCTGCGCCATCTCGTTAAGGATGGCGCGGACATTGTGGTTCGGCACCGAATAGAAGAAGTCTGCGCCGTTGACCGTGAAGGCATCGAGTGCCCCCTTCTTGTCCACCGAAGGCGACAGGAAGTCGGGGATGCCCCAGCGCTTGGTCGGCCAGGCGCTGACCACATCGTGGTTCAGCGCGACCAGCTTGCCATCGTTGTCGAGACCCGCCTTGATCTTCTGGAAAGTAAGCGGCCGCGAAAAATCCATGGTCATGTCATCTTCGCGGGAATAGATCACCTTGACCGGTTTGCCGATCGCCTTCGCCGCCAGCACCGCCGGCACCATCATGTCGGCGTCCAGTCGCCGGCCGAAGCCGCCGCCCAGCCACAACTGATGCATCACGACATATTTCGGATCGATGCCGAGCGCGCCGGCCGCAACGCCGCCGGTGCGGGTGGCGAACTGGTTGCCGGAATACAGATGCCAGACCTCGCCCTGCTGCTGCGCCGTGGCGTTCATCGGCTCCAGCGGCGCATGGATGTTGATGCTGGTGGTGTACTCCGCTTCCACGACTTTCGCGGCTGAACCCAGCGCCGCGCCGGAGTCACCATTCTTGACGAAGAACAGCCCGGAGTCGTCGAGCCCCTGCAGACGCTTCGCCTCTGTCAGCAGGGATTCGCTCGACACTTTGGCATTGGGGCCATTGTCCCATGTCACCTTCAGCGCTTCGGCGGCCTTGCGAGCATTGGCATAGGTGTTGGCGACCGCCACGACCCAACCCGTTGTCGTGCCGGTCTTGTCGTCGAGCGTCACCGCCTTGATGAAGCCAGGCACCTTCTTTGCCGCGGAGTCATCGACCGACTTCACCGTCGCGCCGTAGCGCACCGGCGGCATCACGATCTTGCCGTAGACCATGCCGGGCAAAAATGTATCGATGCCGTATTTCGCGGTGCCATTGGTCTTGGAGGGAATGTCGATCTGCGGCACCGAGACGCCGATCATGGTGTATTGATCCGGTGTCTTCAGCTTGACGGCTTTCAGCTCATCGGGGGTGAAGGTCTTGGTCGCCTTGCCGCTCTTGACCACATCGGCAAACGACAGCGACTTCTTCAACTTCGGATGTGAAATTACGGAGTCGCGCACCGTCAGTTCGGACGCCGGCACGCCCAGCATGCCGGCGGCGGCTTCGATCAGCGCCAGCCGGCCGGCGGCGCCGGCACGGCTCATGGCGTCGAAATTCATCATCGTGCTCCAGCTGCCGCCGGTGATCTGCGCGCCGAGCACGGGATCATTGAACTTCGGATCGTTGGAGGCGAGCTGGACCCGCATGTCCTTCCAGTTCGAGCCGAGTTCTTCGGCGACGATTTGCGCCATGGTGGAGGCGATGTGCTGGCCCATGTCGGCCTTGCCACAGGTGACGGTGACGAGCCCGTCGGGCGCGATCGAATACCAGACGCTGGGATCGAAACTGCCGGGCGCGGCGAGCGCCTGGTCGACGCCGGGAATCGCGGCGTAGCCGAGCACAAGGCCGGTGGCGGCGGTGCCGACGAGGAACGAACGGCGCGACAGATCGGCGGGCTCGCTGCTGGTAATTTTCACGTGCGTATTCATGTGTTCCTCCGATCGCTGGACGCAGCCGCGGTCCGCATTTCGGACGCCGCGCGCATCACCGCCTTCTGGATCCGTGAATAGGTCATGCAGCGGCACAGATTGCCGTCCATATGCGCAACCACTTCTTCCTTGGTCGGATTGCTGTTCTTCGACAGCAGGGATGCCGCCTGCATGATCTGGCCGGATTGGCAGTAGCCGCATTGCGGCACCTGCTCGACGATCCAGGCCTTCTGCAGCGGATGATCGCCCTTGGCGCTGAGGCCTTCGATGGTGGTGATCTTCTTGCCGGAAACTTCGCTCAGCGCAGTCTGGCAGGAGCGCACCGCCTCGCCGTTGACGTGCACGGTGCAGGCGCCGCACAGGCCGGCGCCGCAACCAAACTTGGTGCCGGTCATCTGGAGCTGTTCGCGGATCACCCAGAGCAGCGGCGTATCGCCAGCCGCATCGACGGACATATTCCGCCCATTGATGTTGAGATTAGGCATCGTTTCTTCCCCTGCCGGTGCATGGTGCCGCTTACGGCGGCAACTCACTTTTGGGACACTCCCGACACCCACCGGGTCGATGCCGGAACTGGTTACAGAATGAGCGCGATCTAATCTGGAGGCAATGCAAATTAGAATCGCTCGAAGAGAATTAAATTGATCGAAGTGTAGTTAGCGAGATCCGCATTGTGCGCCGCGACAAAGTCCGATGCGTTGCTGTTCTCGCTAACCTTTCGCCCGCAAAATGCTGATCCGCGTTTCGTCGACGAAACTCTTGATGTCCTGATTGGCGCGGCGGAACAGCTTTCGCTCCACCGCCACATGGCGGCCGCCAACCGTCTTGCTGCACTGTTCCTTGAGATAGACGCCGCCGACCGACGTTTCGTCGGTGCCGGGCTGGGCTTCGCTGCAGGTCCAGCCTTCCGCGCCGTAGCGAAATTTTGCCTGCACACCAAGCAGGAAGGCTTTCTTGCGTAGGTACAGCCGCGTCTTCGGATCGGTTTCGATCAGCAGCCCTGCGACGCGCCCGGCATTATCGATCAGCGCCGTCAGGATCGCCGGATGACCGGCCACCATGGTGCCCTCGGGATTGCTCGCGGGATCATAGGCAAAGCGCACGGCGCGCAGCCCGGCGTCTCCAGCCGGACAATCCTTTGCGCTCTCCCAGTTCGCCAGTTTCTGCGCCGGCGCCGCCGCGCAAGCCAGACCGGCATAGTCGGTCTTGGACAGATCGTTCGCCACCATGCCGATCCTGATCTCGCGCAGATCGTTGCCGGTGAAATCCTCCGCACCGGCGGGCGTTCCGGTGACAAGCGGAGTACAGAACAAGAGGCCTGCAACGAAAATTTTTGGAAAAGAATTCATCATTGCGCCTTTCCTGCCGTCTCCATGGATTCGCCCGGCGTCTTGTAGGTGTTGCAGACGCGCGACCCGTCGGAAAAGAAGCTGATGCATTCGGCGTAGGACGGTTCGCCCTTGCCCTTGATCCGCGCGATCACGTAATCGGCGACGGCCTCGATCTCGTTCGGCCGCAGAAAGCTGGTCGCCTCCGGCGGCATCTGATCGCCGAGATCCTGCCGGGTCATGTCGTGGCACTTGACGGTGTCATAGGCACCGCGGGTGAAGAAGGGCATGCCAGTGGCGGGACGGCCGCAACCGACGGTCTCGACGATCTGCTCGCGCGTCAGCTCGGTCTTGCGCAGCGACAGCGCATCGCCGCCATAGCCGCCGCCGCCATTGCCGTGCCATTTGTGACAGCCCATGCAATTGGCGCGTTTGAAGATATTCTTGCCGGCATCGGTGGGGTCCGGCGGCGACTGCGCGCGCGCGGAGGATAGCGCGCCGGCGAGGCAGGCCAGTGCGGCAACGATCGTCAATGGAAGTTTGAGAGTCGTCAGATTTATCATTAAAGCTCATTCCGATTTGAAAGCACGCTCAAGCCTTTCGCTTAGGATGAACAATCCAATCCCCACGGATTCCTCATCCTGAGGAGCGGTCGTCTTCGACCGCGTCTCGAAGGATGGGCGAAACACGCTTTATGGTTCGAGACGCGCGCCCAAGAGCGCGCTCCTCACCATGAGGACGGAGGTTGGCTCAACGCTTTGGCTGCCTTCATCCGTCATGGCGAGGAGCGTCGCGCCCTCAGAGCGCAAACACGTAGAGCATCGATCCCGGCTGCATCTTCTTCAGTTCGGGCGTCGAATCGATGAACCACTTGTCCCAAGCGCCGCCCATCCCGACCAGGATCGCGATGTATTGCTTGCCATCCACCGTGAAGGTCATCGGCGGGGCATTGACGCCGCCGCCGGTGTTGAACTCCCAGCGTTTCTCCAGCGTCTTGGCGTCGAGTGCCATCACCTCGCCCGAAGGCTGACCGGAGAACACCAGATCGGGCGTCGCCAGCATGCCGCCCAAATTCGGGAACGGCGTTTCCATCTTGCCGGCGATCTTGCCGGTGGTGACGTCGATCGCGGTGACACTGCCGGTGATGCGCACCGGCTGGCTCGGTCCGCCGCCGGTCCAGAACTCACGCGGCTTGAGCTTGTCCGGCGTCGCCTCCTCGACCGTGATGCGGTTGCAGCTCTCGATCACCGGGATGTACCAGAGCTTCAGGTCGGGATTATAGGCAGTCGGCGGCCAGTTCTTGCCGCCCATGTTGCCGGGGCAGATGTCGGTGACCTTGTTGTCGCGATGCGGCGTGACGGACGCGTTGTAGCGCTGCACCGGCTTGCCCGGATCGTATTCGACCGGCTTGCCGGATTCCGCATCCAGTCCCTTGGTCCATGTCACCTTCTTCACGAAGGGCAGGCCCCAGACGAATTTGCCGCTGTTGCGATCGATGGCATAGGCAAAGCCGTTGCGATCGGCCTCCAGCGCTAGCTTCAACGTGCCGTTCGGGCCGGGCACATCGACCAGCACATTTTCCGCGACACTGTCATAGTCGAACGGATCGTTCGGCGTGTGCTGGTAATGCCACTTGATCTTGCCGGTGTCGGCTTCCAGCGCCAGCGAACTGTCGGTGTAGAGATTGTCGCCGGGCCGGTACTGGTTGTCCCAGTCCGGGCCGGGATTGCCGACGCCCCAGATGATGGTGTCGGTGGCGGGATCGTAGCTTCCCGTGACCCAGGTCGAGCCACCGCCGCTGGCCGCAGCGTTCTGATCGTCCTTCCAGGTTTCATGGCCGGGCTCGCCCTTGGTCGGAATCGTGTACGTGCGCCAGACTTCCTTCTGGCTCGAAAGATCCGTCGCCGCGATCCAGCCGCGGATGCCGTATTCGGCGCCGGCCACCCCGGTGATCGCCATGTTCTTCACGATCAGCGGCGCGCCGGTGATGACCTCCCCCTTGTCGGGATCGGCAACCTGGCGCTGCCACGCGACCTGGCCATTGTCCTTGTTGGTGGCGATCAGCCGGCCATCGAGCGTATGCGAGACCACGAGATTGCCCCACAGCGCGACGCCGCGATTATCGACGCCGCAGCAGGCCACCGCGCCAGCCCAGTCATGATCAGTCTTCGGATCCATCTTCCAGAGCAGCGCGCCGCGCCCGCCATGGGTGTCGATCTTGTAGACCGAGCCCCAACCGTCGGTGACATACATGAAGCCGTTCTCGACGATCGGTGTGGCTTCTAGACCGCCATGGGTCCAGATGCCGCCACCCTCGACGCCACCGAGATGCATGGTCCAGGCGACTTTCAGGTTCTTCACCGTATCGCGATTAATCTCCTTCAGACCGGAGAACCGATGCGCCGAAAAATTCTTGTGATGGTGAAGCCAGTTGCCGGTTTCCTTGTCGGCATTGAGCAGCCGGTCATGGGTGACCTCATCAGCGGCAGCGGCGGGCAGCGCGCCGAAACCGATGGCTGCCACACTCGCGAGCAACGCGGCTCGCACGTAAACTTTTCTGATAGAAGTGAACCGCGTCATGGACTGTTTCCTCCTGTTGGCGTCTTCGTGTTGATTTGATCGCCCGGCATATCCGGGACGTTCAGGTGAGAAGCCTTGTTCAGTGAGACCGTATTCAGCGAATTCGTCGGTTGCCGCGTCAGGGCGCGCGGCTCACAAGCACCTCCATTTCCTTGGTTCCGGCTTTCTGGAACACGACGGAGCAGGTCAGGCGCTCGCCATCCACCAGTCTCTGTCGGGTCTGCAGCAGCATGACGTGATAATTATCGGGTTTGAGGACGGTCGCCTTGTTCGGCGGGATCGGAATCGACGGGATCGAACGCATCGCAGGCGATCCCTCGCCGCGATCGACAATGTGCTTCTCGGTAAAGTTCGCGAACGGGCACCTCACCCGCAACAATGCATCGGCCTCTGCCGCGTCGTTGGTGATCGTCATCAGCAATGGAACATCGATTCCGACCTGATCAACAGGCGACACCCAGGCCTTCGTGACCTGCAGGGTTTCGCCGGCGCCAAGCGCCGGACCGATCCCGAGTCCGAGTGCGACCAGGCTAAATCCTGCAGACCAGAGTCTTGACGACCGAGGCCGTGCAGACGCCACCGCCATGCTGACCACCGGTCAGTTCACGGTCGGCTCGTGTACATATGGATTGGGGAAAGTCTGGACAGGGAAAGTCTGGACAGAGACTGGCAAACGCTATGCGGCGTCCGGCTCATCGGCATTGTCCTCCTGCGTCGTATTTTTGTTTTTCGACTCTGCAAGCGCGGACATTGCACGTCCAAAGTTACAACCTGTCAAGCGCGTCGTGCGTCAAACAATAGGTGCAGCGCCGCAACGCGCCGGTTTGGCATTATTGATCCGGTCTCGGCCGCCATCGATCTTGCAGAGCTGCGCGGCGTTGCCACGGTGTTGTCAGACGCAGCGAATAATTTATCATGCTACTGTCATTGCTAGACTTTGCGACGTCGCCGCTTGATCGCCACAATCCTGAAAAGGCTCATCGCATGAAGCGGATCATGTTTAGCGCGGGGCTATCGTTGATCGCTGCTGCGATGCAGCCTGCAACCGCGCAACAGGTTGCACCGCTGTCGCATGTGCCGTTCACCGCGGCCCTGTCGAACGCCACGCCACTGGCGTTTGGTATGCAAGCCGACGATGCTGCCCGCGCGCTGGGCACGCCGCTGGCTTACATCAGCGGCCGGCCGGGTAATGAAATCTATCTCGCCTTCCGCGATGTCGGCGGCAGCGGCTTCTTCGATCGCCGCGATCGGCTCTATCTCCAGTTCCGCAAGGGTCGCCTCACCGGCTGGAAGGGCGACTGGGGCCGCAACTGGATGTGGCAATAACATTGCATCGCAAATTCGCTTGCTGCATCAAGCTCAAGACTCGTCAACCCAACATGAATGGATGACCCGTGGGACAAGACATTACGCTGACCGCTTCGGACAAGTTTGAACTCGGCGCCTATCGTACAACACCCCCCGGCACGCCGAAGGGGGCGGTGGTCGTGATCCAGGAAATCTTCGGGGTCAATCATCACATCCGCGCCGTCTGCGATCGCTTCGCCGTGCAGGGCTATGTCGCGGTGGCGCCATCGATCTTTGATCGCATCGAGCGCAACTTCCAGTCTGGCTACTCGCCCGAGGAAGTCGCCATCGCCCGCAAATTCGTCGCCAGTCCGGACTGGCCGGCGATGCTGCTCGATACGCAGGCCGCGATCGATTCGGTAAAGGACGTCGGCCCGGTCGGGATCATCGGCTTCTGCCTCGGCGGCAGCGTCGCTTATGCCGCGGCGACGAAACTGTCAGGCTTGAGCGCCGCGATCGGTTACTACGGCGGCGCCATCGTCCGCTTCGCCGACGACAAACCGAAGGTGCCGACGCAACTGCATTTCGGCGAACAGGATCACGGCATTCCGCTCAGCGATGTCGAGACCATTCGCACCAAGCGGCCGGAGGTCGAAGTGTTCGTCTATGACGGCGCGCAGCACGGCTTCGGCTGCGACGAACGCGCCAGCTACGACAAAGCGAGCGCCGACGTCGCCCGGCAGCGCAGCCTGGCCTTCTTCGCCAAACATCTCGTCGCCTAGAGGAGCGCGGTCATTCGCCCCTGACACCTGCGGTTTTGGCCACCGTCGCCCATCGCGCGTAATCGCGGCGCAAGGTCGTCTCGAAGGATTCGGCGGTGCCACCCACCGGGATCAGATTGACCGCCTGCAATCCCGCGATCCCCTCGGGCGACGCGATGATCCGCGCCAGTTCGGCAGACAGCTTGGCGACGATGTCCTTGGGCGTCGCCGCCGGTACGAAGACGCCGACCCAGCCTTCGGCCTCGAAGCCGGGATAGCCCAACTCGGCAAGGGTCGGCAATCCGGCAACAGTTTCTTGCGCGTCTCGCCGCCAACGGCCAGCGCCCTCACCTTGCCGCCGCTCAATTGCGGACCCGCGGTGGTGAGATCGACGAAGGCAGCGGTCACCTGGTTGCCGAGCAAGTCATTCAGCAGTGGCGCGGAGCCGCGATACGGCACATGGGTCAGATCGATCCCGGCGGTCTTCTTGAGCAACTCGCCGTAGAGGTGTGACGTCGTCGCGTTGCCGAACGTTCCGTAAGCGTATTTGCCGGGGTTCGCCTTGGCTAGATCGATCAGGTCCTTCAGCGATTTCATTGGCTGCGCATCGGGAATCGTCAGCACGATCGGCGACAGTGCGACGTGGATGACCGGCGCAAGATCCTTGAAGACGTCGTAGGACAAATTGGAAACGAGGCTGGGAGCCTGGATGATCTGGGTGATCGCGACCAGCACGGTGTATCCGTCAGCCGGTGCCTTGGCGACGAAGTCGTTGCCGATCAGTCCGCCCGCGCCCGACTTGTTCTCGACGACGACGGCCTGCTTCCACGCATCCGACAGCTTGCTCGCCAGCAACCGCGCCGAGACATCGGTCGCTCCGCCTGCGGCATAGGGCACCAATGAATGTGATACGCTTGTCGGGATAACCGGGCGCGGACTGCGCGAACGCATTCGAAAACATCGAGGTCATGAACGTCATCAAGACCGCCGCAGTCACGACTCGCGCGGTTTTGACCGACGGATACGGATTCATTGTCGACTCCCATAGATATTATTTTGAGTTCGCAGGCATGTGACCGGCGCCCGGCGAGTTGACCTCGCTTGACTTTTTCTAACATGGCTCAATCGTGAATTGATACGGCGTCCCGACAAGGTCGCGTCGTTGCGCTGATACACCACAGTCCGACTCGTGGTCTTGCCGAAAGACGCCAATTCCGCTGAATGGAAGGAGCAGTTGCCTCGCCGAAAGTTGGCGCACGCGAAAGAATTCAGCGAGAGCCTAGAACCAGCGTTCGCTGATCAGCACGGTGTCGCCGGGGCTGATCGGCGTGCCGAGCGGCACTACCGCGCGGTACACACCGTCCGCCGTATTGTGGGTCAGCGTGACCTCGTCGCGCTTGGCACGCGGCGAGAAGCCGCCGGCGATGGCCACCGCGCTCTCCACGCTCATGTTCGGCACATAGGGATACTGGCCGGGGGCGGCGACTTCACCGAGGATGAAGAACGGCCGATAGGCTTCGATCTCGACGGCCACCGAAGGCTCGCGGATAAATCCGTTGCGCAGGCGGCCACTGATTTCCGAAGCAAGGCCAGCAGGTGTGCGACCGCGTGCCGGCACCGAGCCGATCAACGGCATGGTGATCGCACCGCCCGCATCAATGGCGTAGGAATTGGTGAGACCTTCCTGGCCGTAGACCACCACGCGCAGCTTGTCGCCGGCATCGAGGTGATACTGCGCATCAAAGCTTGAGACGGGAGCGGGGTAACGCGCCGGCACTGGCGCATAGCCGCGGCGTGACGGCGCAAAGCCGTTGCGAACGGCTGCGAAGGCACCGCCGCCCGAATTGGAAACCACCACAGGAGGCGAGGCATAGGCCGGCTGGTCATAGGCCAGCGCGTCGAGATCGCTGCGCGGCTGCACCATCGCGACGGGTCCCGACCTTTGCATGCAGCCGGACAGCGCCAGCGCCGCAAGCGAAGCTATCAAGGACAATCGAAACGCGCGCACTGGCAACACCTGGCTCATCCCTTATGGCGAGACAGCTTCGGTTGTGCCCGGTTATGGTTAACATTCCGTTTTCACCGCCCCCAGCGGCATGAAAAAGCCCGCCTCCGATACCGGAGGCGGGCACTTGGTCAAGTCGCGTCAGGGAGCGATCAGGCGCTGACGGCAACGCCGATCGGGCACGACACGCCGGTGCCGCCGAGGCCGCAATAGCCGGCCGGATTCTTCGCCAGATATTGCTGGTGATAGTCCTCGGCGAAATAGAACTCGCCGGCCGGTGCGATCTCGGTGGTGATGGCGCCGAGGCCCTTAGCCGACAGCGCCTTCTGATACGCCGCCTTCGACGCATCGACGGCGTTGCGCTGCGCATCGCTGAACGTGTAGATCGCCGAACGATACTGCGTGCCGACATCGTTGCCCTGGCGCATGCCCTGGGTCGGGTTGTGGCTTTCCCAGAAAACCTTCAGCAACTGCTCGTAGGAGATCTTCTTGGGATCGAACACCACCAGCACCGCTTCGGTGTGGCCGGTGCGGCCCGAACAGGTCTCTTCATAGGTCGGGTTCGGCGTGTGGCCGCCGGCATAGCCGACCACCGTGGTGTAGACGCCATCGCCGAGTTCCCAGAACTTCCGTTCCGCCCCCCAGAAACAGCCGAGCCCAAACACCGCCTGCTCGAGGCCTTCCGGATAGGGCGGCTGGATCTGATGACCGTTGACGAAATGACGTATCGCAGTCGGGATCGGCGTGGCCCTTCCGGGCAGCGCTTCGGCGGCAGTGGGCAATGCGGTGGTCTTGCGCATAAACAACATGGATCATCTCCCGGCGCGTCGTCGAACGAAGTGAAATCCGGTTCGCTGGAGCAACGCGCGCATCTGACGGCCAACAGCGCTGGAGCGGCAAAACCGGATTCACTTTTGCCGAACGGCGCCGAACTCAAACCGCAATATAGGCATCTACGGACAAAACGGCAGATCTGTTACGCCCGCCAGCCCGGACAAAAGCGATCGGCGCGGCAACGCCGTGGCCTCATCAATTCCGGGAATAACCGATCAGCGGCTTGCGCGGCCGGAACAGCAGCATCAAGAGGATTCCCAGCACGCCCATCACCGCCCAGGCCGGCTGGTTCAGAATGACCTTCACGACACCATTCCAGAGCCAGGGCGCAGCGCCCTCGATCATCGCCTGGAATGCCCGCTGGCTGGCCTGATGGATGTCGTTCCAGAATTCGCCAAGCCGGGTCAGCCGCAACGCCTGATCGGCGATCGACCGGGCGCCGTCATAGACCAGGAAAATGAACCCGCCGGCCAGGAGCAAGAGCCCCACCAGACGGAAAAACCCGCGGATCATGCGAACCCCTCTTGTCGATCTGGCCCCGGCAATACCGGGGTAGCCCAAGAAATTCAACCCCGCCAGCAACTTAACCGCCATTCCGGGCTTTTTATCGCCCGAACGGGTCTCCGGGAAAACGTTGACGGTGGAAATCCCGCCCTCTATAAGGAGTGCCAATGGCGGTGGGCGCAATCCTGCCGCCGCTGTTCTTTGAGCGGCGTGCCTTGAGAGTTTTCGCTCCGGGGATAGCATTTTCAGGAACACCCCGGAAACAGATCAGCGTTGGCCGCGCAGTTGAGCGGCAGGCGTCAATCAGCCCGGCGCCCATGATGGGTCGCTGCTGAAGGATATTTGAGATATGGCCAATACGACCTCCGCCAAGAAGGCGACGCGCAAGATTGCCCGTCGCACCATCGTCAACAAGGCGCGCCGCACCCAGATGCGCGGTTCGGTTCGCACCGTCGAGGAAGCGATCAAGAGCGGCGACCGCGAAGCGGCGCTGAAGGCGATGGCGCTCGCGGAGCCTGAACTGATGCAGGCCGCCCAGCGCAACATCGTTCACAAGAACAAGGCGAGCCGGAAAGTTTCGCGCCTCGTGCACCAGATCGCGAAGCTCGCAGCCGTCGCGCAGTAACCCGATCGACGAGAATAATCTTCGAAAAGCCCGGCTCGCGCCGGGCTTTTTTGTGCGTGCAATTACCCGACAGATTTCGATGGCGCGAACCAAACCGCTTTCACAATCAGGATTGCGCGTTACGCAATGTCGCTTGTACGACACGGTGGGAACAGAAGATGTCGACGATGCGGTGTCAATCGACGTTCTTCTTCACCCGCGCTCGATTCGAAAATAGCAACAGCGTTGCGCCACCATGCTGAGTCCCGTGTCTAGGGTTACCCTGACTCAACGCACAGGAAAAAACGCGCACGTCTAATCACTTATCGGCATAGCGAGGCGCAGCACTTTGAAAACGCATTGCCGCCGCCGTGAATCGTAAACGAATTATGAATTTATTTTTTGCCGCCAGCCGATTTGCAATCGCGTCGTCACATTTCGATTCAGCGCGTTGATTCAAAACCTTGTCGCTTCGCCGTGGAAATCGCGGCGCGATGCCGGGTTTGCAAATGCGGTTTTCGCGAGGCATCCGAAAAATCATTCCGTTGCGAGAACTGGGCCTTGGTGTATTTCTTAATCGTTCGCGGCGCCCGCGGTTCTTCAGATCAGCGCGATTTAAGAACCGGGGCGGACATGCAAATCAGCGGCGGTGTGCAGGTTAGCGACGCTTTCCAAGCTTTAGTTGGGCTGCAGCTCATAGCAATGTGAGAACGGTTGTTCTGTGTCAAAATTTCTCAAAGGCGCTCGGGCTTCGAGCGCTTTACAAAAAAGAGAGATGGGCGCCGGCCAACCGCAGCCAGACGAGCCGAAGGCGAAGGGAATAAGCGGGCAGACGAGCGGGCAAGACGACACGGCGATGTAATGCGGAGCGGCTTTGGCCGTTGAGGCGTTGCAGACTGAATTTGGAACACTTTTGGGATGACAGCTTGCAGCGGGCAACCGCGGCGAGTGGGGGAGGCTTTATGCTCAATACAACCACCACAGCATTTCATCACGTGCGATCTTTGACTGATGCCGTCTTGAAGGCGCGCGCCTGCGCGCGACCCACTGCCCGCGCTCCCGACCGGCCGTTGAGTACACGCTGACCTCGCGGAGACTTCCTTTCCACCATCGCTGACCGGACCGCGGCGTTTCGCCGAGCGGCTGGTCTATGCCCGGAAACGAAGATTCATCCGAGGTCGCACCGCGCATGAAACCGCGCGGACATCTCACCGGCAACGTTAGGCCGCCTATCAATTCAATCGGAAGAGTCGTCAGAAAATGTCAAACATGGAACAGGATCGCTGGTCTCGCGTGAAGGGTCGGCTTCGGTCGAGCGTCGGCGAAGACGTCTACTCCAGCTGGTTCGCGCGGATGGATCTGGAAAGTGTGCAGGACGAGAGCGTCCACCTTTCGGTCCCGACCCGGTTCCTGAAGAGCTGGATCCAGGCGCATTATGCCGAACGCGTTCTGACCTGCTGGCAGGCCGAAATGCCTGAGGTGCACCGGGTCGATGTCACCGTGCGCACCGCAATGCGCTGCGCGCCGCCCGCCAAGGAAGCCCCCGCGCCGGTCGATAGCCGCCGCACCGAAGGCCGCGATGGCCGCGCCTCGTCGGAATTGCGCGCCACGGCGATCGCGCCGGTTTCGGCAAGCCATGAAGCGCTCGGCGGCTCGCCGCTTGATCCGCGCCTGACTTTCGGCAGCTTCGTGATCGGCCGCTCCAACACGCTGGCCCATGCCGCCGCGCGTCAGGTGGCGGAAGGCCGCCGCGGCGACAGCGTGATGTTCAATCCGCTTTACATCCATGCCGGCGTCGGCCTCGGCAAAACCCATCTGCTGCAGGCCGTGACCTGGGCCGGCAATTCCGGCACCGAGCGCAAGGTGCTGTATCTCACCGCCGAGAAATTCATGTACGGCTTCGTCGCCGCGCTGAAGACGCAGACCGCGCTGGCCTTCAAGGAAGCGTTGCGCGGCATCGACGTGCTGGTGATCGACGATCTCCAGTTCCTGCAGGGCAAGACCACCCAGGCCGAGTTCTGCCACACGCTGAATGCGCTGATCGACGCCGGCCGCCAGGTGGTGATCGCCGCCGACCGTCCACCATCCGATCTGGAGAGCCTCGACGAGCGGGTTCGCTCGCGGCTAGCCGGCGGCCTCGTGGTCGAAATGGGATCGCTCGGCGAAGAACTGCGCCTCGGCATTCTGAAATCCCGCGTCGCAGCGGCCCGCGCCCATCACGCTACGTTCGACGTGCCAGCACCGGTGCTGGACTATCTCGCCCGCACCATCACCCATAACGGCAGGGATCTCGAAGGCGCGATCAACCGCTTGCTGGCGCACAGCAAGCTCAACGCCACGCCGGTGACGCTGGAAATGGCCGAGCGCGAAGTGCGCGACCTGATCCGCCCGCAGGAGCCGAAGCGGATCAAGATCGAGGACATCCAACGCGTGGTGGCAAGACAGTATAATGTCAGCCGCTCCGACCTGCTGTCGTCGCGTCGCACCGCCAACGTGGTCCGCCCGCGCCAGGTCGCAATGTATCTAGCCAAGACGCTGACGCTGCGCTCGTTGCCCGAGATCGGCCGCCGCTTCGGCGGGCGCGATCACACCACGGTGCTGCATGCCGTCCGCAAGATCGAGGCGCTGGTCGGCAAGGACACCGCGCTGCAGGACGAGGTCGAATCGCTGAAGCGCCAGTTGCAGGAGTAAAGCAACAGCAGGAGTGCTGTTGACCCGGCAAGCGAGCTTGCGAGCGCTGAGCCCAAGGGGACCAAGTCCATAAATAGACTTGGTCCCAATCCCGGAGGATCGATACGCCGTGCTGCCTCGTTTAGGCACCAAGGGTAGAGATCTGCTTTCACAGCCAAATCGGCGTTATGGGGTCGCGGCGTTCGCCGGGACGCCCCGTGGGGTTTCCTCCCAAAACGTGGGGAACGGCGCCCCGTATCCCTTGCACTTCCCGCCTATCCACGTCACCTTGCGGACCCCCGCGGGATTGAGCAAAATCCGTTTTGATCGAGCTTGCGGGCGTCAATCGCCGCGGCGCCCGTCCGGGTGGCCCGGAACTTCCACCACACGACGTCGAATTGGATCGGGCGGGTTTTGCAATGAAGGTCACCGTCGAACGCGCGCAACTTTTGAAGTCGCTGAGCCACGTGCATCGCGTGGTCGAGCGCCGCAACACGATTCCGATCCTCGGCAACGTGCTGATCCGCGCCGAGAACGCCCGGCTGTCGCTGAAGGCCACCGACCTCGACCTCGAAGTCACCGAAACCCTCGCCGCCGAAGTCGGCACCGCCGGGTCCACCACCGTACCGGCACACATGTTCTACGACATCGTCCGCAAGCTGCCGGACGGATCTCAGATCGTCCTCGAAGCTGATGGCGATCGCTCGGTGATGGCAATCCGCGCCGGGCGCTCGCGTTTCACGCTACAGACCCTGCCGGAAAATGATTTTCCGGATCTCGCCGCCGGCGAGATGACGCATTCGTTTGCGCTGCCGGCATCCGACGTCAAGCGCCTGATCGACCGCACGCAGTTCGCGATCTCCACCGAAGAGACCCGTTATTATCTCAACGGCATCTATTTACACGCCGCCGGCACTGCGACCGCCGCGACGCTGCGCGCCGTCGCCACCGACGGCCACCGCCTGGCGCAGATCGACCTCAAGCTGCCGAAGGGCGCGGACGGCATGCCCGGCGTGATCGTGCCGCGCAAGACCGTCGGCGAAGTGCAGCGGCTCATTGAAGATGCCGAAGCCGAAGTCGGCATTGAGCTATCGCAGGGCAAAATCCGCTTCACCCTTTGCAATGTTGTACTGACCTCGAAACTGATCGACGGCACCTTCCCGGATTACGGCCGTGTGATTCCGCAGAACAACGACAAGGAACTGATCGTCGACAAGAAAGACTTTGAGGCCGCGGTCGATCGCGTCTCCACCATCTCCAGCGAACGCGGTCGCGCCGTCAAACTGGCACTGTCCGCGGGCAAGCTGATCCTGTCGGTGACCAATCCGGATTCCGGCAGCGCGACGGAAGAACTCGAAGTCGAATATGCCTCCGACGCCCTCGATATCGGCTTCAACTCGCGCTACCTGCTCGACATCGCCGCCCAGATCGAAGGCGAAGTTGCCGTGCTGCGCCTGGCCGACCCCGGTTCGCCGACCCTGGTGCAGGACAAGGATTCCAAAGGCGCGCTCTACGTGCTGATGCCGATGCGGGTGTGAGGCCCTTCTGTTCTCGAACAAGCTCACTAGATTGCGTCACGGCCGGGCCTGAGTACGAAGCACCTCTTCGCACAGATGTCCCGGCCATCCACGTCTTTGGACGCCGTTTCAAAGCAAGACGCGGATGCCCGGCGTAGAGCCGGGCATGACGAAAGAATGGGGTTTATGACCGCCTCCCGCATCCATCGCCTGACGCTAACGCACTTCCGCAACTATCGCGCGGCGACGCTGGAAACGCGTGGCGATGTCGTGGTGCTGATCGGCCCCAACGGCGCCGGCAAGACCAATTGCCTCGAGGCGATTTCCTTTCTCTCTCCGGGGCGTGGCCTGCGCCGCGCCACCCTCGACGATGTCGCCGATATCCAGGGCGATGGCTCCTGGGCGGTCTCCGCCGAAGTCGAGGGCGAAGTCGGCCTCGCCACACTTGGCACCGGCATCGACCCGTCCGCCAGCGAAGCCGCCGCGACCAGCCGGCGCTGCCGCATCGACCGCGAGCCGGTCGGCTCAGCCGCGGCATTCGGTGACCATCTACGCATGGTGTGGCTGACGCCGGCGATGGACCAGCTGTTCATGGGGCCGGCCTCGGAACGACGGCGGTTCTTCGATCGCCTCGTGCTGGCCATCGACAAGGATCATTCCGGCCGGGTCTCGGCGCTGGACAGGAGTCTCCGTTCACGCAATCGCCTGCTCGAAGAGCGCAACTATGACGGCCACTGGCTCGACGCCATCGAGCGCGAGACCGCCGAACTCGCCGTCGCGGTGGCCGCAATGCGCGGCCAGACCGCGACGCGGCTCGCGGCGATGCTGCGCGCCCGCGGCGAAGCCTCGGTGTTTCCCTCCGCCATGATCATGCTCGACGGCTGGATGGAGAACGCGCTGGTCGATCAGCCCGCCACCGCGGTGGAAGACCGCTATCGCCAGATCCTGCTCGATGGCCGCTCCCGCGACGCCGCCGCCGGCCGCACGCTCGATGGCCCGCATCTCACCGACCTGCAGGTGATCTATGCGCCAAAAAACATGCCGGCGCGCGACGCCTCCACCGGCGAGCAGAAAGCGCTACTGATCGGGCTGGTGCTGGCGCACGCCACGCTGGTGGCGGAGATGACCAGCATCACGCCGCTGCTGCTGCTCGACGAGGTCGTGGCACATCTCGATCCCAACCGGCGCAGCGCGTTGTTCGGCGAACTCTCAAAACTCGGCGCCCAGGTCTGGATGACCGGCGCCGATCCCGCAGCGTTCACCGACATCGGCGCGTCCGGTGAAATCTTTGACGTCGATTCCGGGCGCGTAACACGTCGGCACATCCCGGTTTGAACCACGGCGCTCGTTCGGGCGACTAGAGCTATGCGGCAGTGTCGTCGCACCCCGATGACAGCCCGCGGCGTTGCGGGCGCCAGCAGACCCCGGAGACGTCAGTGATCTTTTCAATGAGGCGCGGGACCACGGCCCCGGTAGCGCGACGCCTGTCGGCATTGATCCTGTGCGCGGCGTTCGTGACGGGTTCGGCGGCCTGCCGGGCGGATGACGGCATCGTCGATGTCAAAAGCCTGCCGCGACTCGCCGGCGCCATTGAGGAGCCCGAGCGGGCGATCTCGCAAATGGCAGTGTATTCGGTGCCTGGTCTGGTGTCGGCCAACATCACAGCGACGCGCAAATTGCTGGCCGACGACGGCTGGACGCAATATGTCGACCCGCTCGCCGAGGGCAACGGCGACGGGCTGTTGTTCAAACGGGCCGGCCAGGGCCTGATCGTGTCGTTCCGCAAAGCGGGCAACAATCTCGAGCGCTCTCGCGTGTCCTATACCGCGACGCGGATCAATGTCGACCTGCCGCTGCCCGATGCCGCCAGCGACATCATGTTCAACGGCAACCGGCCCTATCTGCGCTGCGTGACGGCCCGCCCCATCGAGACCACGCGCGACGATCTCACGAACAGGCTCGCTGCGTCGGGCTGGACGGGATTGACGGCGGCGGACATCGCCGAGCGCTGGCCCGGGGCAAAACCCGACGAGACCATCGAGGACGGCGTACGCGCCTATTTCGTCAATGCCGGGCGTGCGTATCAGAAACCGATCATGATGACTCTGCAGCGCCGCGACGGCAGCACCAGCGTCGAAATCAAGGTCGCGCCGTTTGCGCAGCCTCAGGATCTCGAGGCCGGCGACGATTCCTACGGCCTGCCGACGCCGAAATTCATCGTGCACACCGCCCGAACCGACGGCGCCGCCCGCCGCGAGCTGAAAGCCACGCTGGCGGCCGAGATCGGCCCGGTGCTGGCATTCTATCGCCGCGAACTCGGCAAGCGCGGCTGGACCGAACAGAGCAAAGGCGCGGCGATCACACCGGAGGCGGTGACGCTGGCCTTCACCTCGGCGGAGGGCACCGGTCTGCTCAAGCTCGGCCATCAATACGACCTCACCACCGTCGGCTTTGTGCTGCAGGTGTCCGACGCCGTGCTGGCGGCGCGTGAAAAGGCAAAGCGGGACGAGAGCGCCAAATTCCTGCGCGACGCCGAAGCGACCGCGCGGATGGCGATTGCCGCGTCGGATGCGCAACGCGCCGCCGCAACAGCGGCGCCGAACTCGGATGCCACCTTGCGCACGCTGGACGGCGGCGCCGCCCCGGTGCCGCTGCCCGAGACCGCGGACAAGGTCCAGTTCGACGGTGCCGATGGCCACCTGGAATTTTCCAGCTCATCCAGCGTCAAGGCACTGGCGGCGTTTCATCGTGCAACGATGAAGCCGCTGGGCTGGAAGGAAACGCCCTCGGTGATCAACAACCCCAATATGGTGGTGCTGGACTTTGCCAAGGCGAAGCAGACCATCTCGTTCACGATCATGCAGCTGGGCGCCCAAGCGAAAGTCACCGCCGATGGCTCCGGTCTGAAGAGTGAGGTCGCCAAATCGATGACGGCCGATGTCGCGCTCGAAGCCGACGAGGATTCCGGTCTGCCGGTGCCGAAACAGCACACGCTCAGCGCCCCCGGCAGCTGGAAAGCGCAGGGCAGCGCCAGCCCGTTTCGCCGCGAACTCGATGCCAGCGTGCCCGCCGAACTCGGCGCGGTACTGGCTTTCTATCGCCGCGAACTGACAAAGCGGCAATGGAAGGAAGAGGCGCAGGGCGCCGTCATCAAGGCCGACAAGGTCATGCTGGCCTTTACCGCGCCGGATGGACCTGCGGTGTTGAAGCTGGATCGCCGCAACGGCGAGACCGCGGTCAATCTGGCGCTGAAGAACCCCACCGAGGCCGCGAAGGCCGGCATCAGGCCGGCACCGGGCCAGGTCAAGCTGATGTTCGGCAACATGGGCGATGTCGAAGCTGCGATCACCATCAACGCCAAAACCATCAAGATCGCACCCGGCATCGGCGGGCCGAAAACGCCTGATGGCCCGACGCTGGAATTGCCGCCAGGCAAATACAAGGTTGCGCTGAAGGTCGCCGGCCGGCCCGACCGCAACAGCGATCTTGACATCGCCGCCAACGACAGCTGGGGCCTGATGGCCACGCCGGGCGGCGTGATGCCGATGCAGCTGTATTGAGCGACTCAGGGGCACATTTCCAGCGTCCTGATGGCGCTCATCTGAATACCGAAATCCCACTTTTGGGATGCGCCCGAAATGGCTTTCCGGCGCCTTGAAAAACAGCCTGAAAAGCCTATTTATTCAACAGCTTGCTGCGCGAGACTTTGCGCTAGGCGCAGTGCGTCTTTCATGGCACAAATAGCCTGATTCAGCCCCTCGTTTTTCGCGCTGATTCGGCACACCTTCGAAGGCCCCCACATGACCGAACCCGCCCGGCAACCGATCGCCGATCCTGAACTTGCCGTCCCCATCGAATACGGCGCGGAATCTATCCGGGTGCTGAAGGGCCTCGATGCCGTACGCAAGCGGCCGGGCATGTATATCGGCGACACCGATGACGGCTCCGGCCTGCATCACATGGTCTATGAAGTCGTCGATAACGCCATCGACGAGGCGCTGGCTGGCCACGCGACGGCTGTCGAAGTCGTGCTCAATGCCGACGGTTCGGTGACGGTGCGCGACGACGGCCGCGGCATTCCCGTCGACATCCACAAGGGCGAAGGCATCTCCGCGGCGGAAGTCATCATGACCCAGCTGCACGCCGGCGGAAAATTCGACCAGAATTCCTACAAGGTCTCCGGCGGCCTTCATGGCGTCGGCGTTTCCGTCGTCAACGCGCTGTCGAGCAAGCTGATCCTGCGCGTCTGGCGCAACGGCAAAGAGCACCTCATCGAGTTCGCCCATGGCGACGCCGTGGCGCCGCTGGTTGTCGTCGGCGACGCCAATGGCAAGCGCGGCACCGAGGTGACGTTCTATGCCTCAGCCGAAACCTTCACGATGGTCGAATATGATTTCGCCACGCTGGAACACCGGCTGCGCGAACTCGCCTTCCTGAATTCCGGCGTCAACATCGTGCTGTCCGACCTGCGTCATCCGGTCGAGAAGCGCGAGACGATGATGTATGAGGGCGGTGTCGAGGAGTTCGTCAAATATCTCGACCGCAACAAGAAGGCGATGGTGCCCACGCCGATCGTGATGCGCGCGGAGCAGAGTGGCATCAGCGTCGAAGTCGCGATGTGGTGGAACGATAGCTATCATGAGAACGTGCTGTGCTTCACCAACAACATTCCGCAGCGCGACGGCGGCACGCATCTGGCGGGCTTCCGCGGCGCGCTGACGCGCCAGGTCAACGGCTATGCCGAAGTGGTCGCCAAGAAGGAAAAAATCGCGCTGACCGGCGACGACTGCCGCGAAGGCCTCACCGCGGTACTGTCGGTGAAAGTGCCCGACCCGAAATTCTCGTCGCAGACCAAGGACAAGCTGGTGTCCTCGGAAGTGCGGCCCGTGGTCGAAAACGTGCTGAACGAAGCGCTGGCGTCGTGGTTCGAGGAACATCCGACCGAAGCCAAGATCATCGTCAACAAGGTGATCGAAGCCGGCGCGGCGCGCGAGGCTGCGCGAAAAGCGCGCGAGCTGACGCGGCGCAAGGGCGCGCTGGATATCGCCTCCCTGCCCGGCAAGCTGGCCGACTGCCAGGAGCGCGATCCCTCGAAATCCGAACTGTTCATCGTCGAGGGCGACTCCGCAGGCGGCTCCGCCAAGCAGGGCCGCAACCGCGAATTCCAGGCTGTGCTGCCACTGCGCGGCAAGATCCTCAACGTCGAACGCGCGCGCTTCGACAAGATGCTGGGCTCCGAGCAGATCGGCACGCTGATCACGGCGCTGGGCACCGGCATCGGCCGCGACGATTTCGATCTCGCCAAGTTGCGCTATCATAAGATTATTCTAATGACCGACGCCGACGTCGACGGCGCCCATATCCGCACGCTGCTGCTGACGTTCTTCTTCCGGCAGATGCCGGCGCTGATCGAGGGCGGCTATCTCTATATCGCGCAGCCGCCGCTCTACAAGGTGACGCGCGGCAAGTCCGAGCAGTATCTGAAGGACGAGCGCGCGCTGGAAGATTATCTGATCGAGACCGGACTCGACGACTGCCTGTTCAAGCTTTCGTCCGGCGAGGAACGCACCGGCCGCGATCTGCTGTCGCTCGTGGAAGACGCCCGCGTCATTCGCGGCACGCTCAATAACCTGCACAGCCGCTATAACCGCAAGGTGGTGGAGCAAGCGGCGATTGCCGGCGTGCTGAACCCGCAGGTGACCAGTGATCTCGCCACCGCCAACGCTGCGGCGGACTACATCGCCAAGCGGCTCGATGCGCTGGCCGACGAAGTCGAGCGCGGCTGGGTCGGCACGTTCCGCGAGGGCGAAGGCTTCTTCTTCGAACGCACCATTCGCGGCGTCAAGGACGTCTCCTTCATCGACGACGCGCTGCTCGGCTCCGCCGATGCGCGCAAGCTCGACGAATACGCAGCAAGCCTTCAGGAGGCCTATCCGAAGCCGGGCACCCTGCGCCGCAAGGACACGGAATTCCCGATCCATGGGCCGGTCACCTTGTTCGAGGCGGTGACCGACGCCGGCCGCAAGGGCGTGGCATTGCAGCGCTACAAAGGCCTCGGCGAAATGAATCCGGGCCAGCTGTGGGAGACCACACTCGACAGCAACGAACGGTCGCTGCTGCAGGTGAAGATCAAGGAAGGCGACGAGGCCGACGATCTCTTCACCAAACTGATGGGCGACGTGGTCGAACCACGCCGCGAATTCATCCAGGACAATTCGCTGAGCGCGAATGTGGACGTGTGATCTCTAGCGAGCGGGATCTGCAGCCGAATAGGCTGTCAACGGCCGCTCGTGGCTCACATAGTGCCCGTCGCCCTTGCTGCCGACAAATTTTCCATCGCGCGCTGCCGCGATGGTGCCGTGACGAGTGACGATGTCGAAAGCGACCATAGGCGACGTTTCTCCGATGCGCGGGCTTTTATAAGGAGCGTACCAAATTCACCGCGTGCCAAATTCTTGCGAACAACGGCACTGCCCGCGGCATGAGCGCCGTGCGCCTTGAAAACGTGCTTGGCGAGATCGCCGCCGATGGTCCAAAGAGGGACTTGACGGACCGGCACTGCGGTTCTCGGATCGATTGATGAAAACCCTTGTTTTTGGCGGCACCGGCTTTGTCGGGCTCAATATCGCGGAAACGCTGCTGGCGCGCGGCCATGCGGTCACTCTGTTCGACCGCGCCGGCTTGCCGCCGGCCGCGCAGCGGGCATTCGACCGCCATGGCGACAGGCTGAAGGTAATACAGGGCGACGTCCTCGACCGCCACGCTGTCGAGGAGGCGATCGCCGGCGGCATAGAGGCGATCGTCATGGGCGCCGCGATCACTGCAGGCGCCGAGCGCGATGCCGCCGATCCCGAGACCATCCTCAATGTCAATCTGCTGGCGCAGACGCCGATCCTCGTCGCGGCCCGGCGCAACGGCGTCCGCCGTGTGATCAATCTGTCGTCCGCCGGCGCTTATGGCGCGGCCGCCTTCCGGCACGCGCTGCTCGATGAAGGCCTCGCCTGCGATCCCGTGTCGCTCTATGCCATCACCAAATTCGCGTCCGAAAAGGTCGCCGCGCGTCTCGCGGCGCTATGGCAATTCGACATTATCAGCGTGCGTCTTAGCGGCGTGTTCGGGCCCTGGGAACGGGCGACCGGGGTACGCGATACGCTGAGCCCGCAGATGCAGATCCTTGCCGCGCTCCGCGAACGCACAGATGCAGTTCTGCCGCGGCCAGGTGTCAAGGACTGGATCTACGCACCGGATGTTGCAGGCGCCGTGGTGTTGCTGATCGAAGCTGCGAAACCAAAGCACAACCTCTACAACATCTCGACCGGTTCGGAATGGTCGGCGCTGCAGTGGGGGCAGGAACTGGCCGCCCTGAATCCAGGCTTCATCTGTCGACTGGCTGGAAGCGGCGAAGCGCCAACGATCGACCTGCACAGCGATACCGATCGCGCGCCGCTATCTGTCGCGCGGCTGGAGCAGGAATTCGGCTGGCGCGCACGATTTGGCTGCGCCGATTCCGCTGCTCACCTGAACATCTGGTCGATGCAGCATCAGGAAGGAAGTTGACATGAGACTCGAGGGACGGACGGCGATCGTCACCGGAGGCGGATCGGGTATCGGCCGCGCCAGCGCGCTGCTGTTTGCGAAAGAAGGTGCATTTGTTGCGCTGGTTGATCGCGACGAAGCAGGTCTGCAGGAAACCATGGCGGAGATTCGCAGTGCGGGGAGCGATGCATCGATTCATGTCGGCGACGTCGGCGATTCCAATTTCGCGCAGTCTGTCGTGGACGAGATCGTGGCGCGGCGCGGCCGGCTCGATGTGCTGATGACATCGGCCGGCTTTTCCTGCGGCGGCACGGTGGTGACGACGGCCCCTACCGATTGGGATGCGGTGTTCCGCACCAATGTCGGCGGCACCTGGCTGTGGGCGCGCGCGGCGGTGCCGCAAATGCAGCATCAGGGCAAAGGCTCGATCATCACGGTGGCGTCGCAACTCGCCATCGCCGGCGGCAAGGGCAATAGCGCTTATATCGCTTCCAAGGGCGCGATCCTCAGCCTGACCCGGACGATGGCGGTGGATTTCGCCACCGACGGCATTCGCGTCAATGCCATTGCACCTGGCGCCATCGACACGCCGCTGCTCCGCCGCAGCTTCGCGCGTCATGCCGATCCGGATCCGATCCGCGAAGCGTCGCGCAACCGCCATGCGATGAAACGATTTGGCCAGGCGGAAGAAGTCGCCGAAGCTGCACTTCATCTTGCCAGCGATGCGTCCTCCTTCACCACCGGCACCGTGATGGTCGTGGATGGCGGCTGGCTTGCGGCATGAGCGATCTTATCACTCTGGAAGCGCAAGTCCGCGACGATCTGGCCAAGACCGCCCATCCGAATGCCGCCTGGCTCGATGCGAAATCAGGCCCGGATGACCAACTGACGCTGGACGTGCTCGTCGTCGGTGCCGGCCAGTCCGGCATCGCCATCGGCTTCGGCCTGATGCGCTCGCAGGTCACCAACATCCTGGTGTTGGACAAGGCCGAGAATGGGCTGGAAGGCCCGTGGCTCACTTACGCCCGCATGCCCACCTTGCGCAGCCCAAAGCATTTCACCGGCCCCGATCTCGATATCCCCAGCCTCACCTATCAGTCCTGGCACGAAGCGACGTTCGGCAAAGAGCATTGGCAGAAGCTCGACAGGATTCCGCGACGCCATTGGGTCGACTATCTGCTGTGGTTCAGGCGCATCGTCGGCGTGCCGGTGCGCAACGGCTGCGAGCTGCTGGAGATTGCACCCGCGGCAGATGGGCTGCTCGCAGCCACGGTACAGAGTGCCGGCGGCGTTGAAACCCTTTATGCGCGCAAGATCGTGCTGGCGACAGGCCAGGAAGGCATGGGCAACTGGACGATTCCGGAGCCGCTGAGCCATCTGCCGTTGTTCCTTTGCACGAACGCAGCGGACAACATCGATTTCGAAGCGCTGCGCGGCAAGCAGGTGGCGGTGATCGGCGCCGGCGCTTCCGCGTTTGACAACGCGGCGACGGCGCTGGAAGCCGGCGCAGCCGAGGTGCACCTGCTCTGCCGGCGGGCGGAAGTTCAGCTGATCCAGCCCTACCTGTGGCTGACGTTTCGCGGCTTTCTGCGCCATTTCAGCGATCTCGACGATGCCTGGCGCTGGCGCTTCATGCGTTCCGTCCTCGAAATGCGCGAGGGATTTCCGCAGGCAACCTATGATCGCTGCGCGCGTCACGCCAATTTTCATCTACAAGAGGGCGCGCCGGTTGAAGCTGCCCAGAAGGTGGGCAACAAGGTCGAATTGCGAACCCCATCAGGCGCCTTTACCGCAGATTTCGTAATCTGCGGGACAGGCATCGACATGGACTTTGCCGGCCGACGTGAATTGAAGAAGTGCGCTGGCAACATTGCAACCTGGACCGACAATTATCAGCCGCCAGACGACGAGCGCAGCGCGCGTCTTGGCCGGTTTCCCTATCTTGCCGATGATTACGCGTTGACCGAACGTGTTCCGGGCGAGACGCCATGGATTTCCAACATCCACCTCTTCGCCATCGCCTCGACCATGAGCTTCGGCCCGTCGGGCTCGTCGATCAACGCGATGACCACCGCAGTTCCGAAACTGGTGCATGGCCTGACGCGCGGGTTGTTTTGCGCGGACATTGAACGACAATGGGCTTCGTTCAAGGCCTATGACGTGCCGCAGGCGACCGTCGCAAGGCAACCGGAAGCTGCAGAAAAAGACCAATGAGCCGAGAGACCTGAAGCTGAAATGCGGGCCCGCCTGGGCCGATATCCGCGGGTTGCTTGGCGCGTTACTTGCTTCAGATGTAAAATAGTTCGACGCTTCGGCGCGAGCGACATCGACAGGCGTTTTTGTTGAATTCAGGGGATAGAGTAATGAGACTCATGCATTCGAAGCAGATGCTCGGCGCAGCAGCTGTGCTGGCACTTTTGGTTGCCGCCGGGCCGGTGCGGGCGCAGACGCGCGCGGAAACGCTCCGTTATGTCACAGGTGCTTCGGTCAATACGCTCGACCCCAACATTCCCGGCTCGACCCGCGAGGCCTTCGCCGTCAGCCTCAGTACCTATGACCGGCTCGTCTCCTTCGGGCGCAAGCAGCTCAACGGTAAATGGGTGTTCGATCTCGACAGTATCCGCGGCGAACTGGCCGAATCCTACGACGTCAGCCCGGATGGGTTGAAGATCACCTTCCATCTGCGCAAGGACGCCAAGTTTCAGGACGGCACGCCGGTCACCGCCGATGACGTGAAATGGTCGCTCGACCGCGCCGTCACCGCCAAAATCCTCGGCAAGGCACAGTTGCTGACCGGCTCGCTGACCGACGCCAGCCAGTTCAAGGTGATCGATCCCGCGGTCTTCGAGGTGACGCTGCCCAAGCCCGACAAGCTGGCCTTGCCGAATCTTGCGACCGTCTATCCCATCATCATCAATTCGAAACTCGCCAAGGCGCATGTGACCGAGGAAGATCCGTGGGCGCAGGCCTGGCTCAAGGAAAACACCGCCGGCAGCGGCGCCTATATCATTGAGACCTTCAAGCCCGGCGAGCAGGTCATCCTGAAGCGCAACGACGTCTGGAATCGCGGTCTTGGCGGCAAGCAGGCGTTCTTCAAGCGGCTCATCGTGCAGTCGGTACCGGAGGCGGCGACGCGCGCCAATCTGGTCGAGAAGGGCGATGTCGATATCGTCATCGACCTTCAGGCCAGCGACGCGCAATCGCTGGAGGCCAAAGGCAAATTGCAGGTGATCTCGACACCGCAATACAACGCCATCACCTTCGTCTCGATGAACAACCAGATGCCGCCTTTCGACAAGGCCGACGTGCGCCGCGCCATCGCCTATGCATTGCCCTATGACGACATGTTCAAGGCGGCGCTGTTCGGACGCGGCGCGCCGCTGACCGGCGCAACCTGGGCCGACGGCAAGCCGCCGAGCGGCGCATTCCCGATCCCGCAGCCGGTCAAGCTCGATCTCGACAAGGCCAAAGCCTATCTGAAAGCCGCCGGTTATCCGGACGGATTCTCCACCACGTTCAGCTTCAATGTCGGCCAGGCAGCGACCGCCGAACCGATGGCCGCGCTGCTGAAAGAATCGCTCGCCAAGATCGGCATCAAGGTCGATATCCAGAAGCTGCCCGACGCGCAGATGTCGACGCAGATCACCGAAAAGAAGCTGCCCTTCTTCACCGAGGGCGTCGTCGCCTGGCTGCCTTCGACGGATTATTTCTACCGCAACTTCTATACCGGCGATCAGCGCTGGAATTACAGCTCGATCAACAACCCCGAACTGACCGCCATCGCGCAGGAGGCCCGCTTCGAGGCCGACAAGGTCAAATACGAAGCCGACGGCAAACTGCTCAACGCGATCCACTTCGATCAGATGCCGCAGATCCCGCTGTGGCAACCGAGTCAGGATGCCGTGATGGCTTCCTCGATCGAGGGTTATACCTACCAGTTCCACCGCCAGGTCGACTACCGCGACCTCAGCCGGAAGTGATAGACCAGCAGCCAGGTGAACAGCCGAGGCGCCGTCTTGCGGCGTCTCCGGAGGTAAAGATTTGCGCGGGAGATCCATGCAAGGGTCTCCCGGATGGCGCACGACAGTTCAGGGCGGACAACCTGTGTTGATGAAACTGGCTACGACTGCGAAACGCGCGGGGCGGCGCTTTGCCTCGTCCTTGCCCGCGCTGTTCGGCGTGCTGATCTTCACCTTCCTGTTGATGCGCGTACTTCCCGGCGATCCCGCAGTGTTCTTTGCCTCCGGCCCCAATGCCGGCAAGGAAGAGATCGAGACGATCCGCAAGCAGATGGGATTGGACAAGCCGGTCCCGCAGCAGCTCGCGCTCTACCTCTATGATGTCGGCCGCGGCAATCTCGGCCGCTCGCTGATGACCGGGCAGAACGTGACGAAAGATCTACGCGAACGGTTGCCGGCCTCGCTCGAACTGACCTTCTCGGCGCTGCTGATTGCGTTGGTCTCCGCCATCCCGCTCGGCATTCTCGCTGCGCTCAGGCCGGGTTCGGCCATCGATCACGGCGTGCGGCTGTTCTGCGCGCTCGGCGTTTGCATTCCGACCTTCGTCTCCGGGCTGCTGCTGATCTATGTGTTCTACTACCTGTTCGGCGTCGCACCCGATCCAACCGGGCGCGTCGATATCTTCATCAGCCAGCCGCCTTCCAGAACCGGCTTCCTGCTGATCGACTTCCTGCTGGCCGGCGACCTCGACGGCTGGTGGGCCGCGTTCAAACAATTGATTCTGCCCGCCTGCACCATGGCGCTGTTCGTCATCGCGCCGCTGGCGCGCATCACGCGCGCTTCGATGCTGGCTTCGCTGGGCAGCGATTTCGTCCGCACTGCCCGTTCAGTCGGCCTGTCGTGGTGGCGGATCGTCGTCACCTATGCGCTGCGCAACGCCATCCTGCCGGTCATCACCATCGCCGGCATCGTGTTCTCGACCATGCTGGGCGCTAATGTACTGGTCGAGAAAGTCTTTTCCTGGCCCGGCGTCGCCTCCTACGCGCTTGACGCGCTGCTCTCGTCCGACTATGCGCCGGTGCAGGGTTTCGTGCTGCTGATGGCCTTCGTCTTCGTCATCGTCAACCTGGTCGTCGATGTGCTCTATGGCATCGCCGACCCACGGATTTCCATCGGATGAGCAGCGCCACCTTCCAGCATGCCGCCTTCATCCTGCGCGGCAATCCCATCACCGGCATCGCCGCCACCGGCGCGGCGCTATTGACCGCGCTGGCGATTTTCGGCCCCTGGATCGTGCCGTACGATCCGATCGCATCCGATGTGGCGCATGCCTTGATGCCGCCCAGCGCCGCGCATTGGGCCGGCACCGACCAGCTCGGCCGTGACGTGTTCAGCCGCATCATCGTCGCAGCGCAACTCGACCTCGCGATTGCGCTCTCGGCCGTCGGCATCTCCTTCGTGCTCGGCGCGGTGATCGGCGCGCTGTGCGGCTATTCCGGCGGCCGACTCGACCGCGCGGTCGGGCGCTTCGTCGATGTCCTGATGGCTTTCCCGCTGTTCGTGCTGGCGATGGCGATGGTGGCCGCGCTCGGCAACCGGGTCGAAAACATCGTCATCGCCACCGCCATCATCAACCTGCCCTTCTACATCCGTTTCGCGCGAGCGGAGGTGAATGTCCGCCGCAACCTCGGCTGGGTCGAGGCCGCGCGCGCCAGTGGCGAAAGCCATGTCTCCGTGGTGCTGCGCTTCCTGCTGCCCAACGTGCTGCCAGCGATGGTGGTGCAGATGTCACTCAATCTCGGCTGGGCGATCATCAATGCGGCCGGGCTCTCCTTCATCGGACTCGGCGTCAAGGCGCCAACGCCGGAGTGGGGCATCATGGTCGCGGAAGGCGCGCGCTTCATCTCCACCGGCAAATGGTGGCTGGTGGCGTTTCCGGGTCTGGCACTGATGCTCGCAGTGTTGTGCTTCAACCTGCTCGGCGACGGGCTGCGCGATATCCTCGATCCCAGACAGCGCACATGACCAAGCCGCTGCTGCAGATCGACAACCTTCACGTCACGTTCTCAACCCGGCGCGGCCCAGTCGAGGCGGTGCGCGGGGTTTCGCTGTCGCTGGCGGCAGGCGAGACGCTCGGCATCGTCGGCGAGAGCGGCTCGGGCAAATCGGTCACCGGTTTTGCGGTGACGCGGCTGCTCGATCCGGCTGGAAAGATCACCGCCGGCCGCATCCTGTTCAAGGACCGCGAGATCACCAAGATGTCGAACGCCGGTTTGCATGAGATGCACGGCGCGGCGATGGCGATGATCTTCCAGAACCCGCGCGGCGCGCTCAATCCGATTCGCGCCATCGGCCAGCAGATTGCCGACGCCATCCTGGCGCATCGGAAAATCTCCGCCGAGGAAGCCCGGCTGCAAGCGCTCGACCTGCTGCGTGCCGTGCAGATCCGCGATCCGGAAAAGCGCATGAGCGCCTATCCGCACGAACTTTCGGGCGGGATGTGCCAGCGCGTGATGATCGCGATGGCGATTTCCAGCAACCCCTCGCTGCTGATCGCGGACGAGCCGACGACGGGACTCGACGTCACCACCCAGAAGGTGGTGATGGACCTGCTGGCATCCATCGCCGCCGAGCGCGGCATGGCGACGGTCCTGATCACCCACGACCTTGGCCTCGCGGCACGCTATTGCCGGCGCGTGGTGGTGATGGAGCAAGGCAAACTGGTGGAACAGGCTGAGGCCCTGACGCTGTTTCGCGCGCCGAACCATCCTTACACCAAGCGGCTGGTCGCGGCGTCGCCGACCGCCACGTCACGGGTCGAAGACCTGGTGACGGGAGAAGAAAGTCTGCTGCTGGCTGTGCCCGCGGCACCACTGCCGACGCCTGCGCACGGTACGCCGCCGTTGCTGGACGTGCAGAACCTCGTCAAGCGCTTCGATGATGGGACCATTGCGCTCAAGAGTTTCTCGATGGTGATGGCGGCCGGCGAAAGCGTCGGGCTGGTCGGCGAATCCGGCTCCGGCAAGAGCACGACTTCGCGGATGATCTGCCGGCTGCTCGACCAGAGCGAAGGCACCATCAATTTCAACGGCGAATCGATCGGCCATCTGCCAGCGCGGGATTTCCACCGTGCGCCGCAACGCCGCGACATCCAGATCGTGTTCCAGGATCCGAATGACAGCCTCAATCCGCGCTTCACGGCCTTCGACTGCATCGCGCATCCGCTGATGCGCCTCGCAGGGATGCGCAGCGGCGACGCGCTTCGCCAGCGCGTGCGCGAATGCGCCAGCCGCGTCGGCTTGCCGTCCGATCTGCTGGAGCGCTTTCCGCATCAATTGTCCGGTGGTCAGAAGGCCCGCATCGGCATCGCCCGCGCCATCGCCTGCCGGCCACGCCTGCTGGTGCTCGACGAGCCGACCGCAGCACTCGACGTTTCGGTTCAGGCGGTGGTGCTGCAACTGCTCGATCGCCTCAGGCGCGAGGATGGCCTCGCCTTCCTGTTCGTCAGCCACGACCTCAACGTGGTGCGCATGATGTGCCAGCGCACCATCGTGCTGCGCAACGGCGCCATCGTCGAAGAAGGCGAAAGCCACGCACTGTTCGACAACCCGCAGACCGCCTACACCCGCGAACTGGTCGAAGCGGTGCCGAATATCGAATTGACGCCGGTCGCAGCTGCGGGCTGATTCTCCGACCTCGAACAGAGAAATGTTCGTACGGCGAATACTCTAGCGCGGCGGCAGTGGCCTATCGTCTTCGTGCAGGATGCGTTCGGCGGCGCCGTCGAGGTCGTCGTACTGGCCTGATTTCAGCGACCACATGAAAGCCACCAACGCGGTGAGGCCAATGCCAATGGCAATCGGGATCAGATAGAAGTAATCCATCATTCGGCGGCCTCCAGCATCGTGGAGGCGGGTCGATTGGCTGCTTCCTTCGCGCGGCGCGTCCCGAGCCCGCCGCGGCCACGCAGCCGCAGCGCGTTGGCGACGACGACGATGGACGAACCGGACATCGCCACCGCGGCGATCAGCGGCGTCACATAGCCCATGATCGCCACCGGCACCGCGACGACGTTGTAGGCAATCGCCAATGCGAGATTTTGCCGGACCAGACGGCCGGCCTCGCGCGCCACCGCAATTGCCTGCGGTACCGCCGAAAGGTTTTCGCGCAGGAACACCAAGTCGGCGGCGTTGCGGCCGACATCGGCGGCGGAGGCTGGCGCCATTGAGGCGTGCGCGGCCATCAGTGCCGGTGTATCGTTGAGGCCGTCGCCGACCATCAGCACCTTGCGGCCTGCGCGCGCCAACGCCGCGACATGCGCGGCCTTGCCGCCCGGCAACACGCCGGCGAAATACGGCACGCCCAGTTCTGCCGCGAGCAGATGGACCGGTCGCTCGCGATCGCCGGAAACAATGTCGATATCAAAACCGCCGCGCTTCAACTCCGTAACGGCCTGGGTCGCGCCAGCGCGCAGACGATCTTCAAAACGAAAGTCGGCGAGGCGTCGGCCATCCTGCGACAATACCACGGAAGCATCGCCAACTACCGAACGGTTGTCTTCAGCCAGTGCCCATTCCGGCTGTCCCAGTCGATAGACGACAGTACCAACACGCGCTTCCATCCCGCATCCCGGATGTTCGGATACCGCGTCGAGCGCCAAGCGCAGTTGCGCTACTGGCGCAGTTGCAGCCAGCGCCCGCGAATAGGGATGCCGGGAATGCACGGCGATCGCGCCGGCCAGCGCCAGCATCGCCGGATCGATGCAGTCGGCATCGACGACGCGCGGATTGCCCAGCGTCAGCGTTCCCGTCTTGTCGAACACCACCACGTCGATCTCGGCGAGGCGCTCCAGCGCACCGCCGTCCTTCACCATGATGCCTTTTTCGAACAGCCGACGCGCGGCGACCACCTGCACCATCGGTACCGCGAGGCCGAGCGCGCAGGGACAGGTGACGATCAGCACCGCAATCGCAATGGTGACGGCGCGGTGCACGTCGCCGGTAGCGATCAACCAGCCGAGCAGCGTCAGCGCCGCGGTGAGATGCACCACCGGCGCATAGAGCGCGGCGGCGCGGTCGGCGATCCGCCGATACACCGAGCGGCCCTGCTCGGCCGCCTCCATCATCCGCAGCATCTCGGCCAGAAATGAATCGCCAGCCGCCGCGGTGGCGACGATGGTCAGCGGCCCCGTGAGGTTCAGCGTTCCCGCGCGCAGCATCGAACCGGGCCGGGCCGGCTGCGGCACGCTTTCGCCGGTGACGAGGGAGACATCGAGTTCGGACAGGCCTTTCGTCACCCGCGCATCCACCGGGACGCGTTCGCCGGCGGCGAGCATGATCGACATCCCCAACGTGATCTCGCCGACTGGCAGGTAGAGCTGGGTGCCGTCATCCTGCAGCACCAGCGCGCCTCGCGCGGCGAGGCGCGCAAGGCCCTTCACCGCGAGGCGGGCACGCTCCCGCATCATGTGGTCGAGCGTGCGGCCGATCAGCAGGAAGAACAGCAGCGAAATCGCCGCGTCGAAATAGGCATGCGGGCCATGGGTCGCGGTCTCGTACAGGCTCATGCCGAAGGCGAGCAGCACGCCGAGCGAGATCGGCACATCCATATTTGTGCGGCCATGGCGCAGGCTGCGCCATGCCGAGCGGAAGAAGATGCGGCCGGAATAGGCCAGCGCCGGCAGCGCGATCAAGGCGGACAATCCGTGAAACAGATCGCGCGTCGCGGGTTCGGCGCCGGACCACACCGATACCGACAGCAGCATGATATTGCTGGCGGCGAAGCCGGACACCGCCAGCGCGCGGATCAATTCGGAGAGCGCGGCATCCTTGGTCTCGGCATCGACCTCGAACAGATGCGCCTCGTAGCCGACGCGATCCAGCGTGGCGATGAACGGCGGCGGGGCGCCGTCGGCGCGCCATTTGATGGTGACGCGCCTAGTGGACAGATTCACCCGCGCCCAGGTGACGCCCTCAAGCGCGCCGATCGCCTGCTCGATGGTGCGGATGCAGCCGCCGCAATGGATCGTCGGCACCGACAGATCGGTCTGCCGCAACCCGCCGCCGATCAGGCGGCTGGAGAGCAGCACTTCGGCGTCGGCGGCGCGCGGATCAGGCGCCGCCAGCAGTGCCAGTTCTGCCCCTGAGCCGCAGCAACTCATCGCGAACTCCAGACCTCCGGGCTAAACTCCGGGCCGCATGGTGCGATAGGCGTGCCAGGTGCCATGGCCCAGCACCGGAAACGCAACGATCAGGCCGAGCAATCCCGTGGCGAGGCTGACCAGGAACAGTACCAGCACGATCGCGGCCCATGTCAGCATCACTGGCAGGTTGGCCCAGACCAGCGCCATGCTGGTGCCCATCGCGGTCAGCGCATCGACGCGCTCGCCCAGCAGCATCGGCACTGCGAAAACGCTGATGGCAAAGGAGAACGCCGCAAATAGCCCGCCGACCGCGCTGCCGACGATCAGCATCGCCCAGCCGACCTGGGTCGTGAACAGCATCGGCGCGATATTGTCGAGGCCGGGAAACGGCCGCAGCCCGAAGAACAGCGCGTAGATGATGACCGCGGCGCGCATCCACAGCAGCATCAGCAAACACAGCATCACGCCGGCGAACAGCAATTGCCCGCCGGATTTCGGTTTGACGAAAATCATCTGGATCAGGCTGACACGCTCACCGGCAGCGATGCGGCGGCTCTTTTCATAGAGGCCGACGCCGAGCACCGGGCCGACCACCATGAAGCCCGCGAAAGCCGGAAACAAAATATAGTCCCAGCCGAAGGCGAACAGGCCGGCGACGATGCCGCCGGAGATCAGGAACACCAGCAGGCCGTAGCTGAGGCTGGCAGCGGGCTGGATGGTGAAGTCGCGCCAGCCGGCGGACAGCCAGCTCAATGCGGTAGCGGGCGCCACGTGGCGGTCCCACGAGACCGCGCGAGGCAGCGGAGGAACAACGGCTGGGATCGTCATCGGCGGCCTCGCTTCGATCGAATTTCGCGGCTGGTCATCGCGGCGTGCATGACGAGGATGCCGCGCTGAATTTTCCGGACTCGGCAACAGTGGCGCCGCGCTTGATATGGTCGATGCATTCCGGCTGCGACGTTACTGCCATGTAGACCAGGTGCGCATTGGCCAGCAGCACCAGCAACAGCCCGGCCGATATCATCAGCCACATCGCGGACCTCGGACTGACGAGCTTCATGGTCGGGCTTGCCATCATGGGGTCGCATGCCTGCGGTCGACAAGATACAGCGCCAGGATCTTGCGGTCGAGCGGCGACAGCCGGGCATCCCAGGTCGGCATGTGTCCCTGCCGACCACCCCACACCGTGGTGAACACCGACTGCGCATCGCCGCCATAGAGCCAGAATTTATCGGTGAGATTGGGGGCGCCGAGTTCCGGATTGCCCGTGGCATTATCGCCATGACAGGCGACGCAGTTCGCCGTGAACACCGCCTTGCCCGCCTCCAGCTTCGCTGCGGTCACGGTCTTGGCGACAGCGGGGTCGGACAGGCTGCGGACATAGTCGACGACATTGTCGATCTCGTCCTTCTTCAAAATGCTATCGCGACCGAAGGCCAGCATTTGCGACGTCCGGGTGTCCTTGTGCGGCGAATTGATGCCGACGCGGATCGTTTCGGCGATGGCCTCAGGGTCGCCACCCCACAGCCACGAATTGGAAACCAGCGTCGGAAAACCCTTGCCGCCCTCGGCCTTCGAGCCGTGGCAGGCGGCGCAGTTGTCGCCGAACAGCGCGCCGCCGGTCTGGCGCACCACATTCATCAGCCGCGGATCGGCCTGGATGTCCTTGAAGCTCTCGGTCTCGATCCGCCTGGTCCAGATGCTGCGCTCCAGCGCCGCCTCCTTGATACTTTCAGCCACAACCTTGCGCTGGTCGATGCCCAGCAGGCCCTTGGTGTAGGTCACCCCGAGCGGCCAGGCCGGCATCAGTATCCAGTAGACCACCGCAAACAGTGCGGTGACGATCAGGAAGAAGATCACCGCGCGGGGCACCGGCGTGTTCAGCTCCTTGATGCCGTTCCACTCATGGCCGGTGGTCAGATAACCGGTAAACGGATCGCGTTCCTCTACCGCCATGGTCTGTCCTCATTGCCGAGAATCGATTGCGCGGCATCGTCGAACTGCTTCTTGTTCGACGGCCAGTAGGCATAGACGACGACGCCGATCGACATCGCGATCAGGTAGAACAGGCCGAACGACTTCGAGAGCCAGACAGTCAGGTCATTGTCCATCATCACTCTCCCGCCGCCGCGACCGGCCTGTGCGCTGCATCGGTCAGCTTGCCCAATATCTGCAGATAGGCGATCAGCGCATCGAGTTCGGTGGGGTCACCTACCTTGCCGTCGAAGGCGCGCACATTGGTGGCTTCGCCGTAGCGCTTGGTGACGCCTTCCGCGAATGGCGTGTCCGGAGCAGCCTGGCCGTAGGCGTCGGCGGTGGCATTGGCGATCATCTCGTCGGTATAGGGCACGCCGACCGCGCGCAGCGCCTTCAGATGCAGGCCGAGATCGTCGATCCGCGCCGTCGCCCGGCCGAGATAGGCATAGGGCGGCATCACCGATGCCGGCACCACCGCGCGCGGGTCGTTCATGTGGGCGACATGCCATTCGTCGGAATATTTGTTGCCCATTCGCGCCAGATCCGGCCCGGTGCGCTTGGAGCCCCACAGCATCGGGTGATCGTATTTGGATTCGACCGCGAGCGAATACGGCCCGTAGCGCTCGACCTCGTCGCGCAGGGTGCGGATCATCTGCGAATGACAGGCGTAGCAGCCCTCGCGGATATAGATGTTGCGGCCGGCGATCTCCAAAGGCGTGTAGACGCGCATATCCGGCGCATCCTCCACGGTCTGGTGGATGGTGAACAGCGGCGCGATCTCGACCGCGCCGCCGATGCTGGCGACACCGACGATGGCGAGCAAAAGGCCGATGGTCTTGCGCTCAAGTCGGTAGTGAAGGCCGAAGATGTTCATGGCTTACTCTCCCGGCTGGAAAGCGGGCGCGCCCACGGGGCGCGGCACCGGCCGGTCGGCCTGCCGCTCATCGGCAGGCTGGTGCGCCGCGCGGATGGTCATCCAGATATTGACGCAGCCGATCACCGCGCCGCTCAGGAACATCAGACCGCCGATGGCGCGGGCGATGTAATAGGGGCGCATCGCAGCGACGGAATCGACGAAGGAATAGGCCAGCGTGCCGCTTTCGGTGTAGGTCCGCCACATCAGCCCCTGGATGATACCGGAATTCCACATCGCGAAGACGTAGACGAGGGTGCCGGACAGCGCGAGCCAGAAGTGCCACTCTACCAGCCTGTCGGAATACATCCGCTCGCGCTTCCACAACCATGGCACCGAGGCATAGATCGAGCCGAAGGTGATCATTGCCACCCAGCCGAGCGCACCGGCATGGACGTGGCCGACGGTCCAGTCGGTGTAATGCGACAGCGAGTTCACCGAGCGGATCGCCATGAACGAACCCTCGAAGGTGGAGAGACCGTAGAACACCGCGGCCACCATCATGAAGCGCAGCGTGGCGTCGTCGCGCACCTTGTGCCAGGCGCCATTCAGCGTCAGCAGCGCATTGCCGGCAGAGGCCCAGGACGGCACCAGCAGCATGATCGAGAAGGTCATGCCGAGCGTCTGCACCCACTGCGGCAGCGCCGTGTAGTGCAGATGGTGCGAGCCCGCCCACATATACATGAAGGTGATGCCCCAGAAGCTGATGATCGACAGCCGGTAGGAGAAGATCGGCCGGCCAGCGCGGATCGGCATGTAGTAATACATCATGCCGAGAAAGCCGGAGGTCAGGAAGAACGCCACCGCATTGTGACCATACCACCACTGCGTCATCGCATCCTGCACGCCGGAGAACGCCGAATAGCTCTTGGCATGCCCCCACGACACCGGCACCGCGATGTTGTTGACGATGTGCAGGATCGCCACCACCAGGATGAAGGCCATGTAGTACCAGTTCGACACATAGATGTGCGGCTCCTTGCGGCGAACCAGCGTGCGCAGATAGATGATGAAATAGGCAACCCAGACCACCACCAGCCAGATGTCGGCGTACCACTCCGGCTCGGCATATTCCTTCGACTGGGTGACGCCCATCAGATAGCCGGTGGCGGCGATGATGCAGAACAGATTGTAGCCGAGCAGCACGAACCACGGACTGAGCTGGTCCGGCAGCCGCGCCCGCGCGGTGCGCTGGAGCACATAGAACGAGGTGGCGATCAACGCATTGCCGCCGAAGCCGAAGATCACCGCGCTGGTATGCGCGGGGCGGATCCGGCCGAAGCTCGACCAGCCCGCATCGAAAGTGAGATTGGGAAACACCAGCTGCCAGGCGACCCAGTCACCGATAAACATGCCGATCACCGCCCAGCCCATCGCCAGAATGATGCCGACCTTGCTGGGATCGTCGTAGTATAGCGCCAGCCGCGCCTCCGAGGGCTCCGGCTCGTAATAGGCGTAGATCACGCCGAAAATGCCGGCGAGACCCGCGAGGATGACGATGGCGCCGTGGACACCAAGGGGATCGTCGCGCCCGGCGATGCCCATCGCCAACCCGCAGATGGTAACAGCCAGCAGGATGACGAGCGCGAGTTGGCGCTCGGATTTGGTGAGCTGGGCGATCATCGATAGGTGCCTTTGTTCGTTGGCAGCGGTCCCCGAAATGAAGCGGGACCGACAGCAATGGCGCGAGGCCACGCCTTACGAATACCCCGCCTGGTCGATTCGGCTCTTGATCCAGGTCAACAGCCACAAAGATATCGCGATCAAGCCCGCGCGATTGCACGATCGGGTTGCATTGTTCGCGGACTGCGCTGGATTTTCAAGCGCGCAACAGTCCGTAGTCCAGATGGAGCGAAGCGCAATCCGGGATTCGATCTTGAAGAGCGGCCCTCGGGTGTCGCTACACTCTACCCGGGCGACAAAGAGAGTTCACTCTCTCACGTCGCACCGGTAGGCTTTCGAGACGATCTGCCAGCCATCATTGAGCTTCATCGCCACCAGATAGTCGGTGAAATAGCGCGGCGGCAGCTGGCAGCGGACCTTGACGAAGGCGGTCGCTTCATCAGAGCGATCGATGGTGACGATGAAATCCTCGCGCGCCTTGCCTTCGACCTTGGCCGACCCGCGCTTACGCACCAGCGCCATCCAGTCCGGCAGAGTCAGGACCTGCAGCTCACCCTTGCTGACCCAGCGCAAGTCCGCGGTGGGATGAAAAATCGCGGCGAGCTTGTCGGCATCGCCTTCATAAAGGCCATCGAAATAGTGCTGAATCACCGTTTCGACGGTGGAACGGTCATACGACAAGGCATTCTCCCCAAGACAAAAACTAACCCAGCAGCCTTATGCCATGAAACGCGGCAAATACATCACTTCGCTTCGCCCAGCATTTTCCTAAATTTCTCGATTTCCTGCGGCACGAATGTCGCAAGATAGGCCGGCGCCATCTCGGCATCATCGGCAGGCGAGGAGCCGAGATCATCGAGCCGCTTCTGATAGTCCTTGCTGGCAACGGCGGCACGCATCGCGCCATTGAGTTTGTCGATAACCGGCTTTGGCGTGCCCTTCGGCGCGAACAGTGCGTACCAGCCGGAAATCTCGAATTGCGGCAGGCCGGCCTCGGCCGCCGTCGGCAAGTCCGGTAGATGCACCAGCCGCGTCTTCGACGCCAACGCGATGCCACGCACCAGCCCACTCTGGATCGCCGGCGTCACCGACGCCGAGGAATCGCAGAGACCGTCGATCTGGCCCCCGATCAGGTCGTTCAGCGCCGGGCCGCCGCCACGATAGCCGACCAATGTGACATCGATACCGGCGGCCTGGATGAAGGCCTTGCAGAACAGATAGTTCTGCGAGCCGACGCCGGAATGGCCGATATTGAGAATGCCGGGATTCTGCTTGGCGTGGGCGATGAACTCGGCAAGCGTCTGCGCCGGAAAATTCTTGCGGAGCGCCACGACCGCGGAGCTCTTGTTGAACATCCCGATTGGCGCAAAATCCGATGGCGCGAATTTGACGTCGGGGGTGAACAAATAGACCGCGGTGTTGGTGCCGCTATTGCCCTGCACGATGGTGTAGCCATCGGGCGCGGCCTGCGCGACCCGCGCCAGCGCCACCGCGCCACCGGCGCCGCCGATATTCTCGATGACGATGGGCTGGCCGAGATGCCTACTCATCTGCTCGGCAATCAGCCGCGCATTGACGTCGGAGCTGCCGCCGGCGGCGAACGGCACGATCAGCGTGATCGGACGCGTGGGGTAGTCCTGCGCCAGCGCGGGCGTGCCCAGTGACCACATGCCGATCGCCAGACAAGCCAGTTTCAGCCTGAAACACGCCATGCAATGTCCTCCCTGAATTTTTCCGTATCTTAGGGAGGATCGCGCGCCGGACGCAAAAGATAAGTGTATGCTGCAAAGCGGTGTAACCGCAGTAATCAACACTGCCCGGAGGTCGCCATGAACGTATCCATGGTTCAGCCCAACATCGACGCCGACGCGTTGCTCACCGGCGCGCAGTTCATCGATGCTTTCGGCGTCACCGTCGATGACGCCACGCTCGATGCCCGACACGCCGCCGAGCGCATGCTCGGCCGCTCGCCGCGCTGGGCGCAGATGCTGCTGGCTTTGCGCGACGCCATCGTGGCGCCGTTCGGGCTGACGACGTCGAAGGCGGCCAGGCACAGCACCGCCGATCGGATCGGGATATTTCCGGTGGTCAGCGAAACGCCGCAGCGGCTGATCGCCGGCTTCGACGACAGTCACCTCGATTTTCGCGTCGTGGTGGATGTCGCCGCCGCAGGCCAGGGCAAGCGCGTCACGGCGACGACAATCGTGCTTACCCACAACCTGCTCGGGCGTGTCTATCTCACCGTCATCATGCCGTTTCATCGGCTGATCGTGCGCTCGATGCTGCGCCAGGTGGCCAGCTGAATTTGACGTGGCAGGATAGGTTCCGGAACTCCTGCCGCCCCCGCCCGTTAACGGACATGACATCCACCGAAATCGACCCGCACAGCGATGAAGCCAAGGCCGCTTTGGCGCGCGCCTTCGATGCCGCGTGGCAACCCTTCATCGCCATCGAAGGCGAAGCCGCTGACACCAGCGAGAATCGCCGGCGGCTGGCCGCGCGAATCGTCGCGCTGGCGAAATCCGGCCAGTCCGATGAAGACGCGCTCGGCGAGGCCGGCCTGATCTATCTGCGTGTCCTGGCCGAAGCCGCGCGTCTCGGCCAGCGCATTCGCCAAGAAAACCCGCAAGAGTCCTCACCCGGCCTGGTGCCGCAATGGGGCGATGAGGGCGGCCACGCCTTCGGTCCGGAGACGGTGGCCGCGATGTCGGCAGCGCTGGATCGCTGTCTCGACGTGCTGCCGCTGCGTATTCCTTCCGATGCGCTGAAACTGCTCTCCACCAGCATCCTCGACGAGGCCTCGCGCGGCGAGCGCGATCCCGAAAGGTTGCACCTGCACGCGCTGGAGACGCTCAAGAGCCGGCAGTAGACCCGTCTGCGTCGGCTTCGGCCGACCCGGCTGGCACAGCTTCGGTCCACTCCGCCACGCAGCGCTCGAGATCCTTCAAGTTCTGCCGCATCTGCTCCAGCGAAAAGCCCAGCGCGAAGAAGCGCTCGGCGACATCGCCGGGCAATCCGCGCGTCAAACCATCCTGACGCAGCGCGGCGACTTCTCCCGCATAGGCCTGCAACGCCACCTGCACCGGCCAGATCGCCGGGGCACCGGTTCCGGTGCGCAGCGCCACGGCAATGGCGCGAAGATATGCAACCATCGCGGCGCTGACCCGCGCCAGAGGTCCAGCCAGCCGCTTCTGCAATTCGGACGGCAGCGGCACCACCGTGGCCCGCCCGATCATCACCAGATCATGGCGCAGCCGCAGGATCGTGCGCAGCAACGGCCCGGTATCGGGCCCGCTGGACAGATGTGCGGCGCGTTCGCGCTCCGCCTCGGCGCCGATCGCGTTCAGCCCGACCAGCGCCGCGCCGATGCCATCTTGAAGTCCGTGCAGCGCATCATTGTCGCGGCCGCGCGTCAGCGCCGCCAGCAATTCGCTCAAGGCCGCCGCGATCAGTTCGAGCGCACGCGCCGCACTGGCGCGGATCTGGCTGTGCGCCCGGGAAGGCAGCACCAGGAACGACACCAGCAGCCCGGTGATGGCGCCGACGGCGACTTCGAGCACACGATCGATCGCCGATTCCAGCGGCGTGCCGTGATTCATCATCGGCAGCAGCAGCACGATGATGGCGGTGACGGTTGCGACATTCAGGCTGGGATTGATCGCGGCGATGAAGGCCAGCGGCGCCACCGCCAGTACCAGCACGGCCAGCAGCGCACCCTCGCCGGCATGCGGCACCAGGATCGCGACGGCGCCACCATAGATCGCCCCGCCGATGGTGCCGACCAGATAGTCCCGCGTCGCCTTCAGCGAACGGCCGACGCTCATCTGGGTGACGATGATCGAGGTCAGTACCGCCCATAGCGGCAGTTTGAGACCCAGCGCCAGTGCGACCACCAGCGCGCTCATCGCTGCCACCGTGACCCGCACGCCAAGCCCCAGCTCGACCTTGCGCGACCAGATCAAGGCGGCCAGCCGTTTCAGCAATGCGATCATCCACCTCGGTCCAGATTTTTGTGCTTGTGAAGCGCTTCGGCATGGCTGATGCCCGCAGCGCCCTGCCCGCTTGAAACGCCGATTCAGCCCGCTTACGCTGTTTCAACAAAAGTGAGGAAACACAATGGCCGATGAAACCGCAACGCTCGCCGCCTATGTCGCGGACCTGAAATTCGATGACATTCCCCAGGAAGTGCTGGAGCGCGCCAAGGTTCTGACGCTGGATTACCTCGGCAGCACGATCCGGGCGCGGCGCGATGCGGAATCCACACCGGCCCTGTTGAAGATGCTGGAAGCGCTGGCGCTCGACGGCAAGGGCGAGGCCACCGTGTTTGGCGACAGCAAGACCTGGACACCGCCCGTCGCCGCCTTGCTCAATGGCGCGCTCGGCCATTCGCTCGATTTTGACGACACCCACGCGGATTCCTCGCTGCATCCCAGCGCCCCCGTAGTGCCTGCCGCCTTTGCTGTCGGCGAGATGGTCGGCGCCTCCGGCAAGCAGGTGCTCACCGCGATCGTCGCCGGCTATGAAGTCTGCTGCCGGCTCGGCAATGCGCTCGACCCGACCTCGCATTACGCCCGCGGCTTCCATCCCACCGCCACCGCCGGCACCTATGGCGCGGCGGCCGCCGCTGGAAAGCTGTTCGGACTTTCGAAAGAGCAGCTCATCTCGGCCTTTGGCGTGTCCGGCAGCCAGGCCGCCGGTTCGCTGCAGTTCCTCGTCAACGGCGCCTGGAACAAGCGCTACCAGGTCGGCGCCGCCGCAATGAACGGCGTCATCGCCGCGACGCTGGCGCGCAACGATTTCATCGGCGCCACGGAATCGGTCGAAGGCAAGCATGGATTGCTGGTTGGCTACAGCGACAACGCCCACCCGGAAAAGGCCGTCGCCGGACTCGGCAAAATCTACGAGACCATGAAAATCGGCGTCAAACCCTATCCGAGCTGCCGTTACACCCACGCTGCCATCGACGCCATCATCGCCATGCGCCGCGAGCACAATCTCACGCCGGACCAGATCAGGCGCGTTGAGGTCGGCTTGCACCGCAACGGCATCACGCTGACCGGCGACGCCACCACCAAGCGGCACCCGACCTCGATCGTCGGCGGCCAGTTCTCGATGTTTTTCACCGGCGCGTTGGCGCTGGATCAGGGCCGGTTCGGCTGGGATGATTACGGCAGGCTCGGCGACGCCGCTATCGACGCGCTGGCGGATCGTTTTGACGTGGTCCAGGACGAACGCCTCGAGGGCAAGACGCACCCGTTCGGCGCCCGCGTCAGCATCACCACCGATGACGGCGTGCATGAACGGATCTACGCCGACCCCTCCGGCGAGCCATCGTCGTTTCCCGACGCGCAAGCGATGCAGCAGAAGTTTTTGCAGCTGGCGCGCCCGGTGCTGAACGGCGGCGCGGAGAAATTCGCCGACGCCATCCTGTCGCTGGAGCGTTTTGATCGCGTCGCAACGGCGACGGCGCTGGGACGAGAGTAGCCTGCCGCTATGGGCCGTCGATGATGATGAAGTCGGCCTCGGCATACTTCTGACGGATCGCTTTGGCAGCGTCATATTCCGCGCTGCGATAGCACGCCGTCGCGGTGGCGCGGTCGGCAAATTCGACCACCACGTTGCGATCGCGGGCGCTGCCTTCCATCGTCTCGAACGCACCGCCGCGTACGATAAACCTCGCGCCGAATTTTTCGAATGCCGGACGCGCGGCGGCCAGGTATTCCGGATAGTGCTCCTCGTCACGGACCGAAACGCGCACGATCCAATAGGCTTTCGACATCATGGCTCTCCAAAGTTGGCGTGGTTCAGACAAAGTCGCCGAGTTCGCATCCTGCTCGCCGCGCCGGATCGCGGCTTCGATCCCGGAACGCGCAAGGCCGATATCCTTCAATTCGTAATCGGTCATGGAACGAAGCGCGTCGCGCGCCTCCTGCCGGTGGCGCATGCGACGACAGGCGCTCCGAACCGCGCCAATGGCACACGCAAACATCAGACGAATTGTCCGGCGACGCTCGGCATGCGCCCGCTCGATGATGGATCTCTTCCGTGCAGTCCATTGCAGCGGCGTCAGGTATCGAACGTCATACGAGCGCGGATCGAACCCGTCGTCGGACATGTCCAACTCCTTCTCGGTGCGGAAGCCGCGGCCGTGATGATGGTTTACCCCCCGCGACAAATCACATAAAATGAATAATCATGATGATTTCAATCTCATGGAGAGATACATGGATCTATCCGAACTGGGCATCTTCCGTGCCGTGGTGCGCGAGGGCGGCGTGACCCGCGCCGCGGAGCGGCTGCATCGCGTGCAGTCCAATGTGACGACGCGGGTTCGTCAACTTGAGGACGATCTCGGCACATCGCTGTTCATCCGCGAGGGCAAGCGCCTGCATCTGACGCCGGCAGGCCAGGTGCTGCTCGGCTATGCCGACCGGCTGCTCGCGCTGGCCGACGAGGCCCGCACCGCGGTCCAGGATCCGCGGCCTCGCGGCGTGTTTCGTCTTGGCGCGATGGAAAGCACCGCGGCGGTGCGATTGCCCGAACCGCTGAACCAGTTTCACCAGCTCTATCCCGACGTGGTGCTGGAGCTTCGTATCGGCAATCCGGAAACTTTGGCGAAAGCGCTTCTCGCCGGCGAACTCGACGCTGCCTTCGTCGCCGAGCCCATCGCGGATGCCCCTTTCGAGAAAATGCACGCTTTTGAGGAAGAATCGGTGATCGTTTCGGCCGCCGGTCATCCTGCTATCGGCAAAAGGGGCAGCCCTCCGCGCTCGGTTCTCGTCTTCGAGAACGGCTGCCCGCATCGCAAGCGACTGGAGGACTGGTACGCCAGGCGCGGCGAGATGCCTGAGCGCACCATCGAACTCGGCTCATACCACGCCATGCTCGGCTGCGTCGTGGCCGGCATGGGCATCGCTTTGCTGCCGGAAAGCGTGCTGACGACATTTCCGGAGGGCAAGCGGCTGACCGTTCATCGCCTGCCGTCCGGCGAAAATCGCGCCGAAACCGTGCTGATCTGGCGCAAGGGCGCGGGGTCACCAAACATTCAGGCGCTGCAACAGGTGCTGCGCGATGGCGCCACGTCCGACGGTGGCCGCACTAAACGGAAGAACTAAACAATGTGTGTGGAGCGATCTTCTGATCGCAGCCACGATGCAAGGTCGGTTTGCATACGCTCCCTTCCGTTGCTATCGTTGCGGCAATAAAATGCAACCGGGAGGGGAATCACCATGAAACGCGTTTTCGCGATCGCAGCCGTGTCAGTACTCGGCTTTGCTGCTTTGCAGTATTCCAGCACGGCCTACAGTCAGTCCGAAGGTGGATGGGTGACGCTGCTGGACAGCACCAAAATGGGCGACTGGGATCAGGTCGGCGAGGCCAACTGGACGATGAAGGACGGCGCACTTGTTGCCGACAAGCTCGCCGGTAAGGACCTTTCCTACCTTGTCACCAAAACCTCCTACAAGGATTTTCAGATCAAGGCTGAGTTCTGGACCGACGAGGAAGCCAACAGCGGCGTCTTCATTCGCTGCGACACCAACAAGATGATCGATTCCAAGGTCTGCTACGAGGTCAACATCTTCGACAAGCGGCCAGATCCATCCTACGGCACCGGCGCGATCGTTGATGTCGCCAAGGTCAATCCGATGCCGAAGGCCGCCGGCAAATGGAACACCTACGAGATCAGCGCCCAGGGTCCGCATCTGGTCGTCACGCTCAACGGCGAAAAAACCGCCGACGTTCAGGACAGCAAACACGCGGCCGGCCCATTCGCCCTGCAATACGGCTCCGGCGTGGTGAAATTCCGCAAGGTGCAGATCAGGCCGCTATAGACCCCCTCCCCAACCACCGGTTTCCGGGGCTTGGACGGCCCCGGAAAATTGCTGCTATGATGCTCCGGATATACCCAGGAGACCTCATGAGCTGGCAACCCTCCAACGATCCGATTCTCGGCGACCCGCAGTCCTGCGACGCCCTTGAGCTGGTGATCGTGCCCCGCACCCGCGATCTTGGCGACGGTTTCGAGGTCCGCCGCGCGCTGCCGCATGGCAAGCGGCAGATGGTCGGCCCCTTCATCTTCTTCGATCATTTCGGCCCGGTGCAGTTCATGTCCGGCAAGGGCATGGACGTGCGGCCGCATCCGCATATCGGCCTCGCCACCGTCACCTACCTGTTCGACGGCAGCATCATGCACCGCGACAGCGAGGGCAATGTCCGCGAGATCCAGCCCGGCGCCATGAACCTGATGACCGCCGGCCGCGGCATCGCCCATTCCGAGCGCACGCCCGACGTGCAGCGCAAGAACGGCCAGAAGATGCTCGGCCTGCAGAGCTGGATCGCGCTGCCGGTCGGCTCCGAGGAAATCGCGCCGTCGTTCCAGCATTACGGCGCCGACAGCCTGCCCACCGTACAGGAGACTGGATTTTCCGCGCGCGTGATCGCCGGCAAGGCCTTCGGCGTCATGTCGCCGGTTTCGATGGTGTCGCCGTGGTTCTATGCCGAGGTCGCGGTTGAGGCCGGCGTCTCGGTGCCGCTCGACCCCGACCACGAGGAGCGCGCGATCTATATAGTCGATGGCGAGATCGAAATCGCCGGCGACCGCTATGAAGGCCCGCGGCTGCTGATCTTCCGGCCCGGCGACGCCATCACCGTCAAGGCGCGGCGCAACACCCGGATGATGTTCCTCGGCGGCGACGCGCTGGAAGGCCCGCGGCATCTGTGGTGGAATTTCGTCTCCTCCAGCAAGGAGCGGATCGAGCAGGCCAAGCAGGACTGGAAGACCGGCCGCTTCGCCCACGTCCCCAACGAGCACGAATTCATTCCGCTGCCGGAATAATTTTCTCCTCTCACAACGTCGCCGCCGGCACTCGCGCCGGACAGCGCTGCTTTCGAAAGTTCCTGATATGACCACGATGTCCGCCAGCGACCTGCCGCTTCCTTTGATCGGGCGCGGCAAGGTGCGCGATATCTACGCTGTCGGCGAGGACCGCGTGCTGCTGCTCACCACCGACCGCATCAGCGCGTTCGACGTGGTGATGGCGGAGACGATCCCGATGAAGGGCGCGGTGCTGACCCAGATCAGCGCGTGGTGGTTCAACCAGCTCGGCGGCGTGGTGCCGCATCACATGATCTCGGCCGACGCCGACGCCATCATCAGGCAAGTGCCTGCGCTGCAGGGCCATCGCGCCTCGCTCGCCGGCCGCGCCATGCTGTGCAGGCGCACCACCGTGTTTCCGATCGAATGCGTGATCCGCGGCTATCTGTCCGGCTCGGCCTGGAAGGAATATGCCGCACAGGGCACGCTGGCCGGCGAGAAACTCGCCGATGGCCTGCTGGAAAGCGAAAAGCTGGAGCCGTCGATCTTCAGCCCGGCGACCAAGGCCGAGACCGGCCACGACGAGAACATCACCATCGCAAAAATGCGCGAGATCCTCGGCGACGAAACCACCTATGCGCTGGAGAGCATGACCCGCGCGGTCTACACCCAGGGCGAGGAAATCGCCCGCGAGCGGGGCATCATCATCGCCGACACCAAATTCGAATTCGGCCGCGAGGCCGACGGCCGGATCATTCTGATCGACGAGGTGATGACCCCCGACAGTTCGCGGTTCTGGGCGGCAGACGTCTACAAGACCGGCCAGCCGCAGCCGAGCTTCGACAAGCAGCCGCTGCGCGACTATCTCGACATCGAGCGCCGCGCCGGCCGCTGGAATGGCGAAGCGCCACCGCCGCCGCTGCCCGCCAGCGTCATCGAGGCGACCAGCAGACGCTACCTCGAAGCCTATCGCCGTCTGACCGGCGCGGAGCTGGTGGTTTCGTAACAGCCGCGGGCTCGTCATCCCTCGCCCCGCCGCACGAAGCGAAGCTTCGCTAGGCGGGGAGAGGTGAAGTCGCCGCCGCGCCGGAGCGCACGCCGCAAGTTTCAAGCTTTGAAACCGAAATCCCAATATTTCTGTTGTCGGACCGCGCCGCCGTCGTCTACCAAAGACAATGGCGGTTGCGCCTGTCGCGCATGCCTCGACAGGTTTGTGCGTGAACCATCCAGTGTCCAGCCTCAACTATTTCGCCATCGCGGACGGGTTCGCGCGTGGCTGATTCATCCACTTTCGCCCCAAAGCTTGCCGCCTGGCGCAACGACGTGTTCGCCGGCGCCGTCGCCAGCGTGCTCACCGTCACCTTCGGCCTGTCCTATGCGGTGCTGATCTTTGCGGGGCCGCTGGCGCCGTTGCTGCCCTATGGCGTAGCCGCGACCTTCATTTCCGCAGCCATCGCAGCCGCCGTGATTGCGCTCGGCAGTACCTTTCCCTTTGCGATCGCCGGGCCTGAAAGTTCGACCGCCGCGGTGACCGCGATCCTGTCGGCGGCGCTGGTCGAGCATATGGTCGCGGCCGATCCCTCGGCTGCCTTGCTCGGCCCGGTACTGATCACACTGTCGGCCGCCACCGTCGTCACCGGCATCGTGCTTTGCGGCTTCGGCCTCAGTCGGATGGGTCGCGCGATCCGCTACGTGCCCTATCCGGTAATCGGCGGGTTCCTCGGCGCCACCGCCTGCCTGATCGTCGCCGGCGCGATTCAGGTCATCACCGGCCAGAAACTTCAGTTTGCAGCGTTGGCCACCCTTGCCAATGCCATGACGCTCTACGAACTGCTGGCCGCCTCCGCGCTGGCGCTGACGATCTACCTGATCTGGCATCGCTCGCGAAATCCATTGGCCTTGCCGGCGATCCTGGTCGCCGGCGTCGTCGCCACCCATATCTGCTTTCGGATCGCGGGCGTGTCGATCGCCGACGCACAGGCGATGGGGTGGACTTTCGCGACGCTGCCGAAAGCCACTTTGACGCTCCCCTGGGAGTTCATCGGCGCGGCACGCTATCCGTGGGAGGCGCTGCCGGGGATGATCGGCAACTTCATCGCCGTGATCTTCGTGACCGCCATCAGTACCTTGTTCAATACCACCGGCGTCGAGGTCGCGACCCATCGCGAGGCCAACCTGGAGCGCGAGCTCAACGCCACCGGCGCTGCCAACATCATCATCGGCGCCTTGGGCGGCTACGCCAGCTGCGCCTCGATCAGCCGCACCATGCTGAATTTCAACAGCGGCGCGACCGGCCGCCTGTCCGGCCTGACCGTCGCGGCCATCTCGGCTTGCATGCTGGTGGTCGATCCCGCCTTGCTCGGCTACATGCCGAAATTCGTGCTCGGCGGACTGCTGCTCTATCTTGGCATGGAGCAGCTGCACCGCTGGATCATCGAATCGCGGCGGCGGCTATCGACGCTCGATTACCTCTCGCTGCTGGCGATCATCGTCATCATCATGCAATGGGGTTTTGTCGCCGGGGTGCTGATCGGCGTCGTGATCGGCTGCACCACCTTCGCCCTGAGCGTATCGCGCGTCAGCTCCATCAAATACGGGTTCGACGGGTCGGAATATCGCAGCTCGCTGGACCGGTCGCTGGACGATCAACGGGCGCTCGCGGCCCATGGGCGCGAAATCCAGGGCCTCAACCTGCAGAGCTATCTGTTCTTCGGCTCGGCCAACCGGCTGTATCAGCACGTCAAGTCCCTGCTGCGGCGCAATCCCGAATGCCGATATCTGGTATTCGATTTCAAGCTGGTGACCGGCATCGATTCGTCGGCGGCGCACAGCTTCGCCCAGATCAAGCGGACTGCGCATGAGCGCGGCATCCGGCTGGTCCTCGCCAATCTCCAGACCTCGGCCGAACGGAATCTGCGCGCCAGCCAGTTCATCGGCGATGACGTCAGTGTGGTTGGAGAACTGGATCGCGCGCTGGAGTGGTGCGAGAACGAGGTGATCGCCCGGCATCGCGGGCTGGCGCAGGAGGAAGGCAGCCTGCGCGACTGGTTCACGAAAATCCTGCGCACCACCGACGACGCCGATGAATTGATGCGGCGCTGCCAGCGCGTCGAAGTCGGCGCCGGCGAGATCATCGTCCACGCCGGCGACGCCGCCGATTCGATGCATTTCATCCTCGACGGCCGCGTCGGCATCATGGTTCCGGCCGGCGACGGACGGCTGACGCGGGTGCGCAGCCTCGGCCGCTATACGACGGTGGGCGAAATGGGTCTGGTCGCCGACGCGCCGCGCAGCGCCACCATCCAGGCGGAAATCGCCAGCGTGCTTTACGTGCTGCGCGCCGCGGCGTTCGAAGACATCAAGCTGAACCATGCAGCGCTGAGCCAGAAACTGCTGACCTATTTCGTCTCGGTAATGGCAGAGCGGCTTGCCTTTGCCAGCCGCATGATCGCGGTGTTGCGGAGATAGACTTTGTCGTCCCGGCAAGCGCACCACAAGCGGCTATTATGCCGACACTCTAAGAGCGAGTCGACTAACCCCCTGAAACTACGCGATCCTGCGTCGAAAGAACGAGTCGGTTTTGAATTTAAGAACGAGTCGATCGGTATTGAAACGCATTAAAACCGAGTCGATGTCTGTAAGCCATTGAAATTGCTAAACCACACCAAGATGCGGTACTGACCGATTCAGGGTGGGTCCGACCATGCCGGAACCTTTCAGGATTGGTTTTTCAGAGGTCGAATACGTGGCGGCCTTGGTCGATGAGATCCAAACGCCGGTCGCGACATCACTCGCCGCCACTTCTCATCTCTTGCCCAGGCGGCTACCTGGGGGCCAAACTCTGTTTGGTCACCACCTAAGTCGGCCGGATCGCGAACAGGCTTGATGGCGCTCGCGGCCGACAACGCCGGCCCCAGGCGGCACCAGTCTCCTGGAGTCTTGCAACTGACGGCTCGTTGGATCCGGTTCCATTGCATTCCGCTTTCAACTTGATCGGTAGCGTCTGGTGCCGGCTCACGCTATTGCACGCCTGTGTGGCTAATTCGTACCAAGGTAGGTTCAGGCTATCGAGTCGGCATGGATTCGACTATCTCTCGACTTAGTCATGGCTGTAGGCCGATCACGCCGTGGAAGTCCAAGCTGATCCCACACGTCTGTCAGTGCCTCGGCGAGATGATCCATCAACTCATCGCTATGATGAGGGGAGGGCGTTATGCGGAGCCGTTCGTGGCCCCTCGGCACGGTCGGATAATTGATCGGCTGCATGTAGATGCCATGTTTCCATAGAAGAACGTTGGAGATCAATTTGCATTTCTCGGGATCGCCGACATGCACCGGAACGATGTGAGTTTCGCTCGGCATCACGGGCAAGCCTGTCGTGTGTAGCACCGATTTCAGCCGCGCTACGCGGTCTTGGTGGCGATCCCGTTCCCATTGAGAGGTCCTCAAGTGCCGGATCGCTGCGGTTGCCGCCGCGCAGATCGGTGGCGGTAGCGCTGTCGTGAAGATGAAGCCGAGCGCGTAGGACCGCACGGCGTCAATCAGATTGGC